>CAYWCK010000242.1:0-8361 GCA_964456685.1 uncultured Bifidobacteriaceae bacterium | reverse complement strand
GTATTGGAGGAGCGCGACATTGAAGCGGAGTTCACGGACGCGTTGCTGGCGGACGTAGTCAAGGGTCGGGATAAAGCGGCGGAAGCGGTGGCGCACACCACAGCACATCGCAACGCCACCGCCACAGCCAAACGCGAGGCGAAGAAGCTGGAAGCGGGTCTGCGTGAGGTGCAGATCGCGGCCAAGCAGAAGTACGCGCGGTCCAACCGGATTGCGATGGGCGATTATCTGGTGGGCCAGAAGCTCAATGGCACGAAGTCGAACCTGGCGCAGACCTCGCAGACGATCCTCAACAAGGCAGGCGAGGATAAGTTGCCCGGCTTCACGGCGGCCAAGGTGAAGTCACTGGTCACGCAACGCCAGGCCTGGCTGGACGCGCAGGCCACGCAGGCGGACGCGGAAACGGCCGCGATGTCGGCGCGGGCGGAGTTGAAGGAGATGGTCAAGTCCATCACGGACCGGCGGCTGGCGATCCAGCTCGCGGCGGATGCGGAATGGACGCATAAGGAAGAGACGAATGCGGCGATCCGCAAGGAATTCGCGCTCTCGGCGAAGCGCGCGTTGATGGTTTGATTAGCCCTTCACCCTGGCCCTCTCCCCGTCGGACGGGGAGAGGGAAATGGCTCGTGGGGAACGGTCTCTTATTCCGGCAGCGGCTTGTCCTTGGTTTCCGGCGCGAGCCAGATCAGCGCCATGCCGACGAGGTAAACGAGCACGATCGTCGCGCCGGCTTTCGCATAGCTCTTGTCGAAGAATGCCATGAGCGAGCCCATCTGCCACGCGCCCACCGCCGCGAGGATGCGGCCGAAGTTGTAGGCGAGCCCTTGACCGGTCGTGCGCACGCGTGTCGGGAAAAGTTCCGGCAGATACTGCGGCAGCCAGCCGTAAAACGACGCAGTGCACATGCCCACGAGGCCGACCGTGAAGAGGAACGCGCCGTTGTAACTTGCAAACGCGCGAAAGAGAAAGCTGCACACAAGCAGCGAACTCAGGCACAGCCCAAAATAGACGGGGCGGCGACCGAACTTGCCGCCGAGGATGGGAGCAATCAAGCAACCAACCACCGCGCCGATGGAAGAAGCGAGCTGGATGTAGGCTTTGACCTTCGGTTGCTGGCCGTGGGTCATTTGATCGGCCCACAGCGGAATCCATTGCACGATGCCCCACGTCACGATGAGCGCCACGGAGGAAAAGCAGATGGCGAGCAGCGTGTTCCGCAACAACCCGGCGCTGAAAATTTCCCGGAGCGGGCGGGATGGACCTTTCTTCATGGCTTCCTTCCAGCGTTCGGATTCGGGAACAAACAGGCTGATGAGCAATGTGAGCAGCGCCGGCGCCGCGCCGACGAGCATGACCCAGCGCCAAGATTCGCGCGTGATGGAGAAAAAGATTCCGATCACGGCGATGACGGAATAGCCGACGTTCGCCGCCGCACCAATGACGCCGGCCATGAGCGGACGTTTATCCGCCGGCCAACATTCCATGACGAGCGCCACGCCGAGCGCCCATTCGCCGCCCATGCCGAGCGCGGCGATAAATCGAAACGCGCCGAGATGCCATGGGTGTTGCGCAAAGTAAGCGAGTCCCGTGAAAAGCGAGTAGCAGAGGATGCTGAGCGTCATGGCGCGGACGCGGCCCACCTTGTCACCGAGCCAGCCGAAGACGAGGCCGCCCGCCGCGGCGCCGAGCAGGAACAGCGCGGTGATCTTGCCCATCCACATCTGCACGAATTGTTCGTCCAGCACGCCGGCGGCGGCCTGCATTTCCTGCAACGCGGGCCGGGCGACGAGCGGGAAGATTCCCATTTCCAAACCATCGAACATCCAACCGAGGAAAGCCGCGGTCAGGACCAGCCATTGCGTGCGGCGGGCGTTGGCGGCGGCAGCCGTCGGCGCGGAGGCGTTGGATTGCATGCCCCACCAAACCTGTTTTTCCCAGCGACCGTCAATTGTTATTATGGGCGGGCCGCGAATTTTGCGGTGTTTTCCCGGCGCGACGGAGACCTGTCTAGCTCCTAGCCAAACATGCACTGGTTGAGCCGTCAGCGCCCTTCGCTCATTTTGCGGCGCGCGCGAAAGCGCACGGATGGACTGTTCAATCATTCACTGCAGGAGAAGCCGGTGGCGGCGCGGTTCTGCCCGCGGATTTTCTGCTTGGTGGCTCGCCGGGCTGTTCGCCCTGGCGGCGTCCGCCGCGGAGTGGCAGGACATCGCGCCGGGCATTTCCTTTCGTGAATTTGTCCAGCCAGGTCCCGTGCGCGTCTTCGTCACGCGTGCGGATCGCGCCGCAAAATCCTGGACGATTGATTCCATGAAAGCTCGCGGCGAGGTCAAAGGGGGCAAGGAAACCGTGCCCGAGATGGTGGCTCGCTACGATGGGACGATCACGGCGGACGGCCATCGGTATGCGATCCGGGCTGCGATCAACGGGGATTATTACGACATGCAAAGCGGCGTGACCCTGAGCGGCCAGTTTCTTTCCGGCTGGTATGCCCGGCGATTCACGGAGATGGGCGGCCTGAGCGGCTTTGTGTGGACCGCGGATCGACGCTGCTTTCTGGGCGGCAATGTGAACAACAACGCGACGCGGCAGCGCGTCACCTTTGCCAGTGGCGCGGTGCTGAAAATTCAACAACTCAACGAACCGCGCAAACCGGATTCGCTCGTGCTGTTCACGCCGCAGTTCGCGGAGAACACCGGCACTACGGACGACGGCGTGGAAGTGTGCGTGCGGGTGGCGTCGCCGGTCGGTTTCAGCGCGGCGAAATCGGGTGTGCGCGGGGAGATCTTAAAAATTCGCGATGGCCAGGGCAGTGCCCCGCTGCTGTTCAATCACGTCGTGCTGTCGGCCCAGGGCAAAGCAGCGAAGGAATTGCGGCAACACGCCCGCGTGGGTGAATCCTTGTCCATCCACCTGGGCTTGCAGGACACCGGCCGAGCGGAAATCGGTCTGGCGGCGGGCGATTGGGCGCAGGCTTATGCGGGCATCGGCGCCACGAAATACGTGCTGGTCAACGGCGTTGTGCCGCGCGATTGGGAAGCCAAGGCGGCGCAGCTTGCGCGTGCCGGCAAGAAGTACGGGGGTGTCGTGAAGGATCCGCGCACGGCCATAGCGTTCAACGAGCACGCGGTTTTCTTCCTGGTCATTGATGGCCGCTCAACGCGCAGCACCGGCATGACCTATACGGAAGCCGGCGAGTTTTGCCGCGACACTTTGAAAGCCACGGACGCCACATTGCAGGATGGCGGCGGGTCTTCGACGCTCTGGGTGGACGGTCAGGTGCGGAACACGCCTTCTGGCAAAGGCAAAGACGAGAAGGCCGGCGTTTTGCGCGCCGTGGCCAATGGGCTTTTCATGGCCGAAGTTTTGCCGCCGGAAAAATCATCCGCTTTTGCGAGCGGTCAGCGGGTGCGCTTGAAAAGCGGCGACGCGCTGTCCCCCGGACCGGGCGCGGCCGGAAAAATTCCCGTGACAGCAGCGGATAAAACAACGGGCCGCGTGCTGCCAGAGCCGTTGAACGGAATTCTCGCCCGCGGCGAGCATTGGTGGTTCTGCCGATTCGGCGAAATCGACGGCTGGGCGGCGGCGGCGCAATTAACGGCGGGCGAGTAAGCACGCTTGGCAACTCATGGCATTTCCGACAATCCACAGGACGACAAGGAATTGGGCCGCGCTGCTGCTGGCCGTTGTCGTGGGCCAACGTGCGTTTGCGGAAAAGTCGCTCGGTGACCTGACCGGGCCGTGGCAGTTGTTCACGGACGACTACCTGATTGCGACCAAGGAAAACGTCGCGCGTACTTACCACGCCTTCAAGAAGCACGCGGCGAATCCGATCGTGAAGCCAGACCAGCCGTGGGAATTCCAGGTGGTCACTCTCGGCTCGGTGCTGCCGGGAGAAAAGGGGGACGGCTTTCGCATGTGGTATGACTGCTGGACGCACAAGGATGATCCCGACGGCGGTCATGAAATGCTGGCCACCAGCCGGGACGGGATTCACTGGGAGAAGCCGGTGATCGGTTTGAAGACGTGGAAGGTCAACGGCTCCAAGACAAACAATTTCGTGGATGCCTCCGGCTCCGTGATGCACACGCCAAATGATCCCGATCCAACGCGCCGCTACAAGTGCGTGCCCGGCCCGTATTACTTCAATGCGTCGCCGGATGGCATCCGATGGACGCGGCTCTCGAAGGGCGAAGCGTTCAAGGCCGGGGACACCGGGCATGTGATGTGGGATCCGTTCCAAAACAAGTTCCGCTGTTACGCCAAGGTCAACGCGATGGTTACAGGGCAGCGTCGGCGCGCGGTGGGTTACAGCGAAGGCACTGGCTACGATGACTGGCCAGTGTTGCGCATGGTGCTTGCGCCGGATGACTTTGACGATCGCTGGGTTCAACCCGGCTCGGTGCAGCGCACGCATTTTTACAACTGCCCGGTCGTTGCCTATCAAACAATGTACCTCGGCTTCATTTCCATTTATCGCGCGGAAGACGACGAAGGGTATTTTCACGGGCCGATCTACACGGAACTGGTGACGAGTCGTGATGGCTTTCACTGGCTGCGGGAGGAAGGGCAACGTCCGCCAATTCTGGAATGCGGACCGGAACGGTCTTGGGATCACGGGATGATTTTGATCGGCTCGGCCTGTCTGGTGCCGGTCGGCGACGAACTCCGGCTGTACTACACGGGCTACGATGGCTTGCACGATTACCTGCCGTTTCACGCGGGCATCGGCGTGGCGACCCTGCGCAAAGATGGCTTTGCTTCGCTTGATGGCGGCGACAACCCGGGGAACTTCACGACCAAACGGTTGCAAGGACTGAAGGGGAAGTTGCATCTCAATTGCGAAGCCGGCGGCGGACTGTTGCAGGTGGAAGTGCTCGATGCGGGCGGACGCGTGATTCCCGGCTACGGCAAGAACGATTGCAACGAGCCGCGCGGCGACGGCGTGGATCAGATCGTAACGTGGCGCGAACACGCGGAATTACCCACGGACAAAGGGCCGTTGCGGCTGCGCTTCGTTTTGAAAAATGTGTCACTTTATTCCTTTATGGCGGGCGACGCGGTTGAAGTGCTCGAGGAGGCGGCCCGGCCACGACTGGCCGCTTTGTTCACGTTTGAAAACAACGCGGAGCCGCTGGCCGCCAGCAAGCTTCCGGGCAGTGGCCAGCACGAATTGCGTTTCCGCGGCACGAGCCGGGTGGATCATGAGGCCGGCAAAGCGGCGTTCGGCAAACGCTCGGTCACGGTGCATTCCCCGTGGCGGCCCAATAACACGCTCCAGATTACCGGCACAAAAAATCTTGGTAACCAATTTACGCTCGCCGCCATGGCGAAAAGTGAAAACGGAAAGCTCGCGCGGCTGTTCAGCGCGTACAGTGGCAACAAACCCACCGGCACTGCGGAATTGATCTTCGACTGCGATCCCGGCGGCAACGCCCACGCTGGATTGCGGTTGTATCTCCGCGGGATACCGGTGACGTCCAAGCCCGTCAACTTCGCGGATGGAAAGTATCATCACCTCGCCGTGACTTGGGACGACGGCCATGTGCAGTTCTATCTCGATGGCAGCCAGGTGGGCGACGATTGGTTGCCGGGCGGGGCCCCGATCCGGCTCGCGCGCGATCTGCTCGTGGGCGAGGATGCGGAACTCGGGAGCGACGAGCAGTTCGTGGGCAATCTCGACGACATCCTGGTTCTGGGGCGGGCGTTAGGCCCCGAAGAAATGAAACAACTGGCCGTGCAGGGCGCAGAAACGTTTTTCAAAAAGCACCAATGAAAACACAACCGAAAACCAAACGAAACGCGAGCAACTGGATTGGCTGGCTGCTGCCGGCGCTCTTGTTGGCGCCAGCGCTGGCCCAGGCGGAGAAATCCCTGGCAGACTTGTCTGGTCCCTGGCAGCTCTTGCTCGATGACCATGTGATTTCTTCCAAGGACAAGGTGGTGCGGAAGTATCACGCCTTCAAAAAGCATCCGGCCAATCCGATCATGGTCGTGGACCAGCCGTGGGAGCACAACGTCATCAACTGCACCACGATTTTGCCGACCGAGGATGGCAAGGGTTTCCGCATGTGGTATTACTGCTGGTCGCACCGCGACACCGATCCGGACGGCAGCCATGCGTTGTATGCGACGAGCGAGGATGGGATCAAATGGGTTAAGCCCAAACTGGGTTTGATTCCCTGGAAGGTCAACGGCTCAAAGGAAAACAACATCGTCGGTGGCGGCTCGTCTATTCTGCATACGCCCGATGATCCGGATCCCGCGCGCCGTTACAAAGCAATCGGACCGGGGCATTACAAGTTCAAGGCCTCGCCCGATGGGTTGAATTGGACCGAACTCTCCAAAAGCCCGATTTTCAGCGCCGGCGATACCGGCCATGTCTTCTGGGATCCGCTGACGAAAAAATATCGCGGCTATGCCAAGATCAATGCGGTGGTTTCCGGCCAACGGCGGCGTGCGGTGGGCTTCAGCGAGGATGTGACCTTCGAGAATTGGGCGCCGTTAAAGTTGATCATGGCGCCGGACGATTTCGACGATCGCTGGGCCAAGCCCGGCTCGGTGCAACGAACGCATTTCTACAACTGCCCCATCATGGTGTATCAAAACATGTACCTCGGGTTCATGATGGTGTACCGCGCGGAGGACGATGAAGGCTATTTCCACGGTCCGATGTTCGTCGAACTGATGACGAGCCGTGACGGCATCCACTGGTTGCGCGAGGAAGGCGACCGGCCGCCGCTGCTGCCGTGCGGTCCGGAGCGCGCGTTCGACCACGGCATGGTGACGGCGTGCTCGTTGCTCGTCGTGGGAGACGAACTGCGGATGTACTATGCCGGTTACGACGGCTTGCACGATTATCTGCCGTTCCATTCCGCGATTGGTGTGGCGACCTTGCGCAAGGACGGCTTTGCTTCGATCGATGGCGGCGACAATCCAGGCACGTTCACGACCAAGCGGCTGAAGGGGCTCAAAGGCAAGTTGCACCTGAACTGCGAGGCGGGCGGCGGGTTGCTGCAAGTTGAAGTTCTCGATGGCAAAGGGCGGGTGATTCCCGGTTACGGCCGGAAGGATTTTGTCGAGCCGCGTGGTGACGGTGTGGATCAGGTGGTGCGCTGGTCGAAGCATGAGGAATTGCCGGCGGATCAAGGGCCGCTGCGGTTGCGGTTTCATTTGAAGAACGTTTCGCTCTACTCGTTCATGGCCGGCGACGCGGTGGAAATCATCGACGAGCAGTCCGGAGCGCCGGTCGCGGCGCTGTTTACCTTCGAGGGTGACGGTGGCCGACGCGCCGGCAACAAGCTGGCCGATGATGGCCGACACGAGTTGCGCTTTCTCGGCACCAGCAAGATTGATCGGGAAGAGAAGAATGCCGCGTTTGGCAATCAATCCGTCACCGTGCATTCCCAGTGGCGACCGAACAATACCCTTCAGATCACCGGCACGACGAATCTCGGCACGCGTTTCACGCTGGCGGTGATGGCAAAGAGTGAGGACAACAAACCGGCGCGGCTCTTCAGTTCGTACAATGGCAACAAACCGGTGGGCACTTCGGAACTGGTGTTTGATTGCGATCCGAGCGGGAAGGTACTCAGCGGCCTGCGCTTGTTCGGCAAGGGTATTCCCGTGCAGTCAAAGCCCGTGAGCTTCGCCGATGGCAAGTACCATCATCTCTGCGTGACCTATGATAACGGCCACGTGAATTTCTATCTGGACGGAGCCGCGGTGGGCGAGAGCTGGCTGCCCGGCGGCGCGCCGGTCCAACTGGCCCGCGACTTATTGGTGGGCGAAGACGCCGAGTTGGGCAGCGACGAACAGTTCACCGGCAATATGGATGACATCCTGGTTTTGGGCCGGGTGCTCAGCGCAGAAGAAATCCAACGGCTGGCCGCGAAGGGCGCCACGGACTTCTTCGCCAAGAAGTGACCGGATGATGTTGGAGTGATCTGCGTTCCCAGCCGAACTGGCTAGAAACCTTTCAGTCGCGCTCTGGCCTCTAGCCGCCCGGCAACTCTTCAACCGAACTGTCGCCATCCACTCCCATGATGGGAGTGGATGGTGTGTGTGTCGCTTTTGGACGCTCGGTGAATATCGAAATCCTTTAAGAAGCTCCCATTCGAAAGGGTTCAAATTGGCGAAGCTAGAGCGGTTTCAATAAAACTGTCGCCGCATAATGCGTATGGAAGTCTCCCCCTCACCCCGGCCCTCTCCCGCCGGGAGAGGGAGAACTGCGCGCTGCGTCCTGATCAATGGATCGCTGCCAGCGGCTCGAGGCCGCCAAAATTTTCAGACATTGCCCAATGGCGATCCCCTCTCCCAGCGGGAGAGGGTAAGGGTGAGGGAGAGCGCTGCGCCTCGGCC
>CAYWCK010000241.1:0-8370 GCA_964456685.1 uncultured Bifidobacteriaceae bacterium | reverse complement strand
GCCAAAACCTGGAGTCCGGAACCGGAGTTGATTTACGCGCACCCCTTCGGAGGCTCGCAGGATCCCTGCATGATCCAGTTGCGCGATGGGACGCTGGTTTGTTCCAGTTACGGCTGGGCGCTGTTGAACCACGACTACGCGAGCCAGATGGATGATTCACTGCGGCACGGCGATTTCGTTTTCCTGGGCGGATGGCTGTTGCGGTCGCGCGATGCCGGCCGCACCTGGCAGGGGCCAATCCTGCCGCCACACGTCGGCGCGGACAACACGCCGGACATTTTCGGGCAACCCGTCCATGCCTATAACCGCGGCGCCATGTGCGAGGGTCGCGATGGCCGCCTTTACTGGGTCACGGCCGCCAACACCGCCGTGAAACCCCGGCGCACGGAAACGCACCTGCTCGTTTCGTCGGACCAAGGTTTGAACTGGGAGTATTCCGCGCTCGTGGCCGCCGATCCCAAAATTACCTTTAATGAAACGTCCCTGTACGAAACGCCCAAAGGCGATCTCGTCGCCTTCATGCGGACGGCGGATTTTAACGATCACACGGTCATCGCGCGCTCGACGGATCACGGGAAAAGCTTTCATCCCTGGCAGGACGCCGGCTGGCAAGGCCACCCGCACTACGCGCTCCGTTTGCCCGACAAGCGGGTGTTGCTGGTCTATGGCTACCGCCACGCGCCTTATGGCATCCGCGCCCGCATCCTGGATGCGGAATGCACCGATTTCGCCACGGCGCCGGAGTTTGTCCTCCGGGATGATGGCGGCAACGGTGACCTGGGCTATCCGTGGGCGAGCCTGCTCACCAAAAACCGCGCATTGGTGGTTTATTACTTCAATCAAAAGGGCGGCACGCGGCACATCGCCGGCACCGTGGTCGAGTTCGGCCGCGGAAAATAGTTGGCGCAGCTCCGCCGGCTCGGAAATCATATCGGCATCAAAGCGATGCGAACTCATTTTGCACGAAAGTTTAAGCCGCTGGCTCTGGCGGTGGGTGGGAGTCTGTTGCTCAGCGTAATCGCCGGTTGCAATCGTCCGGCGAATTCCCCCACCCCGTCGCCCAGTGCGACCAACAACGTCGCAACTGCGGTTGTGACGCCAGCGCAAATCGTAGCTCAACTTGCCGCCATCAACGTCACGAATGGTCCGGTGACTGCGCCGCAGCTGGCGGAATGGAAATCAGGTTTGGCGCAGTTGCTCTCCGCCGGACCGACAGCAATACCGGCAATCGAGGCTTTCCTGCTGAAGAACGTGGATGTGGGTTTCGAACCACACGGCAACGCGCAATTGCTGGGCGCCGCCTCGTTGCGTCTGGCCTTGATCAGCGCCAGCACCCGCATCGGCGGCCCCGACGCCGTGGCGCTCGCTGGGCGGATTTTGGCGGCAACGGCGGATCCGCAGGAACTCGTCCTCGTTGCTGGTTTCCTCCAACAAGTCGAGCCCGGCAAACATCGCGCTGCCTTTGCCACGGCCGCACGCGAGACCCTTGCCATAGCCGCCTCCGGTTCATGGGATGGCCGGGACGTCGCGCCCTTGTTCGCCATGCTGAAAACCTTTGGCAGCACAAATGACGTCGGGGAGGTGACGCGCTACGCCAACACCTGGTTTGCTTACACCGCCATCACGCTCGCGCAATGGCCGGACGGCGCGGGCATTGCAGCCTTGATCCGCATCGTCCAAAACGCAGATGGCCGCGTAACGTTGGGCCGCGATGTTTACTGCCGCATGCTCGCCGAGGCCGCCGCGAATTCAACTTCGGCGGCGGACGTCCTCGTTGCCGAAGTGAAACGTAATGCCCTCGAGGTCGGCACGTGGCCGGCCGTGGGGCGGGCATTGGCGGGTGAGTCACTCCGCTTGCCGGATTTCTTTGCCGCTTCCACGAACGCCGTCGCGGTCGCTCCCGGTGCGCGCACCTACCATCTTTCGGTGGGGAATCAGAATTTCCGCGAGGAGTCACCGGCGGAAAGCACCACGCCGAAGGAACTGGGGGCACGCCTTGCTTTGGTTGATCGCCTGCTGGAGGCCACCACCAATCCAGCGGCCATCGATGCGTTTGAAGCCGCCCGCGTCGCCCTCGCCTCGCGCCTGCCCAAGCCCCGCTGACCTGCCGCCTCACACGGCCCGGTTTATTTTCTGGCTCGTCAAATCGAATGGCAGCCATTAGGTTTCCGCCGCTATGAAATTGAGCTGCCTCGCCCTGAGTTTGCTTTGCTCCACTGCTCTGCTTGGCTACGCCGAAACCGCCGGCCAGCCGGCCCAGCGCACGCTGCCGTCCCGGGTCAACGGGAATCCGCCGCCGCCCGCGCCAACACCACCTTTGCCGCCCGTCGATAAGGCCGCCAACTTGCCGCCGTCCACGGTTAAACCGGTCGCCCCGCCGCCCGCACCGGTCGCGCTCCCGGCCAACCTCCTCGCTTGGGATGCCGAAACGAAGGATTACAATTTGAAGCCGGGCGAACTCGAAGCGCATTTCACTTTCTATTTCACCAACACCTCGGCGGAAGAAGTCGTTATCCGAAGCGCCGCCGCTTCCTGCGGCTGCACGGTGCCCAAGTTGCCTCCCGTTCCTTGGACCAACGCCCCGGGCGCGGTCGGTGAAATTCCCGTCACCATGAACATGGCGGGCAAGAGTGGTGTGGTTTTCAAAACGGTCACCGTCACCACGGACAAAGGCAACAAGATGCTTACGGTTAAAGCCACGGTGCCCGCGCCCCAGCCAGTGGCCGCGGCCCCGATGGACCGCAACAAGAATCAGGAACTCGCCAAAGCGGACCGGCAGGCGGTGTTCCGCGGTGATTGTGCCCGCTGCCACGTCGAACCGACCAAAGGCAAGCTGGGCAAGGAACTTTATGAGAAGGCCTGCGGCATCTGCCATGACGCCGAGCACCGCGCCGAAATGGTGGCCGATCTCAAGAAGCTCAATCACGACACGAACGCCGACTATTGGAAGACTTGGATTTCTCAAGGCAAACCGGGCTCGCTCATGCCGGCGTTCGCCCAATCCCAAGGCGGGCCGTTGACGGAGGATCAAATCAACTCCTTGGTGCAATATCTCGTTGCCACGATCCCGACGCACGCGGCGCGCCCGCCGCAAGCGTCCCTCAAGTAGAAGTTCCCGCCGGGCACAACGAAATTCCTCATCGCGGCTGGACCATCCGGCCGCGAAAGTCTTCTTGCGCGACGCTTTGCAGCGAAGGCTGATGCGCCAGTTCCAGCCGTTGGCTGGCGGAAACTTCACAAGTCACCAACCGGCGAGGCGAATGTGATCACCACAGTCCCGGGGCACACCAAGCGATCTTCCCCCTCGGCCTAAAAGTAGAATCACAGTAACGTGAATTTCCAACCGTCGGCTAACAATTGGTTTTAGTCGGATTGTGAACAATTTTCGCTCGCATTTTAACGAAGCTTGATGGAAAAACCCTGAGAGCGATTAGCACGCGCGAAAATGCACGCAACGAATCTGCCAGATATGGAGTGCTGTTAAAACCTCATTATGTTAAATGTTTATGACATCAGTGGGCGTTGTGTAGTGCACACAAAGCATTCGTCCGTCCTGAAGAATTGACAGAACTCTGAAGTTTCAAACCAAATGAACTCAGCATCTACATACTTCGTTCGAAAGGTTTTTAATTATTTTTGCGAAGCGCAAAGGCTGTATTATTGGCTCCTCAATAAGACCAAATATCTTTCTGCGTTGATGGCAGTGCTTTTTTGCACCTTCACGGCGGATGCAACTTTAGTGTACTCAGACGACTTCAATCGCGCGACGATAGCAGGAGGCACCTATTCTTATAGCACCACAGTTACCGCAGGAGATGGAGCTGCCTCGATTAACAACTCAAAACTACTTCTTAGCAACGACGGTTCCGGGGCTGCAAATGGCAACGGCATAGTATACGTCACAACTGCGGCATCGGGTTTTGGACCAAGTTATAATTCGCAGCTTAGCCTAAACCCCGGATTGGTGACTTGGACATTTAATATGCAACAAATCCGAACAGACCCGGGCGGAATACAACCCGGAAGTTATGGAGTTGGCTTTATCTTAGGAGCGAGCTCAGGCACCTTGACTACTGCCAGCGGTTACGCAGTGATCTTAGGCAATGGTGGCACGACAGATCCAATACGTTTGACCAAATTTACCGGTGGCATTGGAACTTTGACTGACATTATCTCGGCATCTGCTCCACTATCAGACGTTGGCGCAAACTACTTAAGCCTGAGAGTGACTTATGACCCTGCTGGAGACATATGGAATCTTTATGGCCGCGATGATGGCACTTCTAATTTTGCCGACCCAACTTCGGGGACACTTTCCTCTTTGGGCTCTGGCTCCGACAGCACATATGTGAACACAACCTTAACACACTTAGGTTCGATTTGGTCGTATAATACTGCCGCGGGACAGACAGCTCAGTTTGATAATTTCTCGGTCGATGTCGCTCTCGCCCCCGTCCCTGAACCAATAAACTGGGCAATGATTGGTTTCGGCACACTCTTCGGTGGATTTAAAATTGGACGCTACCTGCGCTCTCGAACGACTTAAATCAGAGAACCGCGGCAAAGGTTCCGTCGCCTTACGGTCAAGTCATAACCGAAGTGCAGCGTTGCCGGCTCACTAAGAGCGCTCTCAGCATCGGTCTGCTTGGAAATGTGGCCAAATCCGCCTTGCATCAACTGGCGGCGCTTTCTACGTTGACGGCAGTGCAGCAACCTAAGACAACGCCCCCCGATGCCTCTGCCCCCGAAGCTTGTTCGGGCGGCACGCTCTGCCCGTTGAATCACGTCGCGGATGGTACGACGGTGTGCGTGCGGGAATTGGTGGCCAGCCCGGAGGTGCAGGATCGGTTGCGCGAGCTGGGCCTGGGCGAAACGCAGCGGGTCAAGCTGGTCAGCCGGCAAAACAGCGTGATCTGCCAGGTTTGCAATGCCCGCGTGGCCCTGAGCGAGCAACTCGCCGAGGCCATCCTGGTGGAACCCATTTCCTCCGGTCGTTGACTCCGCGATGCCCCCTGCCCTGCAACCATTGACTTCGGTCGCGGTCGGCCATTCGGCCACGGTCGCGGAAATCAATCTGCCACCCGCCAGCCGGCCGCGGTTGATGGAGATGGGATTGCTCGTCGGCACGAAGGTCGAATTGGTGCGGTTCGCGCCGCTGGGCGACCCGGTCGAAATCAAGGTGCGCGGATATAATCTCACGCTCCGCAAGCACGAGGCGGAGCAAATCCTGGTGACCGGTGCCGCGTAAGTGTTCGGATGTGAAAGTTGTGCCCTCACCGGATTCCGGCAACGACACCCGCCATTGCAAGCCACCGACAACAAATCGCAATTCCGGGCAGTCGGCCGGCCGCCAATTCATTAACATAGTCCGAACACGAACAACTTGAGCGAGTCCCAACCATCTCGACCGAACCCGCCGGGAGCTGACTCGCGTCAACCGACTCGCGTCAATCGGACGGGCGCGTACGTCGTGCTGACCGGGAATCCCAATTGCGGGAAGACCACCTTGTTCAATGCCCTCACGGGACTGCGCGCGAAGGTGGGTAATTACGCAGGCGTCACCGTTGAGCGCAAGGAAGGCAAACTACTGCACGCGCCCGCGGAAATGGACATCCGCGTGCTGGATCTCCCGGGCACTTACAGCCTGAGCCCCAATTCGCTCGATGAGCAGGTTTCACGCGATGTGTTGTTGCATCGCCTGCCGGAATTGCCCGCGCCGGATTTGATCGTGGTGGTGGTGGACGCTTCCAACCTGCAACGAAATCTTTACTACGCCACGCAGGTCATTGAGCTGGGCCATCCCACGCTGCTGGCGTTGAACATGGTGGATGTGGCGGAAGGTCTCGGCCACTCGATTGACGCGAAGCAGCTCTCGGAACTGCTGGGCGTACCGGTCTTGCCCATCGTCGCCAGCACGGGCGAAGGCGTTCCCGAGTTGCGCAACCAAATCATCGCGTGGCTGAACCGCCCGACCGAAATCAAACCGCGCCTGTTCTGCCAGTTACCGGGGTTGTTTCGCATCGAGGCCACTGGCCTCGCGGACTTGCTGGCGGAGACGTATCAAGAGCGCCGGCTGCAGGCGACGGCCGAAGCGTTGCTCCTGCTCAGCAACGAAAAGGCGCTGGCGTCGAGCACGACGCATTACCCGCAGAAAATCCAGGATGCTGTGGCGAATGCCCGCAAACGGCTGGAAGCTGCAAATGTGGATTGGCGCGGCGCACCGATCGAGTGGCGATACGCGCGCGTGGCGGAAATCCAGCAGTCAGTCACGACGGAACTCGCGCCCCCTGGTGAAACCCTCAGCGACAAGTTGGACCGGGTGGTTACGCACAAGGTCTGGGGCACGTTGATCTTCGTCGCGATCATGGCGTTGATGTTTCAAAGCATCTTCAGCTTTGCCGCGACGCCGATGCAATTGATGGAAGCCGTCGTGGATTGGGCGGGCACCCAGGTCAGCCGCTGGATTCCGCCGGGCGATCTCGCCGATCTTTTCAACAACGGCATCGTCAAAGGCGTCGGGGCGGTGGTGGTTTTCCTGCCGCAAATTCTATTGCTGTTTCTTTTCATCGGGTTGCTGGAAGACACGGGTTACATGGCCCGGGCCGCCTTTCTGATGGATCGCTTGATGAGCAAGGTGGGGTTACACGGCAAGAGTTTCATCCCGATGCTCAGTTCATTTGCCTGCGCGATTCCCGGCATCATGGCCACGCGCACGATCGAAAGTCCCAAGGACCGGCTGGTGACCATTCTCGTCGCGCCGCTGATGAGTTGCTCGGCGCGGCTGCCGGTTTACACGCTGTTGATCGGCGCGTGCATTCCGGACCGGAGAGTTTTTGGTTTGTTCAAACTCGCCGGGCTCACCCTGTTGGGGATGTACCTGCTTGGAATTGTCGTGGCATTGCTGATGGCGTGGCTGTTCAAAAAGACTCTGTTAAAGGGCGAGACGCCGATGCTGATCATGGAATTGCCGCCGTACAAACGGCCGTTGCTGCGGGTGGTGTTGCGGCACATGTGGGATCGCTCGAAGGTTTTCCTCCGGCGCGCCGGCACGGTGATCCTCGGCATCAACATCGTGCTTTGGTTCCTCGCCACGTATCCGCGCAGCGCGAAACTCGACGCTCAATTTGAGACGCGGCGGACGGAGATAACCAATTCGTTCAGTGCGTTCAGCCTGAGCACCGGCACGGGTGCCGCCACGAATCAGGCAGCGGCGTTGCGCGAACAAATCGAAGCGCTCAACAAGCAGCAAGCCGGGGAGAAGTTGCGCCACAGTTTTGCCGGAATGCTGGGGCGCGCCATTGAACCGGTGATTGCACCATTGGGTTTTGATTGGAAAATCGGCATCGGCATCGTGGCCTCATTTGCCGCCCGTGAGGTTTTTGTCAGCACCATGTCCACTGTCTATAACGTCGGCGACGGTGACGAAGACGACGAAGGCATGAAAAACCTGGAACAAACCCTCCAAGAACAATTGCATCCGGACGGCGCGAAAGTTTACACGCCGTTGAGCGCCGTGACCCTGATGGTTTTTTACGTGTTCGCGCTGCAATGTGTGAGCACCGTGGCAGTGGTGCGGCGCGAGACGAATTCGTGGAAATGGCCGTTCTTCCAATGGCTCTACATGGGGGTGCTGGCCTGGGTGCTGGCATTTATCACGTGGCACGGCGGACAGTTGCTTGGCTGGCATTGAGCGGTCCAATTTGCCTTCCAGCTCCCCTTTTCCCGGGCGCGCCACCGGGTCGGCCGCCCGGGGGAATTACGGAAAATGGCGTTTCTAGCCCGGAATCATGCCCCGCCGTTTGACCCGACAAAAATCCTCTGTTAGCGTCCTGCCCAAGCAAGCCATCACGGCATACAACAAAGTCATCAAAGTTGTTTCATTGATTATGGAGAGAATCACCGCGAATTTGCGCCGCTCGATCACGGCCCTGGCGTTAACAGGTTTGACTGCAAGTCTTGGTTTTGTCGCATCGACCGCCGAAGCGGCACCCTACACGTTTCTGGAAGGCTACAACGTCACGGATGAAGCCA
This sequence comes from uncultured Bifidobacteriaceae bacterium, assembly GCA_964456685.1. Classification (GTDB taxonomy): domain Bacteria; phylum Verrucomicrobiota; class Verrucomicrobiia; order Limisphaerales; family JADLHS01; genus CAYWCK01. The sequence continues at coordinate 339 of CAYWCK010000241.1, read as the reverse complement.
ACCTGCCGGGCGTGGGCACCAACTTGGCGGCGACGGCCGGACAAGAGCGAGGATTCGGCGTGGATGTCGAGAACGGCATTATTTATCTCGCCCGCGGATCCATTACGACGCAAGACGGCCGGACCAACACGGCCATCGGCCCGTTCGCGGTGATCAGCGTCACGAACGGATTTGGTGGATCCAATTTCAAGGACACTGGCTTGCTGGGAGAGAAAACGAACAACCCGGCGTTGTTCTTTTCGAACGGAGAAATTCTGCCGAATTACATCAGCAATCGTTTCCTCTTCCAGGCGCAGGGCACCAACCCGGTGGACTTTCTCCGTGTGATCTATTCCGCGC
>CAYWCK010000240.1:0-8377 GCA_964456685.1 uncultured Bifidobacteriaceae bacterium | reverse complement strand
CCCGGCGCACCTTGGTGCAACTGGCGGATGCGGCGTGCGAGTTCGACCGCTTGCCCGGCGGTGCTGCGAATGAGCGTGAGGCTGGTGCGGGCGGATTCGCTGCCGGCAAATTCCTCCTCGAATGTGTCGCTCAAGGAAACGATGCCGCTCATGACATTGCAGAAGTCATGGGCCAGTCCCATGGTGAGCGTACCCAGGCTTTCCTTCCAAGACATCGTCAGCAACCGGCGTTCGGCCAAGGTCTGGCGGGTGATGTCCAGCCAGATGCCTTCGTAGCCAAGCAACAAACCGTTACTGCTGCGCACCGAGTGGCGATGTTCCCAGAGATACCGCACGCGTCCGGTCTGGGCGTGACGGATGCGAAATGTGCTGGTGACGCCGTCGCCCGAGTGGTCTGGCTGAGCGAGCCGTCGCTGCAACGCCTCCGCGTCGGCTTCGTGGATTACCTGCCAGAAGCCACGCGTTTGCCGCTGCCATTCGGAAACGGGAACGCCCGTGAGTTCCTCGATCTTCGGGCTGACAAAGGAGAAGGTGAAATCGGGGCGCTGACTGAAAATGATTCCGGGCCAGCGTTCGGAAAGATTCTGCAATTGCGCTTCGGCGCGGAGCAATCGATGAAAGATCTTTTGCGTGGCAAGCCGGCCCCAACTTTCGCCGGGGAAAGCATTTTCCAGTTCGCCCAGCGGGGGCAGCACGGATTCCATTCGCACGAAGCGCGCCTCGCCGTGACAGCACAATTCGACGCTCAGGCGTTGCTCGCCGGAAACGAGTTCGATGCGATCAAAGAAGACGGCACGCTGCAAAAAGTCGCGCAGCGCCGTTTCGCCACCGGCATGGCGCTGGGCGAGCACGTCGGGCAAGGATTGGCCGATGAGTTCGCCGGGCGTCGCGCCCAGCCAGACCGCGAGGGCGTCGTTGGCACTGAGGATTTTTCCGGATGGCTCGACCACCGCAACGCCTCCGCTCAGCCAGACAGGCCGGGCGTGGGCAGCGGAGATGCGCGCCGCGAGTGTGGCCGGACGGCAGATGTCGTCAGGCACCGGTCGAGAGAATGGTGCGACGGGGTTCATAGAACTGGAACTCTCAGCCGACAAGAGGCAAACCAAAAAAATTCAGCCGGCGATGCACAATCGCGCGACCTCTCCGCCAACGCCTGTTGCCGAAATGACAGGCGCGGCCAGCAACGCACGTGGCTGCTGACGCGACAATATTGAATCGGCGCAACAGGACAAGGCTTGAGGGGATTTCAAACGCGGCCGGGGACAAATCCGCCCGGAAGTTTACGAGAAAGAAGTCCACGCGGCTGGTTGGGCGGGCGCGTAGCTGCGTTGGAGGCGGCGCAAGTTCTGGCTGGCGAGCGCAAACTCACCAAGCACCAGCTGAGCCGAGCGCATGTGTTCCGCCAGCAGGTTGCAATTCCGATGTTCGAGTTCGATCAGGGGCAGGACCAGGGCGCGCACCTGCTCTTCGCGTTCGGCCGAAACAAGCTCGCTCGCACATTCCTGCTGGGCGGCGGTGGTGTGCTGCAGGATGCGAGGCTGCAAGTGTTGCAGGGCGTCCTGGCATTGAACGACGTGAATCCAGTCGCCGCGGCGAATCGCCTCGCCTTCGGCTTCCGCCCACTGTCGCCATTCCTGATAATCAGACTGAAGATCGCGGTAGGCACTCATGGGCCGGAACGGTTAGCTGACCGCCGCAAGCGCCATTGCCGGCTCGGGAATGGTCGTCAACGGCACACCCTGCGGGTTGTTGAGCATCACGGCCCAGGCATCCCGTAAGACGGTGATGTGGCGGATGACTTCATCCACCCCATCACGTTGCTTGTTGAGGTCGCTTTCCCAGATCCGGCGTTCGAAGTAATCGTAAAGCCGGCGAAGGGTAACGGCGCATTCGCCGCCCTGCTCCATGTTCAGAGCCAGGTTAAGCTCGCGGATGATCTCCTGCGCGCGCTGAAGGTTGTTGTGAACCACCGTGTTTGCCTCGGCGGGATCGTCAATCGCGAACCCCGGGAGGGAACGATTCAGAAAGCGAATGGCGCCCTCGTAGAGCATCAGCACGAGCTGGCCGGGGGGCGCGGTCTGGGTTGCGATTTGACGATACGACTTCCAAGGGTTGGCTAGGTTCATGGCAGGCGGGGAGAAACTTCAAAACTCATTGCATATGCAAAGCCAGCAAACTCGCGATACGGTCCATCGTTTCCATTGGAGGATACTGCACATCCGCCACCAAGGCGCGGGCATGGGCCACCCGGTCGGGCCGGCTGAGCGGAAGTTCTTTGACGGAACGTTCCAGAGCTTGCGCTTGTTCGAACGGGACGGTTTCCGCTGATCGGGCCGCAGTGGGCGACCGGGTCACGGAGTTCTTGGCAGCCGATTCAGTCGGCTGACTCGGATTAAACTTAATATCCATACTGCCTCTTAGCTTCTGGCAGGCTAACGGTGCTTTTATTCGCCACTCAGGAAAGGAATCGGATGAATTACCGAAAACTTTAGCAAATTCTTAACGCAGCGGCAGGGTGTCAAAGAGTTGGGCGGCCGAATACTGCGCCAACCGCCGCGGCGAGTGAGAAACGGTCCAGTCCACGCTCGATTCACCGGAGATTTCCGGCGCTGCCGCCTGGAAGCGGCGGGCCGCGGCAAGCACCTCGGCCTTGCGCGAGTCAAAAAGCTCATCGCCAGCCCACAGGGCAAATCCCGTCCGAGCGTCCACCAGCTTCAACCGCCAGCCGATTGCCACCGGCGCATAGGCGCGATAATCGGTCAATTCGACAAATAACACCGCGTCGCATCCATAGGTATCGCGGAGGGCGGGCAAAAACTCCGCCGGCAGGGTCTCGGCCGCGGACCAATGCACGCGCCCCATCCGCGATCGGAGAAATTGCGGCGCAACCGGGATGACTTCAAATCGCTTGGTCTTGATCAACTCGGCCAGCAGGACCGGTTCAACGGCTTCCCGGCCGTCGGCGAGGTCGCTCCCATTGGCGCCACTCGAAACCGGCAGCACCGCCACGCGCCGCAAATCTTTCGCCAACACATCGGCGAGCTTGAATATGTTGTCGGGCCGATAGGCCGGCGTAACAGTGCGGCGCAAGCTGGGCGCTCCAGCGCATCCGGCCAGCGCCACCATGGCGATCAACAAAAGCAATCGCGCCCCCCCACCCCTGCGAGCGGGAGCTCGACCCAAGCGGGCCGGCGCTGATTGGCTTGGTAAGATTCGCATCATGACGAGGCGAGCTGTTGCTGGAGGAAACTCAACTGCTGGTTCATCTTCGCCTGCGCCTGTTCCATGGCGACAAACTGGTCGGTCATGCGTGCGCTTTCGGCAGCGATCTGCTTTTCGATGTCCGCAACCTGCGTATCAATGGCTGAGCTTTGTTTGCTCAAAGTATTTTGGTGCGCGATGAGCGTGCCGTCGTCACCAATGGTATTTTCGAGATAGTCGGCCAGCTTCGCGCCGATGCTGTTCGTATCGGCCGAAAAAAGTTCCTGCACGCTGCCGAGATTGGAGGCCAGGGCCACGTCGAGCGCGTCGGAATCGTCCAGCGTCAGTTTGTCGTCATTCCCGCTGGTCTGGATGCCGAGATCAGCCAGGTGTTTGAACACACCACTCATGCCGGACAACGGTGAAAATACCAGGCTGCGCAAGCGCGCGGCGATGTCGTCGGCGTCGCTGTCATCCGCCAAAATGCCGGCTTTCACCACGCCCTTCGCATCCGTGGAACTGGCGGTGTTGGTATCAATGACCGATTGCACCTTGTTGAAGGCGTCAATGAAGTCGTTGATCGCGGTTTTGATCTTCGCCGTGTCGTTGTTGATGTTAACCGTGAACGAACCTTCCTTCACCGAGGTGACCGACAAACCGGTGATGCCGGAACTGGCTTCGGTGATCGTGTTCGACTGGCTGGTGAGCTGGTCGCCGCCGTTCACCGTGTAGAGCAGGTTCTTGCCTCGCACCAACGCGCCGCTCGAAAGTCCGGTGGCCGCCAGGAAATTCCCCGTCACGTCTTCCATCGCCACGCCCATGTCGCCGGTGGTCTTGTTGGTCAGGACAAAACGGTCGTTGAGCGAATCATAAGTGGCGGTGACGCCGGCCGATGAATTGTTGATGCGCGTGAGCACGGAATTCACGGAATCGGTGGTCGCGTTATAGCTGATGGCGACGCCGTTAATCTTGAACTGTCCGGCCCCCGAGCCGCCGTCAGTGACAGCCGTCCGCAAGTTGGCGGCGTTGAGCGCGGAAGTCAGTTTCACGCCGCCGAGCGCCGCGCTACTGGTGACCGTGCCGGTGCCGTTGTTGGCCAGCCGGGCGACCTGCAGAAAATTACTCGTGTCCGTGGCGCTGCCGAGGACGATCTCGCTCGAACTGGACAGGGTGAACTTGTCCGTGCCGGAATCATAGTCGCCCGTGACCGCGCCGCCAGTCGCGGTGCTGATCTTGTCGAGCACTCCCTGCAAAGTGTCCGTGGTGGCCAGCGTGATCTGCTTGCCATTGACGGTGAAAGTGCCAGCCGACACGGGTGTGGCAAAACCCGCGTTGGCGACGGTGGTGGTCAGATCACCTGTGCCGGTGATGCCGCTGCCGATATTGGCCGTCCCGTTGATGCGGGCGGCAGTGGCGCGCTGAGTGATATTGAAAATGAAACTGCCGGCGGCGGCGCCCGCAGTGGCCACGGCCGTGCCCAAGGTGGAATCAGAGGTCGCCGCAGTACGGCTGGCGAAGAGTTCCGGATCCTTCAGCACATTGATGCGGTTCTGCAGAATCCCGAGCTGGGTCTTGATGCTGGTGAAAGCATTGTTGCGCTGGTTGATCGTCGATTGCTCGGTGCGCAACCGGGTTTCCGGCCCGCGCTGGGCCTGGGCCATCTGGTCGATGAAGGATTTCCAGTCAAATCCGGACGCGAGCCCTGAGAGACCGAGATCAATGCCGTCTGCCATAAAATTTCATTCGTTCACCGATTCGCGTTACGGCCGTGGCCGCGCGGGACGTTGGCGGCCCGCGCGGCTTCAATTTTCCGCGTGAAGTCCCGGGCGACGCTTGCGCGCCGCCCGGGAGATTCACTTCCACCATCCGTTTCCGGGCTGCTTACGAGAGCAGACGGAGCGCGGACTGCGGAGTGGCGTTTGCCTGCGCCAACATCGCCGTGCCTGCCTGGACGAGGATGTTGTATCGGGCAAATTTCGTGCTCTCTTCAGCGACATCCACATCCTTGATGCGGCTGTTCGCGGCTGAGAGGTTGTCTTTCAGCACACCGAGTTGTTCGCCATACATGCCGAGGCGGGCCACATTGGCACCCACCGTGGCGCGATCGGTTGCGAGTTGGGCGATGGCGCCCTTCACCGCGTCCAACGCCGAGGCGGCGTTGCTGGCGGTATCCACGCTGGCCGAGGTCGCATCCGTGTAGGAGGTGGCGCCGAGGTCCACGCCCGACATGCTGAACGTGTTTGCGTCGCTGTCGGTGGTGACGTCCTTGGCATTCCCATCAAACAAGCTCACGCCGTTGAAGTCCTTGCCCGCCAGGTCCGTGATGTAACTGGAAAGGGTTTGGAATTCCTTGTCATACAACGCGCGATCGCTGTCGGACTTGGTCACGTCCTGTGCGAGGACGGAGAGTTCGCTCATACGATCCAACGCCTTCGAGACCTTCTTCAGGAAACCATCCTGCGTCTGGCTGAACGAAATAGCGTTGCTGACGTTGCTGTTGGCGGCGTCAATGCGGTTGATTTGCGCGTCGAAGCGCATGGAGACAGCGAGACCCGCGACATCGTCTTCCGGCGAAACGATCTTCGAACCGGAGGAGAGGCGCGCGAGCGACTTGCTCAATGCGTTACTGGACTCGGTAAGCAACCGAGAGCTGCTTTGTGCTGATACGTTAGTGTTGATGACCATAACTGACTCCTTCCTTGAGTCACCCCTTTCGGGGATTTGCTAAGCACGGCATCCCTGCCGTGAGCCGGACCATTTGCGATAATGCAGGCGTCCGACTGTTATTCCTTCCAGCCGTTTGCGGGGGCTGGCAACCGTTTTTCCACGACCCAATATCGGCGTCTTGTACCGATACTTGAGTCCCGAAATTCGCAAGAAACCCGGTCCGACGAACCGTCCGGGGCGAGCGCGAGGTCCGCAGCCGGAGGGCGAGGTCTGTGCCCGGGCGGCGTCCGGCGATCGAGGGCGGCAGTGGTCCCGTGGGCGGGTGGGCCAAGCGTGTGGCCGGGCGGAGCCAGGGTCCGGTATGGTTAACCGGCTGTCTCTGACTACGCGCCCGGCAAATCCTGGGTGCCCGGGTGCTCACTGTTGCTGGCAGGTCGTGCTTCATTTTCTGCCTTCGATTCCGAGTCGTTTCGCTATTCCTGACGTTCTTCTGGTTTTCTGCGAACCGTTTACTGCCGCCAGCCCCGTGCGGGGCTGGCTGAGATCTGCTGGCTCCTTCCGTCCTCTTCCGGCGCGGCTTCGGGTTAGGCCCGGACGGCCAAGACCGTCCGGGCTTGCCCACCTGCCGCAACCAAATTACGAGAGGAGTCGCAAGACTGACTGCGGTTGCGAGTTGGCTTGCGCCAGCATCGCGGTACCCGCCTGGACGAGGATGTTGTAGCGCGCATACATCGTGCTTTCCTCGGCCACGTCCACGTCCTTGATCCGGCTGTTCGCCGCGCTGAGGTTGTCCGTCAGCACGCCGAGTTGTTCGCCCGTGGAGTTCAAGCGAGAGACATTCGCGCCGATGGTCGCGCGGTCTTTCGTCAGTTGAACGATGGCGTCTTTCACCGCGGTGAGCGCACTGGAGGCGTTGGCCACCGTGGTGACGTCAGACTGCAACGCGTTGAGATACGACGTGGCCTGGAGATCCACACCGGTCATACCGAACTTGTTGCCGTCGCTGTCGATCGTCACGTCGAGCTGCGTGCCGTCGAACAGGCTGATGCCGTTATAGTCCTTGGTGGACAGATCCGTGATGTAGCTGGAGAGCGTCGAGAATTCCGCATTATACAGGGTGCGGTCGCCGTCCGTCTTGGTCACGTCCTGGGCCAGGATTGAGAGTTCGCTCATGCGATCCAGGGCCTTGGAAACCTTCTTCAGGAATCCGTCCTGGGTCTGGCTGAACGATACTGCGTTTGCGATGTTACTCCGGGCCGCACCAATCCGGCTGATTTGCGCATCGAACCGGGTGGAAACCGCCTGACCGGCAACGTCATCTTCGGGCGAAATAATCTTCGACCCGGACGACAAGCGTGACAGGGATTTGCTGAGGAGTGCTGAGGATTCCGAGAGCAGGCGGGCGCTGCTCTGTGCCGACATGTTAGTATTGATGACCATAACTCTTTCCGTGAGTCGCCGCTCCTTGGAAGCGGCATTGATTTGCGCGACGTCCTTGTCGCGGGTGAACCTTTTATTTGGGCGGCTCACCGTTTTACCCTGCCGACTTTTACTTTTCGCTGCCGGCCGCGTGTTCCTACTAGCGGAACGCCCTTTCTATCGGCACGCACTGCGGGAACTTGATAGTGATTTCCAAAAATTGTTTACCTGCGGAAACTCGCGGCGGGCGCGCACGAAGTCGGGGTGGACGGCGCATGCGAGTTTTGCTAGATACCAACCCGATGCCGGCACCCATTGGCCAGTCTGATCATCTGACTTTCGTCGAGCCTTCCCCGGTTGCGCGACGTTTGCTCTGGCATTTGTTCTCCATCGGTCACCGGCGCATCGGCAAACCAGACCAGCACGTTTCGTATGAGAAGCCGGGCGCGCACCTGTTCTGGGTTCAGTCCGGCGAAGGCGAACTCGAACACGCCACCGGCCGGTTCGCCCTCAAGCGCGGCAAAAAACTTTGGCTAGTGGACATGGCGCATCCGCGCACTTATCTGCCCCTTTCCGGCCGCCATCTCACCATCGCGGGCTTTCGCTTTGGTGGCCCGGGACTGGAATTTTGGCACCAGGAAATTCGTGGCGATCAGAATTCCGAGTTCTCGCTCGAGGATTTCGGTTTCGTCAAACAAACCTACAGCGAGTTGCTGCGGCTCGTGCGCCGTAAACCTACCGGTTGGGAATGGCAGGTTCACGTGGTGATCACCAACATGCTCGGGAAACTGCTGATCTCGCGCGGGCTGCTGGTTTCATCCCAGGCGGAACTTCCCACCCCCGTCGTGCGCGTGCTCAACGCCATTGCCGCCAATCCGCTGCGGGACTGGAAGGCGAAGGAACTCGCTTCCGTCGGCAAAGTAAGTTACTCGGGATTGCGCGCGTTGTTCAAAAGCTCCGGCCAGGGCACCGTGCACGCGCACATTCAACGGGCGCGACTCGACCAAGCGCGGCTGCTGCTCGCGGACACGCGGCTTTCAGTCAAGGACGTCGCGGCCCAGCTCAGTTTCTCCAGCGAGTTCTATTTCAG
>CAYWCK010000239.1:0-8405 GCA_964456685.1 uncultured Bifidobacteriaceae bacterium | reverse complement strand
TCGTATTCCGCCGCCATGCCGGGTTTGACCTGAATCACGAAGGCTTTGCGGACCATGATCAATTGCGCGCCCGCTGTTCCGCCGCCAGATCAATGGCCGTGAGGAAACGCCCGCCGCGCTGCCGCAACAATGCGATCATGCGATCCAGTTCCCGCACCGCTTTCGGGCCGCAGTTCTTCACGATAAACGGCAGGGTCTTCACGCTGCATTCGCCGAAATCGAGCGCGCCCTGCGGCATGGGATGAAATTCCCACGGATGCAGGTAGAAGCACAGCACCGGCCGCTGCCCGCGGGCGGAAACGTAATTCAGAAAACTCTCCGCCTTTTCCATCAGCGCCGCCGCCGACTTGGTGCGGAACAGCGGCCACTGGTCGCGGTCGCGTTGATACGGATCGTGGCTTTCCATGCTCAGATCGCAGAAGTTGGGAATCTCCAGAATCCGCAGTTGTCCTGGTCGCGTCCAATCCTTGGCGGAAGGATGATACGGCACGAACGGCTTTTGATAAAAGTAGAGCGGGAATGAGGCGTCCGTTTGATAGCCGAGTTTCTCCAGCACGTTGATGACATTCGTGCTGCCCCAGAGCCGGGGACACCGAAAGCTGACCGGCTGTTCGCCGCTGGTGCGCTTGATGATGTCCGTGGCGATGCGCAATCGGCCTTCAATTTCCGACGGCAAAATCGGCCAGTTGTTCGGCAGCGGGAACAGCGGGTCGCCCAGCGTCTCGTGAAACAATCCATGACAACCGGTTTCGTGACCGGCATCGCGCACCCGCCGCACCATCGCGGGATTGTTCTCCGCCGCGTGACCGGTCCAGTAGAAGGTCGCGCGAATCCCGTGCTGCTTCAGCAGGCGAAGAATGTGCGGCGTGCCGTACTTGACGCCCTCGTAGAACGGCGTGAACGAACCGATGTCCGTCTCCATGTCGAACCCGAGCACGACATCGAAACTGGTGTTCGCGCGGTCAGCCGGTGAAGCGGAGGATTTTGCTTTGCGCATGGGAATCAGTCTTCGGTGAGCAGCTTGTCCATCTTCGCGCTGAATGGCACCGGTCCTTTGGCGGTGATTTCGTAACCGGTTTCAATCCGCACGCCGTTCCATTCCGGATGCCCGAAGAAGCTCACGTCAATGCACACCGCCATGCCGGGCTTGAGCACGTCGTGACTGTGCGGACCGAAGAACGGCGACTCTGCCTCGTGCAGACCGATCGTGTGCGCGAAGGGACAAACGAGATATTTCGACAGCTCGTGCTTGGCGAAATACGCCCGCGCCGGCGCGTCAATTTCCTTGCCGACCTTGCCGGGCAGCAATTGCGCCTTCGTCAATCGAAACGCTTCCTTGAGATGGCGTATGCAAACGAGCTGGCGTTCGGTGTACTGGCCGTTCACCGGAATCGAGTCGCCAACCACGCCCGCGTAACCGGAAACTTTCGGTGCGATGCCGATCATCACCAATTCACCCGCCTGCAATTTCTTGGAACTGGCTGTCGGCACGACCGCGTTGGAACGCACACCACTGCCCACGATCGCGCTGAAGCCAAACCCACTTGCGCCACGACTGCGCACCGCGTATTCACCCGCAGCCGCCACCTGGATTTCCGAGGCGCCCAGCTTGATCTCCGCCTTCATCGCGTCGTAAGCGAAGTCCGCCAGCCCAAACGCCGCACGAATCTGCGAGCGTTCCCAATCCGATTTGTCGAAGCGCAACGCGACGTAATCGCCGGTGATGTCCACCAGTTCCGCGCCGGTGAAGCCGCTGGTGATCTGCTTGTGGCAATCCGCCGGCATGCGCCCCGCGCCGACCAGACCGACGCGTTTCACGCTGCCCAGCTCGGCGTTCAACTCGGCGAACAGCTTCGGGAAATCAATGATGGTGGCGTTGGGATATTCCTCGTCGGGCACCATGAACACCGGGAAGTTGCGCGTCTCGGTGATGGTGCTGTCGAGCTTGGCGAATGGCTCGCTCTCCGGTCCGCCCAGCAAGCGCGGCTGGCCCGTGCGCGGGATTAGCACCGCGCCGCTCTCGAACTGCGGACACCAGCCGGTAAGATACCAACCGTTGCCGATGTTGAATTCGTCGTAGTAAACCAGCGCGATGTCGAGGTTCTTCGCCTGAAGCAGGCGCTTCACTGCCGCGATGCGTTTTTCGCTCTCCGATTTTTCGAGGTAAGGCATGATCAAATCTCCCGATGAAAATATTGCTGTTTTCCGTTTCCGACATGGAAATGGCTGCTTCCCGAAAAGGCTACTGCCCGATGCCTACTTTTTTGTGCTGGTATGCTGCCGCCGGTACTCCGTGGGCGAGAGCCCGGTGGCCTGGCGGAAGACGTGATTGAAGTGGCTCAAGTTGCCGAAGCCGACCTGGAAGGCCAGTTCGCTGACGCGCAACTGCGAATTCGTCAGGTAAAACTCCGCCCATTTCACGCGCACCATGTTCAAGTAAGCCGTCACGCTCATGCCGACCTGGGCTTTGAACACGTGCGCGAGTCGCGAAATGCTCAAGCCCGCCGCACGGGCCACCACCGGAAGCGTCAACGGCTCCGCGTAATGCGCTTCGATGAAATCGAGCGCCTTCGATAGCGGCTGATGCAACACCACCGACTTCAGCGTTTCCAAACGCTGGTTGCCAATCAACTCGGCCACCATTTGCATCAGGTCAATGATCGCATCCACACGCTCTCGTTCGATCACCGGCAGGTTGAGATAGGCCTCGCGCGCTTTGGCGACGTCCACGCCGAGGCTCGCGAGTCGCTTCTCGATGTGCTTGAACGCGGCCAGGTTCGGTTTCTGGTAAAGCAATTGTCCCGTGCAGAGGACGCCCACGGCCTTGCCGTTGACCACGATCGGCTTGGTGATGTCGATCAATCCGAGATGGCAGCGTCGGGCCAGACAGAGACTTCCCTTCAAGCATTTCGTCGCCGCGTTCTGGTCGTCTTGTTCGCAGGCGAGCCGCCCCAGCGGTGTAGCGTTCACCAGCGTGCAGAAGGGCGTGAACAACCGATGCGCCCGCAGCACATCGGAGGAACGCATGCGGAGGTCCACGAAATCGAACGGCAAGCCGGTCAACACATGCAGGTCGTGCTGAAACGATTTCAGAATCCCGAACTGCTCGATGGCGTGGAAAAGCGAGACCGGTTCGCGATCAAGTGTGGGCGTGCTGCCGAGACGCGCTGGTTCGGGGTTAGTAGTCGTCAACCGCCCGCTCTCGGCATCATGCCCGGATGAAACATTTGGTGCTGCCGATGTCATACGCTGTCTCTTTAGTTCAGGTCCGGTGGTTTGACCAGCCCGGGTTGCGCGTCACGCTTTCTTTCTTGTGTCAGCAGCAGCGCCGCGACAATGGCCAGGGCGATGCCCAAGGCTTGAATTTTCCCTACTTGTTCGCCGAGGAAAAGCAACGCCAGCACGACTGTCACGAGCGGCTGGACCGTGGCCGTCAGTGGTGCCACGATGGCCGCCTTGCCTTCGTAGCGATACGCCGCAAACGCCGCGATGACGCCGAATCCATTCAACATGCCTGCGCCGAGTGCCGCGCTCACGAGCCCGATGGGCATGTGCCATTTGAGCGGTTGTGTCATCACAATGCCCGCCGCGATCACGACAAAGGCCGAACACCACGCGAGAAACGACAGTTCCGCGGAGATGTGATTCGTCGAGAGTTTTTGCATCGCCGTGAAAACCCCGGCGCAAATCCACGCCGCCGCGGTGTAAAAAATCCACGGCCGCAGACTCAGGTGACGCAAGGAGGCGAATATTTGATCGAAGCTTTCACCGCCACTACCGAGCAACAGAATCGCCGCCACCGCCACGGTGATGCCGATGCCTTGCAGCCACGAAAAGCGTTCTTTGAAACAAAAAAAGGCGATGGTCAACGTGACCAACGGATAAAGACTGATCAACGGAATGGCGATCGCCGTATCCGCGCCGGATTGGAGGGCGAGATAAAAACAAAGATCACCAACGCCAGCGAACAGACCGGAAGCGAATCCCCAGGCCAGCCCGCGTCGCCGATTGCTTCCGTCCCGAAGTTTTCCCGAGCGCGCTGCCAGGATCGCGGATGGAATCAGGGCCACCGTGAACAACACCTGCGTCATCCAACCGGAGAGTTGGCGACTCGGCCCTTTCGCCAGCACGCCCCATATGCCCCACAGCAATGCCGCCACGAATGCGTACGTTAGCCAAATAGGAAATGGCCGATGGGGCGCGCGTGCCGCTGCTTTCGGTGCTCCGGATGTCATGAGGTCAGTCGCCCGAGCTTTGCAATCACTCGCTCACAGCGTCAATCCGAATAGCGATTGTGAGCCGATCAAGTCCTCCCTCGATTTGAACCGCACGACGTTGAGATTCATCGGTTGGTGGAGTTTAATTAGAATCCAGCTTGCTCCGTTGCCCGCCCCGGTGACCCAATCTTCGAGAGTCAGTAATGCGGCTGCGCCAATTGCATGGCGGTTGGGCAATCCATCTTAGGCGATGGCTCGAAAATTTCGGAGGGGTTGGATCATTGAACATTTGAAGACTGCGGGCTGTGCTTGTCGTCGGGACTTTTGCTGCCAGGCGCGTGCAACGGCAAGGCAGTTGGAAATTCAAAGTGCAACCTGGTGGGCTAGTTGGTTTGGAAAGCCACTTTCACTAGGGCGAATTGACATTCACTATTGTACCACACAAGGCGTTATGTTAGTGGCACCAGATGGCCAAGCGATACGAGTTAACCGAAGCGCAGTTTGAAACCATCGGCGATCTTCTGCCCGGCAAAGTCGGCGAACCTGGGCGCACCCCTGAAAATAATCACCGTTTCATCAATGGCGTGCTGTGGGTGTTGCGCAGTGGCGCCCACTGGCATGATCTGCCCGAGCGCTACGGCAAATGGAAAAGCCTCCACAAACGTTTCAGTCGCTGGGCCCAGAACGGCGTTTGGGAAGCGGTCTTCACCCGGCTCCTCAAAGATCCCAAGAATGACTACGTGATGATTGATTCGACGCTCGTCAAAGCCCATCAGCAGGCGGCGACGGGAAAAAGGGGGCGCGCGAGCAGGCTCTGGGGCGATCCCATGGCGGATTGACCACCAAGATTCATCTGCTCTGCGATGCGTTGGGCCGGCCCTTGCGCCTGTTGCTCACCGGCGGGCAAAAGGCCGATTGCCAGAGCGCCCCGGCGCTGCTGGCGGGACAGACTGCCAAGGCAGTGATTGCCGACAAAGGCTACGATACCGATGCGATTCGCATCCTCGCCCGTGCCAAAAGAATGAAGGCCGTCATTCCAGCCAAGTGCAACCGAAAGCATCAATACCGCCACGACAAAACCCTGTATGCGGAACGCAATCGCATCGAGTGCGGCTTCGGTAGAATTAAGTTGCATCGCCGCATCGCCACTCGCTTTGATCGCAACGATTCCCACTTCCTCAGCTTTCTCTACCTCGCTTGCTCAATCCTGTGGCTCAACTGAATGTCGATTGGCCCTAAAACCCCCTGCGCGAAAAAATTTTGGCCTTTATGAAAAATGCACCGTTGAAAACAACAATCCCAGCGGACGGCAAGGAGCGGCGAGTCTCCACCTGGTCGCTACGCCTCGCAATATATTCAAGCAAGCCCTCCTGCTCTACCCGGCATCGGCAGAGCCTAAGATCATCTGCCAGTGACGTGCGTGAAACCAGCAATCTGAATTCTTGGTCGACCATTTGAAATGGTGAGTCGCCATCGGTCCACCATCGGTCCACAACTTTGCGCACGCAGGCGTCCGCACTCGTCCAAACCCCTTGAATTTCTTATGAAATCTGCAAATTTGCTCAGGAAATTAAGCGCGGGACTCGCCTTCTCAGCAGTGGGTCGCGTGTTCGACTCACGCGGGGCGCGCCATTTTCGATCGCAGGATTTGAGGAATCCTGCCGACGCACACGATTTCAAATTCAATTTACCGGAATGCTGCTGAACGATTGAATCATCATCGCCCGTACGGCGTAACCGTCAAACTTCGCCTGCTCCATGCCGAGCATGACGGCGCCCACCACTGGCGGACCGTCCAGCCGGATCAGGCGGGCACGCGGGCAGTGTTGCAAAACCACTTGGGCCATCGGTTCGGTGATAACCTTGCCGGCGTCGAACACGCTGCCTGATTGAATGATTTCAACCGCGTCGTTTTGCATCCCAATCTGGCGAGCCACGGCCACGGCGAGCCAGCCGAGTTCTTCACCAGCCCAGCGCATCACTTCCACGGCTGCCGTATCGCCGCTGTCGGCGGCCGCTGACACCTGGCGCGCTAGCGCGTTGGGAAGTTGATAGCGATCGTTCGACAATCCTTCCATCAGCTCGAGTTCATCCTTTGCGCCCACTGCTGCGAGGTAAATCCCGGTCAACGCGGTTGGGGGACGCCGCTTGATCCAGGCGTAATTGACCAGTTGCAATCCGCGCTGAATAATTTCCATCGCTCCACCGTACTCGCCGAAAAATGTCCCGTTGCCCACGATCCGTCCTTCCTGTCCACGCGCGTTTCGGCCGCGACAATTGTTGGAGGAGCCGGCGGTGACGTTCACGCCGATGCCCTGAGTCGCGCCCGCCAGCAGACCATTCACGCCATCGTTCACGATTTCCACCGGGCACGTCAGCCCCAGCGTCGCGATGACTTCCAAGTGCGGTGGGCGGTCGGAGGGAAAATCGTAGCCAGCAACGCCGAAGCCGGCGCCGGCAATTTGGTCGGACTTGATCCGCGCCATTTGCAGCGCGGCCGCGAGTGATTCGCGCAACGCCGTCTTCAGCCCGTCCCAGCCCACTGCCTGATAATTGCCGCCGCTCGTTTTGCCGAAGCCGACGCATCGGCCGACTTCATCCGCGATCAAAGCATGCGTTTTGGTCGAACCGACATCGAACCCGACGAAGTACTTCATAACGTCAGTCTATTTGAAAAATTGCGGCAGCCACTGGCGATTGGTTTCCAGCAAGTCATCCAACACGGCCTGCACCTGGTCGCCGCTGGGGCCGAGCGGGTGCGCCAGCAGCGCTTGATACAGCGCGTTTTTGTCACCGCGCACCGCGGCTTCAACCGTGAGCAACTCGTACATCTTGACCTGCGAGATGAGGCCGAAACAGACCGGCGGCAAAGGCGCCGCGGGCAGCGGGTGAATGCCCCGGCGATCCACCTTGGCCGGCAATTCCAGAACCCAATCCGCCGGCCATTCCTTGACCGCACCATCGTTGCGAACATTGACCACGTGAACCTGCCCGAGGTCGTTGTGGTGCGAATTGATGAGTTGGGTGGCGAGCGTCGAGTAATACGCCCCGCCGCGCTTCATCAACTCGGCCGGCGGCTCGGTCAGCGCAGGGTTGGCGTAATCACGCAACAAGTTGTTCTCGATTTCAAAAACCTGCTCCGCGCGCGACGGCGGCCATTTCTTTTGAGCCGCAACTTTCCGTTCTGTGTAATAAAAATACTGGAGGTAATAATTGGGAATCATGCCCAGCACTTCCAGCGTGCGCAGATCACATTCCGGGTCTTCCTCTTTCTTCATTTTCTCCGCGAAGGCATTGAACACCGTCGGCCAAACATCCCGGCCATCCACGGTGAAGCCGCGATGCCACGTCAGATGATTCAACCCGAGGGTGTTCAACGCCGCGCGGCTGTCGTCAATCTTCTCGCCGGTGGCCTTCGCCACCGATTCCAGCGACTCCATCTTCATCGTGATGCCGACGTTGCACACGCCCACGGCCGGGACGTCCGGTGCATGACGATTCAACGCCTCGGTGACCAGGCCGGCTGGATTGGTGAAATTGGCGAGCAAGGCGCCCGGCGCCGTTTCGCGCATGTCCTTTGCGATGCTGAGAATCACCGGAATCGTCCGCAGCGCCTTCGCCATGCCGCCCACACCGGTCGTCTCCTGACCCACGAGCCCGTGGCGCAGACCGAGATATTCATCACCACGCCGGGCCGGCATCAGACCGACGCGCAATTGCGTAGTGACATATTTCGCGCCGGCGATGGCCTCGCGTTGATTCGTTGAAAGCACCACCTTGAACGGATCGCCCTTGGCTTTGACCATGCGCTGAGCAAACCCGCCGACGATTTCCAATCGCTCGCGGTCAATATCCATCAGCCAGAGTTCTTTGAGGGGAAGTGAATCCACCCGGGCGAGAAATCCGCTGACCAGTTCCGGCGTATAGGTTGAGCCGCCGCCAATGACAGTAATCTTCATAAATCCGCCGCCACTTCTAACTTCCACCAAGGCAGAGAGCAAGACACGAGCGATGATTTGCGTTGCTGGGTCTTGCGGCAGGAAGGAAATTTAACCCGGCCGAGTTGAGTAAAACCAAGTCGCTGGCTCGCGGCTCAGCGAACTTGCGCGACGTGGTTGGTAAACGCCGGCCACAACGTTTGATTGATCGCCTCGGCCGCCAAATGGCCTTCCTTCACGTTGGCCGCCG
>CAYWCK010000238.1:0-8422 GCA_964456685.1 uncultured Bifidobacteriaceae bacterium | reverse complement strand
GATCGATGGCGTGCTGCGCGACCTGGGCTACTGCGTGGCGCGAAACGACCCGTTACGACAACCGGGGTCGTAAAACTGAGGGCTCTTTTTATTACGCCCCGACCAGCCCGGTCTGGCTGGAGCGCGACATCGCCCAAACCACGCTCAATTATGACAGCAAGGGGAATACGATTCGCTGGGCGTGCTTTGATACGAACGGCCAGCCGTCCATTGACCGCAGCTTCGGCCACCATGCCTGGACCAAGGGCTACGATGCCCGGGGTAACGTCACCAATCAGACATATCTCGGCCGCGACCAAAAACCCATCCGGATCAAGTCCGGTTACGCGGAAACGCGCATGGTCTATGATCGCCGGGGTCTGATGCTCTCCCGAGCTTACTTTGGACCCGACGGCGCACCCGCGCTCGACCTTTCCGACGGCACGCACCTGACCCGTTGGGATTACGACGCCAAGGGGAATTGGACGAACATCGTTTACCTGGGCTTGAATCGTGAACCGATCATCAACTCCAACGGCTATGCGCGGGTCACCGCCGCGTACGACGCGCGCCAGAATCAAGTGGCGTGGGCCTGCTTCGATGTGGCCGGCCGGCCGATACTCAACACGGACGGTTACGCGCGCATCGCCCGGCGCTACAACACGCTGAATCAACTGAGCGAGATCAACTTCTACGACGCCGGGGGCAAACGATTGATGCGCCGGCAGGTGATTACCGCCGTCGCCCCGGACGGACAGGCTGCTCAAGCGGGCTTGCGCGCCGGCGATGTCATTCTTAGTTTTGGCGGCGAGGAGGTTTCCTTGCAGGCCGAGTTGCTGCGCCTGATCCAGACACCGGGCACTGAACTGCGGGAATTAAAAGTCCGTCGTGGCGGCCAGATTCTGGCTTTTCAGCTAAAGCCCGGATTGATGGGCGTGAGTTTGGATCTGAAATTCGAGGCGTTGACCGAACCCGGCAACACGCCTTGATGCAGCTGGGCCAGACTTGCGTCGCCAAAGGAACTAATTTTTACTCACTCCCGATCCTCGGGTTGATAATTCGATGAATATGAAAATGAATCGCGGTTGGTTACTCGTGTCCTGCGTCCTCCTGGCCATTGCCCAGACCGGCTGGGGCGACGCCCGAACCTTGATGCAGGCGGTGAAGGATGAGGATGTCTTCAATGCGCTGCGCGAGCTGCGCGCGGGCACCGACCCCAACATCCGGGATGCTGCCGGCACAGCCCCGCTGGAAGTCGCCGCCCGCGCCGGCAATTTCGAGCTGTGCAAGTTTCTGCTCTGGCACGGAGCGAAGGCGGCCGATCGCAATGGCAAGAGCCTCGCCGACCTGGCACCGAAGCCGGACGACGACGCGACACCGAATGTGTTGAACCATTTGCTGCGCGCGTATTACTTCTTTCAAAAGAACGCTCGCCCAGCGTTGCCCGTCAAGCGTCCCAACCTCGTCGCGATCTATGAGCCGGCGGTGGATTACAATCACCCCGCCATCCGCCCAAATTATTATATCAACAAGGCGGAACAGACCGGCCAGAAAGGTGTGGACGACGATAACAACGGTTTCGTGGATGATGTTTATGGTTGGGCCTCGCGCGCGAACACGCCGTTCGTGATCAACGACGCCCAACGCAAGGCGATGAGCGAGAACTTCGTGCTCGCCGAGCCATGGATCAAACTTTACAACGCGGACGCCATCCGACCGCGCGACAAAAAAGCCGACCCGGCGTACCTCGCCTTGCGCAGTTCCTATCAGAATCCGCTCGCCCGTGTCTTCGGCGAATCCGATGGTCACTCCGACCACGATTTCCTGATGAAGGTGGTGCAGCTTTCCCACGGCACGCACGTGGCCGGCATCGTTCTGAGCAATTCCAATTACAAAGCCACGGTGCACGCGGTCTCCTGGGGCACGTTCGGCAACGATGAAGCGTTCGGGGAGGAGTATAACATCTTGTTCAGCGTGGGCTTGGATGGTCTGGTGAAAGAGTGGGAAAACCAGGTGCGCCCGATCTATGTCAAAGCCGGCCAGCGGGGCAGTGATTACCTCCGCACGATCAGCCCGGGAGTCGTGAATGCGAGCATGGGGATGAATCTTAGCGCTGCCCGCCGCACGGCCTCCAACCTCGTCCGGAATTTTGCCGAGCACTCCACCAACGAAATCTCGGATGAAGAGATCAAAACCCGCATCGAGCAACTCGCCACGGAAATGTATTTCTACCGATCCATACCGCGCGCCCTCGCCGGGGCGGAGAATCCTGACACCCTCTTCGTCGTGTCGGCCGGGAACGACGATGCTAACAACGATGAGACGCTGCAATCGCCCGCCTACCTGTCGCGCTACTTCCCCAACACGATCGCGATCGCCGCGGCCACCAGCACAACCGGCGGCCAGATCACCAGTTTTTCCAGCTATGGCCGCGAGAGCGTCAACCTCGGTGCGTTGGGCTTGAACGTCCTCTCGCACGGCTTCGGCGTTTCAGATGTTTACATGAGCGGCACGAGTCAGGCCGCGCCGACGGTCTCGGGCGTGGCGGCGTTGTTGCGTGCTCAATTCCCGAAACTGACCGCCGCCAAGGTCCGCCGCATCCTGGAAAACTCCGGCAAGTGGAGTGCGCATTGGGCCAAGTACACCAAATCCGGCGCGCTCCTTAACACCCAACGCGCAATCAAGCTCGCCGCCGAAGACCCGGAAACGCTCGGCCAGGTTGCGTTCGAACTGGTCAATCATCACAGCCCGAGGGTCAACCCGGAAGCCATCTGCGATGCTCTGGATTACTCACTGAGCGCTGTGAAACTGCAGAAGAACGAGCCTATCCAGTGGTATCGTCGCGGCTGCGTGCTTTACGCGGCGGACTTCAACGAGGACGGCATCAAGGCGTTCGACACCGGCCTGGCGCTCAATGATAAACTGCCCGGTCTTTGGCGGTATAAGGGAATTGCACAGGGCGAACTGGGGCGCGACGAGGACGGATTGAAGAGCCTCAATCGCGCGGTGACGTTGCTGCGCGATCCCGCCACCAGTGGAGGAAATGCACTTTCTTTCGGCCTCATCCCGCGCGCCCGGCTGCTCAAAAAAATGGGCCGCCTCGACGAAGCCCGTAAAGACGTTGCGGAAATCATCAGTCGCGAAGGTCGCAACGGACTGCCCGAAGATCTCAAGGACCTTGGTTAAGCGCGCCAGCCTTGGCTGGAAGCCCGGAGCGGGTCGTTTCGACGTTGCTTTCAAAATGCGACGTCCCGTACGCTCCCGCGCCTGTGGCTCACATTCACGAGAAAATTGATTTCACCGTTGCCATCTTTGTGGTGCGCGACAATCGGGTGTTGTTGATTCACCATCGCAAGCTCGACAAGTGGCTGCCGCTGGGCGGCCACATCGAACTCGACGAGGATCCGGAACAAGCTGCGCTGCGCGAGGCGAAGGAAGAAAGCGGCCTGGACGTGGATTTGTTGGGCGAACGTCCCCCCACCACCGAACCCGGCACCCGGGCGCTCATCGCACCACGGTTTCTGGATATCCACCGCATCAATCCCACGCACGAGCACATCGGCATGATTTACTGGGCGCGGCCACGGGGCGGCAGCGTCCAACTTGCCACCGAGGAGCATCATGACATCCGCTGGTGTTCGGCGGCGGATTTGGACACACTCCAACCGCCGATGAGCCAGGCCGTGAAATGGTACTGCCGCCAGGCGCTCACGGAGATTTCCAGTTAGGCCGGCCCGCATGTATTCGCCCACCGTCAAACGCGGAGTTTTCGTCCTCGAAGGCCTCAACTCCTTCGGACTGACCTATTTTTTTTACTACTTCTATTTCTTCACGCAGAAAAAGTTTGGGTTCGACAACAAAGCCAATCTCATTCTTGCGGCCGGCCTGGGCCTCGTCTGCACGATCGCCTCGATTTACGGCGGCCGCTTCGCCCAACGCGCCGGGTATTTCACGGCCCTGAAAGTGGGCTTCGCCACCATGCTGGTCTCGCTCAGCCTCGGCTTCCTCCTCGGCGATTTCCTGGCCGGCCACCTCGCGTTGGCCGCGGTGACGACCGTGGGCATGTGCTTCACTTGGTCCTCACTGGAAGCGCTGATCAGCGAAGGTGAAAGCTACGCGAGCCTGCCCGGCAAACTCGGCTTTTACAACGTCGTCTGGGCCGCCACCGGCGGCCTCGCGTACTTCAGCGGCGGCGCCATCCTGGAACGATTCGGATTGCGCAGCCTCTACGCCGTGCCGGCGGCCATTCTCGCAGCACAATTCGTCCTGACGATCATTCTCGAACGGCGGGCACGGCGGGAACGCAGCACCTTCAAACCGCCAGTAACGAGCGGGGACATCCCCCACCCCCAGACTCCGGCCAAGGCGAAAACTTTCCTGCGCATGGCCTGGCTGGTTAATCCCTTTTCCTACATTGCTATCAACACGCTGGTTGCCGTGATGCCCGGAATCGCCGAGCGGCTGGGCCTTTCCACGACGCTCGCGGGCGTGTGCGGTTCGCTGTGGTGCTTTGCCCGCGTGGCCGCGTTCTTCGGTTTCTGGTTCTGGACCGGCTGGCATTATCGCTTCTGCTGGCTGCTCCTCGCGTTCCTGGCGTTGATCGGTTCGTTTGCAGTGATTCTCCTCGTGCCCAACCTCGCGGTGGTAATCGCCGCGCAAATGCTTTTCGGCGCGGCGCTCGGCTTGAATTACTACTCCTCGCTGTTCTATTCGATGGATGTCGGCGACACCAAGGGTGAGCACGGCGGAATTCACGAAGCGGCCATTGGCCTCGGCAACCTCGTCGGCCCGGCCGTCGGGGCGGCGTCGCTGCACTTTCTGCCGGGACGCCCCAATAGCGGTGCCGTAGCCGTAACATTGCTCCTATTGTGCGGTCTGGGTGGTTTGCTGGGAATCTGGCGCACGACGAAAACTTGATAACGCTTCAGCGTCTGCCATGCTAAGAGCGATTCACGTTTTAATGATTTAACGCATCATTGATCAATATGTCATCACTCGCAGGCAAACTCGGGATTGTTTTCGGCGTAGCCAACAAGCGCTCCATCGCATGGGCGATAGCGCAAGCGTGGGCCCGGGCGGGCGCCAAGCTCGCGTTCACCTATCAGGGCGAGCGGCTCAAGGAGAACGTCGAGGAACTCGCCGGCACCTTCGGCGCGGACACGCTCATCATGCCCTGCGATGTCACCAAGGATGAAGATATCGCCCGCGTCTTCAGTGAAGTCGGCGCGAAATTCGGCAAGCTCCACCTGCTGCTGCACTCCGTGGCGTTCGCTCCCAAAGATGCGCTGGAAGGCGAATTCGTGAACACCAGCCGCGAAGCGTTCAAAATTGCGCACGACATCAGCGCCTACTCGCTGGTGGCTCTGGCTCGCGGCGCCGCGCCCTTGATGACCGAGGGCGGCAGCATCGTGGCCATGAGTTATTACGGCGCCGAAAAGGTCGTGCCCCACTACAACGTGATGGGCGTGGCGAAAGCTTCGCTCGAGGCCAGCACCCGCTACCTCGCCTACGATCTCGGCCCGAAAAAAATCCGGGTGAACTGCATTAGCGCCGGACCAATGAATACCCTCGCGGCCCGCGGCATCGCCGGTTTCACCGACATGCTGAAACATTACGAGGCCCACGCGCCGCTGAAGCGGAACGTTCTCCCCGACGAACTCGGCGCGACCGGCACGTTCCTCGCCAGCGACGGCGCGGCGGCCATCACCGGACAAGTGATCTACGTGGATAGCGGTTATCAAATCATGGGCATGTAATCCTGCCCGGCTTGATGGGAGTGGTCCAAGAAATCGAGCGCTCCCGCCCGCGAGCTCCCAATGGGATTCACCTGCCTCCCCTGACTGCGAGCGTCGAGCGCTAAACCCGTCGCAGACGGCCGACATAAGCGCCGTCCACGCCATCAACCATCGGCAACAGCTCGCGCTCCCGCTCCAGTTTGAATTCCGGGTGGCGGGTTAGAAATTCTTGCATCACGCCGCGATTCTCCTCCGGCTCAATGCTGCAAGTGCTGTAAACGAGAATCCCGCCCGGCTTGAGCCGCGGCGCGAGCTGTTGCAATAATTCCAATTGGGCCGTCCGCAATCGCTCGATCTCTGTCGGCTGCAGTCGCCAGCGCAGGTCGGCGCGTCGCCGCAGGACGCCCGTATTCGAACAAGGGGCATCGAGCAGGATTTTATCGAAATGCGTACCCAGGCTCGGCGATACCGCCGTGGCCGTCACGCAATTGATCCCGAGACGCGTGCAGTTCTCGCCCACCATTTTCAAACGCTCCGCCGAGCTGTCGTGCGCGACGATCCGCGCCTCGTTTCGCACCAATTGTGCGAGGAACGTAGTCTTGCCACCGGGCGCGGCGCAGTAATCGAGAATTGCTTCGCCCGGTTGCGCATGGAGTTCGCGCACGGCGAGCAGCGTGCTGGGATCCTGCACATAAAACCAGCCGTCGCGAAAGCTTTTCAAGGTGGCGAGCGGCGGATGCGCTTTCAGTTCGAACACGAGATTTTCTCCCGTCCAGTCGCGCGTGAAGAAATCGTATTCCACCCGTTCGGTGCGCCACTGCTCGATCAGTTTCACGGCATCGGTCCGGAGGGTGTTCAGCCGGGCGAAGGTGCGCGGCGGGGTGTTGTTCCATTCCAACAATCGAAGCGCCCGCTCCGCGCCCCATTGATTCCGCCACCGCTCCCACAACCAGTCAGGATGAGAATGACCCAGTGCCGGCTGCGTCCGCTTCAATTCGGAGAGATCATGTCTCGTAGCGTCCGCTTCACGCAGGTAATTGCGCAGCACCGCGTTGATGAACCCGGCTTGCGCGCCGTAGCCGTCCCGCTTGGCCTGCTCCACGGTTTCATGCACGGCCGCGTGCGGCGGGATGCGGTCGAGCCAGAAAACTTGATAGAGTCCGAGCCGGAGCAAATCCTGGAGCGCGGCCTTTTGCGTGCGGCCGGGGGCTTTTTTCTCGATCAACCAATCCAGCGTGGCCTGCCAGCGCACGACCCCGAGCACCAATTCGTGGCACAAACCGCGATCCGCCGGGGCGAGGTCCGCCCGCGCCAGGGCGCGTTCGAGCAAAGTCTCGGTGAAATCGCCCTCCGGGCGGCGTTGCCCGAGGACGCGGGCAGCAATTTCTCTTGGTTTTTGTCCGGTCACTGCGTTTAATCATGACAATCTTGACTTGGCGAAGCGAACCTTATGAGAGAAGAATTTGAAAAGATTGCTGCGGCGGGAAAAATCGAGGGCCGCCAGGTGGAACTGCTTCTGCAGTTGACCACCAGCGGCTTTTGCATGCACCGAAGCTGGGGGTTCGGACGCATCAAGACGGTGGACACGGTCTTCGCGCGGTTCACAATTGATTTTCCCAACAAGCCCGGCCACACGATGGATTTGTCGTTCGCGGCCGAATCCCTCAAGCCGATTCCCAAGGATCACATCCTCGCGCGCAAAGCTTCCGACCTCGAGGCGTTGCGTCAGATGGCGGCGTTGCATCATCTCGATTTGATCAAGGTCGTGCTCGGCAGCTACGGCGGCAGGGCAACTGTGGATCAAATTCAGGCCGCGCTGGTGCCCGATGTGATCGCCGACGACTGGAAGAAGTGGTGGGAACAGGCGAAGCGCGAGATGAAGAAGGACGGCCACTTCGTCGTGCCGGTGAAGAAGACCGAGCCCGTAGTCTATCAGGTGCAGGAAACTTCTTTGCAGCAGCGGTTGCTCGCTGACTTTCGCTCGGCCAAAGGCTTGAAAGCCCACGTGGCGGCGGCGGCGGAAATCGTCAAGAGCGCCGAGGACCTTTCCGACAAAACGGCAGTCGCGAATGAAGTCATCGGCGTGCTGAACGGGGAAATCACTTCGCACCTGCGCACGCAGACCGCCGTGGCTTTGGAAGGAGTTTTTGCCCGGGACGATCTACGCGCGCTCGCAGGAACGGCCGCAGTGGAGGGCGAAGTTACCGCAGCTCAAATCTGGACGCAGGACACGAAGTTCGGCGCGTTGATGGAAGCGCTGCCGGCGGCCAAGCATCGCCGGGCGCTCGAGTCGTTCAAGGCCGCCTGCCCCGACCGCTGGCATGAGGTGGTCCGCGGTGGGCTGAACGCTGTTTCCGCGCGGCTTTGTCGTGAGTTTGCCAACTTGCTGGCGCACGAGGGCAAGAATGCTGAATTGAAGGAAACGCTGACCCGCTTGGTGAGCCAGCATACTGCCAGCAGCGAGTTGCTGCTGTGGCTCGGCAAAGACCGGAGCGATGCGTTCGCAGATATTTTGGGACCGGAAGTCTTCCGCGCCATGCTCACGGCGATGGAGCGCGACCAGTTCAACGAGAAGCGCTCGAATCGCCTCCGCGAATTCATCGTGAGCGACCAGGAATTGATCGCCGACCTCACGGCATCGGCCGATCTCGATGTCATCAAGGACCTCACGCGGGCTTTGCAGCTTTCGGCCGTTTTCGATGACATGG
>CAYWCK010000237.1:0-8450 GCA_964456685.1 uncultured Bifidobacteriaceae bacterium | reverse complement strand
GATCACCACCACGATTCGCGGAGGTGTTGGATGAGCGCGAGCATCACCCGCGATGAATTGTCCGTTTGGTCGCGCTACGTTCACGAGATTTGCGGAGTTTTCCTCGACGAATCGAAGGGGTACCTGCTTGAAACGCGGCTCGGCGGGCTGATGCGTGAAGCGGGCGCGGCCAGTTTTTCCGAGTTTTATCACCGGGCAAAAACCGACCTCACCAATACGCTGCGCCGCAAAATCATTGACGCAATCACGACGAATGAAACTTCCTTTTTCCGCGACACCGCTCCGTTCGAGCTGCTTCGGCATAAAATAATCCCCGAATTGGTGGACCGCCGGCGACAGGCGGGAGGGCGAATCGTGCCGATTCGAATCTGGAGCGCTGCGTGCTCCAGCGGACAGGAGGTATACAGCACAATTATTGTGCTGAAGGAAGTCCTCGGCGACCTCGGCAACTACGATGTGCGAATCCTCGGCACAGATATTTCCGACCGAGTGGTGGCGCAGGCGAGTTACGCCACGTTCAGCAAACTGGAACTCGATCGTGGCCTGCCGCCCGACAAGCTGGCGAAGTATTTTGTCCAGAGCGGTGATCGCTGGAAGATTCGCGATGAGCTGCGGGCCGCCGCCAGTTTTCGCACGCTGAACCTGCTGCAGCCGTTCACTTTTCCATCACCCTTCGACATCGTGTTCTGTCGCAATGTGGCAATTTACTTCACCGAACCTGACAAGAAGCGGCTTTTCCAAAACATCGCCCGCAGTCTTGCGCGCGACGGGGCTTTGATCATCGGGGCCACTGAATCTATCTCGGCACTCTGTCCGGATCTTGAGCCACACCGCTATTTACGCTCGGTTTACTACCGGCTGAAAAATAGCGTCAGTTGAGCCGCAACTGTGGTCACGCAAGCCTGCGCCACTTCGAACGAACCGGGCGCGGCGTCAAAACCAGTCTGCTAATTCCTGAAGGTCATCCACCTTCCTTCGCTATCCGGGTGCTCAGTTCGCCGTTCCGTAAACGCGTTAATTAGTCGAACAATTATTGCGGAAAGTTGCGCGTGTTGATCGTGATCTGCCACGGTTAAAAATCTAAGGTGTCATTTAGCACCATTTGCCGCTATTAAATCCGCAGCGTGAAACCTCTGACGAGTTACACCTGCAAGCTCACGGATGCACAGGCGGCGACATTGAAGTCGTGCCTGGACGCGCGAAATTATGCACCGCGAGTGGTGCCTTATGCGCGGTTCGCGGGTGAGAAGGAAAGCACGAATGTCGTTTTTTATGAAAGCGGCAAACTCGTGGTTCAGGGCAAGGGGACGCAGGAGTTCGTCGAGTTCGTGCTCGAACCGGAAGTTTTGCAGCAAGCCAGGCTTGGTTACGAGGCGGTTTTGAATCCGGAAATGTTGCTTCCGCGTATCGGCGTGGACGAGAGCGGCAAGGGTGATTTTTTTGGGCCGATGTGCGTGGCGGGTGTTTACATTAACGAGTCTGTCGTTCAGGCATGGAAGAATGCCAATATCCGCGACTCCAAGAATATCTCCAGTGACCGGAAGATGTCCGATCTGGCAACTCTCATCCGTGATACGCCTGGTTGTGTTACAACTGTCGTGCCGATCGGCAACGAAGCATACAACCGATTACATGCGAAGATGGGCAGTGTAAACGCGGTTCTGGCTTGGGGTCATGCGCGGGTGATTGAAAACCTGATGGGGCAGCGGCATCGCATGAACCCGCCCCCAGTCCGGGCAATTAGCGATCAGTTTGCCGCAAGCAAGCGCGTCGTGGAGAAGGCGCTCATGTCGCTAGGTCGTGAGCTCGAGCTAGTTCAACGACACAAGGCGGAAGCTGATTTGGCCGTGGCGGCAGCTTCAATTCTGGCCCGGGATGAATTTGTGAAACGCTTGGCGGCTTTGGGAAAGCAATACGAGATGGAGTTGCCCAAAGGCGCGGGCGCCAACGTGGATTCGGCTGCCAAAAATTTCGTCGAACAACATGGAGCGTCAGGATTGGGGAAGATTGCCAAACTGCATTTCCGAACTGCCTTGCGGGCGCAGGGATTGCCCGAACCGCCAAGGCCAGAATGGCGAAGGTGATGCATTTTGGGGGGCTTTCGGCGAAAGTGGGCTTTCGACTGATTGGCTGGTGGAATGCGCACAGCAAAAAAAGTGCAAAAAGCCCGTTGACAGCAAATTCTCCCTTCCCTATTTTCTGCGTCGTCTTTGGGCCGTTAATCGAGACATTTGGATCACCCCTCAGGCTTTTCGGAAACGGGAAGTGAGTGGGGGTGGTTTTTTTGTCGTCGTTTGACGCATCAGGATGATCGAAAGATTTGGCTGCCCATGTAGCTCAGTTGGTAGAGCACATCCTTGGTAAGGATGAGGTCATCAGTTCAATCCTGATCATGGGCTCCAGACAATTTAGTTGACGCAATAACCGCAACGCTAACGACAACATCAAAAGAAAATGGCTAAAGAGCAATTTCAACGAAACAAACCCCACGTGAACGTCGGCACGATTGGCCACGTTGACCATGGCAAATCCACTCTCACAGCGGCGATTGTTGCCGTTCAAGCCAAGAAGGGAATGGCTACTCCCATCTCGTACGCGAACATTACCAAAGGCGGTACGGTGCGTGACGAAACCAAGACCGTTACCATCGCGGTTTCTCACGTGGAGTATGAGAGCCCGAAGCGTCACTATGCGCACGTTGACTGCCCTGGTCACGCTGACTACGTGAAGAACATGATCACGGGCGCAGCCCAAATGGATGGCGCGATCCTCGTGGTCAGTGCTGCAGATGGCCCCATGCCTCAGACGCGCGAACACATTTTGCTCGCCCGCCAAGTCGGTGTGCCGAGCATCATTGTTTGTTTGAACAAGGTTGATCTCGCGGATGCCGACCTGCTCGAGTTGATTGAAATGGAAATCCGCGATCTGCTTACCAAGTATGGCTTCCCGGGCGACAAGACGCCGATTGTTCGCGCGTCGGCCACGGCCGCGCTCGCTGGTACGCCCGAAGGCGAAAAGGCCATTGCTGATTTGCTCGACGCGCTCGACAACTTCATTCCTGACCCGGTTCGTGAAGTGGACAAGCCGTTCCTGATGTGCATTGAAGACGTGTTTACCATTGAAGGTCGTGGCACGGTGGTGACCGGTCGCGTGGAGCGCGGTGTGCTCAACAAGATGTCCGAAGTCGAAATTGTCGGCCTCAAGGACACGCGCAAGACGGTCGCGACGGACATTGAAATGTTCCGCAAATTGCTCGATTCGGCGAGCGCCGGTGAAAACGTCGGTGTGTTGCTCCGCAGCACAACGAAGGACGATGTGGAACGTGGCATGGTTTTGGCCAAGCCGGGCTCGATCACTCCGCACACGAAATTTAAGGCGGAAGTTTACGTTCTGTCGAAAGATGAAGGTGGCCGTCACACGCCGTTCTTCACCAATTACCGTCCGCAATTTTATTTCCGCACCAGTGACGTCACGGGGACTCTGGCCCTGCCTCAAGGTGTTGAAATGGTTATGCCCGGCGACAATGTTTCAATGGATGTGGAATTGCAGAAGCCTGTAGCGATGGAGAAGGGGCTTCGTTTCGCGATTCGTGAAGGTGGCCGCACCATTGGGGCAGGCCGCGTGTCGGAAGTCATCGCGTAAAGCGAGTTTGGAGCACGGGAGCGCGGGGGAACATCCCTCCGCTCCTGTTTCGTCTGCGGAAGTCATGAACAAAATTACGGCGAGGGCGTTAGCTCAATTGGTAGAGTAGCGGTCTCCAAAACCGTTGGTTGTAGGTTCAAGTCCTACACGCCCTGCCAACCGAGGCTGGAGAGGTGGCAGAGTGGTCTATCGCGGCGGTCTTGAAAACCGCTTTGGGTTAACACCCAACGGGGGTTCGAATCCCTCCCTCTCCGCCAGAAAGAACTGTGAGCAGTTTGACGAAAATACTGATTTGGGTGGGAGTTCTTGGTGTGGCCTTCGCCGTCCTATGGTGGCAGGGCCAAATCAAGCGACTCGCGGCGTACATTCAAGAAACCAAGGAAGAATTGAAGAAGTGTACTTGGCCAACTTGGGACGAATTGAAGGGTTCAACTGTTGTTGTGATGGTTTCAATCCTCTTGATTGGTGTGTTCACTGTGGTAATCGATCTCGTGTTGCACAACGTATTCACCCGGCTCTAAAGACATGAAAAGCCAGTGGTTTGTCATTCATACGCTTTCGGGCCAGGAGCAGAAGGTCAAAGAAAGCATCGAGAAACGCCTCAAAGCTGAGGAGATGCAGGACTATGTCAAAGAGGTCTTGGTCCCCATGGAAAAGGTCGTCGAGGTGCGCAACCAGAAGAAGACGGTATCCACCCGCAAACTCTGGCCTGGCTAC
This sequence comes from uncultured Bifidobacteriaceae bacterium, assembly GCA_964456685.1. Classification (GTDB taxonomy): domain Bacteria; phylum Verrucomicrobiota; class Verrucomicrobiia; order Limisphaerales; family JADLHS01; genus CAYWCK01. The sequence goes on along the minus strand of CAYWCK010000237.1, from coordinate 4,091 downwards.
GTGTTCGTGGACATGGCGTTGCTCGATGAAGACAAACGCGTGATTGAAAAGCCTTGGTATTTCATCAAGGAAACTCAGGGCGTGATTGGCTTCGTCGGTGGTGAGCCGCCCGTTCCAACTCCGCCGGAAGAGGTGGAGCAGATCAAGGCCCGCATTTCCGCGTCGGAAGAAACCGAGCGGCCGAAGATCAGCTTTGACGTCGGAGAAACGGTGAAGATCAACAACGGTCCGTTTTTGAATTTCAGCGGCGTGATCGAGGAAGTGGATCCCGAGCGCGGCAAACTCAAGGTCACCGTGAATATTTTCGGTCGCAACACGCCGGTGGAATTGGAATACTGGCAGGTTGAAAAAGGCTGAGCAGACTGAGGAAGATTTTTTATGGCTAAGAAAGTTACAGGCATCATCAAATTGCAGATTCCCGCCGGGCAGGCGAATCCCGCCCCGCCGGTCGGCCCCGCGCTCGGTCAGCACGGCGTCAACATCATGGGCTTCTGCAAGGAGTTCAACGCTGCGACCAAGGGCGACGCTGGCCTCGTCATCCCCGTGGTCATTACGGTTTATCAGGATAAATCTTTCACCTTCATCACGAAGTCGCCACCGGCTTCGGTGCTGCTCAAGAAGGCCGCCGGCATCACCGCTGGCTCGGGCACACCGAACAAGGAAAAGGTTGGGAAGGTCACGCGCAAGCAGGTGATGGACATCGTGAAGATCAAGAAGAATGATATGAATGCGGTTTCCGACGAAGCCGCGTTCCGTATTGTGTCCGGCACAGCCCGCAGCATGGGAATTGAAGTCGTCGGTTAACCCAAACGCGGGAGAGTTCCGGAAATCGGAACTCGCGTGCACCGCTTAATACAATGCCAAGTAAAAGATACAAAAAAGCGCTCGAACAAGTGGACGCCAGCAAGGCGTACGTGTTGAAGGATGCCGTGGGCGTCCTCGCAAAGTTCCCGAAAGCGAAGTTTAACGAAACCGTGGATCTCGCGTTCCGCCTTGGCGTGGATCCTAAGCAATCCGACCAAATGGTTCGTGGCACCGTTCCGCTTCCCCATGGGAGTGGTAAAGTTGTGCGCGTGCTCGTGTTCGCCAAGAGCGGAGCAGCCGCCGAGGCAGCCAGGAACGCCGGTGCAGAGTTCGTTGGGTATGAGGACATGATTGCCAAGTGCAATGGTGGCTGGGCGGATTTCGACGTCGCGATCGCTACGCCGGAAGCAATGGTGGAAGTTCGCAAGCTGGGTAAGGTCCTTGGACCGCGGGGGCTCATGCCGAACCCGAAAACCGGCACTGTTACGGAAGACACAGCCAAGGCGGTAAAGGAAGTGAAAGCAGGTCGCGTCGAGTTCAAAATCGATAAGGCTGGCAACATTCACGTCCCCGTTGGCAAGGCATCCTTCCAACCAGCCCAGCTCGAAGAAAACGCGCGCGCTGTCATCGAAGCCGTCGCCAAAGCCAAGCCGCAAAGCGCCAAAGGCACTTACATTTATTCCTGCACCATTTCCGCCACGATGAGTCCGCCGGTACGCGTGGATGTCAAGGAGTTCATCGCCCACTAACCTGCAACCTTTACGAACCATGCGTGCTGAAAAGCAAATTTTAACCAAGGAATATCTCGGCCGGCTGAATGCCTCGCCGTTTTTCATCGTTGTCAGTTATACCGGTTTGAAGGTGACGCACTTTACCGAGTTTCGGAAGCGCTTGCGCGCTGCTGGGGCGGAAGTGCATGTCGTCAAAAATTCAATCTTCGCCATCGCGGCCAAGGAAGCCGGCGTGTCGGACCTGAACGGTTCGGTATCCGGCCAGGTTGCCGTGGTCACCGGGCAGAAGGATATTTCTGCGGCGGCCAAGGCCGTGAAGAATTTTGGGGCCGAATTTGACAAGTTGAAGGTCAAGTTTGGTTACCTCAACAACAAGCGCCTCGCCGAGGCTGAATTGATGGCTCTGGCCGACCTGCCGAGCATTGAAGTTTTGCGTGCCAAGTTGCTGGGCGTTTTGAACGCGCCAGCTACCAAGCTGGTCGTTTTGTTGAACACGCCGGGCTCACAGCTCGCTCGTGTCATCAAGGCGAAAGCGGACAAGGGCGCATGAACCAGTTTTTCCGCCTCGCCAACGGGGTGGGAAATTCACCACAACAACAACGTAAATCGTCGGTGCACAGGCCGTGTACTCAAACCATCCCGGGCCGCGGATGACGACGAGACGAACAGAAAGACAAGAGTAGTTATATGGCAGATATTGGAAACCTCGTTGAGGAATTGAGCAAGTTGACCGTCATCGAAGCCGCTGACTTGGTCAAGAAACTGGAAGAGAAGTGGGGTGTCACCGCCGCCGCTCCTGTGGCTGTTGCTGCCGCTGGCGCTCCGGCCGCTGGTGGTGCTGCCGCTCCCGCTGCCGCTGCGAAGGACACTTTCGACGTGATTCTCGCGTCGGTTCCGGCGGACAAGAAGATTGCCGTCATCAAAGCCGTCCGCGAAGTGAAAGCCGGGCTCGGCCTCGCCGAAGCCAAGGCTCTCGTGGAAGGTGCGCCCAAGCCGGTGTTGGAAGGCGCAAACAAGGCCGACAGCGATGCCGCCAAGAAGAAGTTGGAAGAGGCAGGCGCGAAGGTCGAAGTCAAGTAATCGGTGCGATTCAGGGGCGGCGCCATCGGTGCCGCCCCGTTTCGCCTGAAGTTGGGAATTTTCGATTAAAAAGCAGCTTTTGAAACGGGATCACCGGGTTGCCCGGGGTTTTCAGGTTGGCGGGATTGCGATCAAGAATCGCGGCCTCGCCTTGTGTTATTTGGGGTAAAAAACCGGTCTGGCGGGGAAACGCCGACCATGCAGTAAAGGTCATCATGCCATCGCGAGCCAATGAAGAGCGGATCAATTTCGGCAAAATCAAGGAAGTCATCGCGCCGCCGAACTTGATCGAATTGCAGACGGATTCTTATAAAGAATTCCTGCAAGCCGACGTCGCGCCTACGAAGCGCAAGAATCTCGGTCTCCAGGCGGTCTTCACCGAAGTTTTTCCGATCGAAAGTTACGACGGGAAATGCAAACTCGATTTTCATTCTTACGAGATTGGTGAACCCAAACTCGACTGGCTCGAATGTCTGCGCGAAGGCCTGACTTACGGTGCCCCTCTGCATGTCACTTTCCTGCTCAAGGATGAAAAGGGTGGCAAGGAAGAGAAAGTGTTCATGGGCGAACTGCCACTGATGACCCCGCAGGGCACTTTTGTCATCAACGGCGCGGAACGCGTCATTGTCAGCCAGTTGCATCGCTCTCCCGGTCTGGCCTTCGAGAAGACTTTGCATCCGAATGGCAAGGAATTGTTTTCCTTCCGCATCATTCCTGACCGTGGCTCCTGGTACGAGGCACAGTTCGATACGAACGACATGCTTTATGTTTACCTCGACCGCAAAAAGCGTCGCCGGAAATTTTTGACGACCACGCTTTTCCGTGCGCTTGCGTTTCTCGATGGCGAAGGCAAAGGCAAGGATAGCGACAAGCATCGTGGCAACGATGAGGAAATCCTTAAACTCTTTTACGATGTTGAAGAACTCACGGTGAAGGAGGCGGAGAAACTCGAAGACCTGCCGAACAAGGTTTTGATTCAGGACGCGCTGGACGAGGAAAAAGGCTTGGTCGTGGCGCGCGCCTTTGAGCCGCTCTCCAAAGCGGTGGTGAAGCAGATTGACGAGTTGGGCGTCAAGAAGATCAAAGTGGTGGACACCACGGCGGATGACGGAATCGTCATCAAGTGCATGAAGAAGGATCCCGCCAAGAACGAGGAAGAGGCGTTGAAGGATATTTATCGCCGCCTCCGCCCGGGCGATCCGCCGACGGCGGCCAATGCGCGTGCGCTCATCAAGCGCCTGTTCTTCGATCCCAAGCGCTACGACCTCGGTCGCGTCGGGCGTTATAAGATTCATCAGAAGCTCGGCGTCAAAAACAAAGACGACTCACGCATCCTGACCAAGGAAGATTTGGTTGCTGCCACGAAGTATCTCCTCCGCCTTAAAAAGGGCGAAGGTTCGCTGGATGACATTGACCATCTCGGCAGCCGCCGCATCCGCACGGTGGGCGAATTGCTCGCCAACCAATGCCGCGTCG
>CAYWCK010000236.1:0-8465 GCA_964456685.1 uncultured Bifidobacteriaceae bacterium | reverse complement strand
GAAGGATCAATCACGAACATGCCGTTGCCGTAGTTCGTGCCGGGGAACGAGAGCGCGGCGAGAATGGCGAGATCGTTGGTCGGACTCACGCCCGCTTTATAAACCGGATCCACCATCCGGTGGCACAGGTCGCACGAGACGCCGATGCGATCCGCTTGTTGCATAAGACTGCCGTCCGTCGGCACGCTGCGACCGGCGAGCCAGCCGCGGGAGAAGTGGCAGCGCAGACATAGATCGCCGGAGTCGGCCGCATCCTGATTCGCAATGGCGAGATTCGCGGCGAACAACGGATCGCGCGAAGCGTGCGCCATCATGCTGCCCTGCCAATTCGCGTAGGGCTCGACGGACGCGTTGTAGTTTCCGTGGCATTGCGCACAGTTTTCCGGTGCGGCGAGGTCCGGTCCGCCCTCGAATGGTTGCGTGCCCGGCATGTCGAAATCACGCAGCGTCGTCGCCACGCCATGCACGTTCGTGAACGGCGGCGAAACAATGCTGAACGCAGCGTTGCTCAGGTCGTTCGTACTGTTCGCCGCGCCGTCCACGGCCACGATTTTGATTTTGGCCGTCGTGGTCGGACGATTCGCCGGAATCCAGGAATAACTTCCCGAGTTTGGCACACCGAGCGCCACGGGTGTGAACGTCACACCGTTATTGAGCGAGACGTAAATATGAATCGCCGCCACACCGCTTGCGTCGCTAGCTGTCCAAGTGATGTTCGTGGTGCGGTTCGCGATGAAAGTTTCGCCGCCGTTTGGTTTTGTCACCGTGATGCTGGGCGGTGTGGTATCCACGGCAATCGTCGGCGTGAGGTACAGCTGCACGACCGATTGGGTGATGTTCATCGTATAAATCAGGTTCGACGCCTGCAATCCCGGGAACGTGGGCGTGTTGGCGTAACCGGTGGCGGTCACTTCGGTTTGCGCGGTGAAGCCATCGCCATCGGGGTCAAGATTCTTCACGACCCAAAACGCATTGCTGCGGCCAGAATTGCTGTTCAATCCGCCGACGGCCTGCACGGCGAGGCCGTAAGGATTCCACGGGCTTCCGCCGTTCTTGAAATCGTAGTGGCACACGCCGCAATGCCCGGAGCGCCCGGGCAGATTATCCAACTGCGTGCCGACCGCGTTGGGGTAGAAGGTGAAGAAGGAGGAACGGATGTTTGGGTTTGCGTGAGCCGGAAGCGTTGAACAAACAAACGCAAGAAGGGTGACTGAGAGCCGAGCGAGTTTCCCGTTCATACAAATGCCTTTCCCCAAGTGCCGCTGGTTCGGCAGGGTGAGATTGGCGCAAACCAAGCTTGGATGACTCCGCTCATTTTGCCGAAGATTTGACGCTTATTGGCAACGGCGTGGATTTAGCGTTTAACCTCGGAGCGCGCTCAATTATCTTTGGTGCATGATTTCACGGGCCAAATCCGAAGCGCTGTTCGCCGAGGCGCTCAATTACATTCCGGGCGGCGTCAATTCTCCGGTGCGCGCGTTTCGCGCCGTCGGTGGGAGACCGTTTTTCGTCAATCGCGCGGCGGGCTGCCGCGTTTGGGATGTGGACGGCAATGAATACATTGATTACGTCGGTACCTGGGGGCCGGCCATTCTCGGGCACGCGCATCCGAAAATCATTTCCGCCGTGAAGGAAGCCGCCGATCTCGGCACGAGCTTTGGCATCCCCAATCCCGCCGAAGTCACGATGGCGAAGATGATCTGCGCTGCTGTGCCGAGCGTGCAAAAGGTCCGGATGACGAACTCCGGCACGGAGGCTTGCATGAGCGCGATCCGCCTCGCGCGCGGCTTCACGAAGCGCGACAAGATCATCAAGTTCGACGGTTGCTACCACGGTCACGGTGATTCGTTGCTCGTGAAAGCTGGCAGCGGCGCGCTCACGTTCGGCAATCCCGATAGCGCCGGTGTGCCGGCGGACTTCGCGAAGCACACGCTCGTGCTGCCCTACAACGAAACCGAACCGCTCAAGGCCGCGTTCGCCGCGAACAAGAATGAGATCGCTTGCATCATCGTTGAGCCGGTGGCTGGCAATGCAGGTTTGTTCATTCCGAAGCCGGGCTGGTTGGAATTCTTGCGCGAGATCACGAAGGCAAACGGCGCGTTGCTCATCTTCGATGAAGTGATGACCGGTTTCCGCCTCGCGGCCGGCGGCGCGCAGCAACGTTTCAACATCACGCCCGATCTTTCCACGTTCGGCAAGATCATCGGCGGCGGTTTGCCAGTCGGCGCGTTCGGCGGGCGCGCGGACATCATGGATTACCTCGCGCCACTCGGGCCGGTGTATCAGGCCGGCACGCTCAGCGGCAATCCGCTCGCGATGGCGGCGGGCATCGCGAACATGCAGGAGCTGACCGCGGGCAAAAATTACGAGCGGCTCGAACAACTCGGCGCGACGCTGGAAGCCGGCATGCCCGACGCGGCGAAGTCGGCGAACATCCCGGTCACGTTCAATCGCTGCGGCTCGATGTTCTGCGGCTACTTCACCAGCGAGCCGGTTCACAATCTGGCGGACGCGATGAAATCCGACCGCGAGCGTTTCAAGAAATTCTTCCACGGCATGCTGGACGCGGGCGTGTATCTCGCGCCATCGCAATTCGAGGCGGGCTTCATCTCGACCGCGCACAGCGAAGCGGACATTGCGAAGACGGTCGGCGCGGCGGCCAAGATTCTGGCGACTTTGTAAGCCGCCGATTCGCACCATGCGAAAGGTCCGAATTTGCCTGCTGTCAGCTGTCTTTGCGGGTCTTTTGTTTCTGATCTGGCGTGCGTACGACCGGCGGGAGCCAGTTTACCTCGGGCATCCCATTTCTTATTGGATTGAGCCCTGGCACCATCACGGCACTGAACCATCCGAACGTGAGGCGGCGGCGTTTGCCGCGATGGATGACCGCGCCGTGCGCTGGCTGGCGTGGCAGCTGGATTGGCGGCCTTCCCGACTGAAGGAGAATTTCGCCCGCACTCTGAATCACTTCGGCGATTTCATGTCCGATCGCGATTACGATGGTGGCCGGCGCGATGCCGCAGTGCGGGCGTTGACGCGGTTGGGCCCGCGCGCGACGAATGCCATCCCCGCTTTGGAAGCTCTCAGCCATACCGATGTGGAGTTGCACCGGGACCAATTGCGGGCGGCCGCCACCGCGGCGCTGGTGCGGATTCGCGGCGATTCGTTGCAGCCTTACCTGCTGCGATTGCCGGCGGCCAGTGGCGCGGAGTGGGGAAACCTTGCCAACATTCTTGGCCTACAGGAAACCAACGCTGCGGCGGCCGCACCGTTGCTGGTAGCAGGGTTGCGGCAGACCAATCGACGGATCTGGGTGGAGCCAACCGTCATCGCGCTGGGTAACATCCACAGTCAACCCGAACTAAGCCTGCCCGCGCTGCTAGAGCAATTGGGCAGGACAAATCTGGTTTCGGAATATCACGTGTTCACGGCCATCGGCAAATTCGGTGGCGACGCAAAGCTCATCTGGCCTGACTTGGTAGCGCGGGTGGCCACGACGACGAATCATTACGATCGGCAGGCGCTGCTCTGGGCTCTCCAACGAATCGATCCACAAGCTTGCGCAAAGACAAACTGGGCCCGCTAAAAACAGCGGTGCGCTTTTCGCTAGGTGCTTTCAGGGGCCGCTGGGATTATCCGCTCGCGAGCATTTTCACGCCGGCCACGATTAGCACCACGGCCAGCAACCGCCGCATCATCAGCGGGGCGAGCCGGCGGCTGCCGAGTTCCGCGCCAATCAAACCACCCAATAATGCCGCTGGCGCCCACCAGACGATTTCATGCGGCAAGTTTCTTACGCTCGCCAGGTGACCGAGCAAACCGGAAACGGAATTAACCAGGATGAACACCACCGCCACGCCGGCCGTTTTGCGCACTTCCGCCCAGCGCGTCAGCAGCAGCAGCGGGCTGAGAAAAATCCCGCCGCCAACTCCCGTGAGACCGGAGAGCAACCCGAGCGTGCCGCCCCAAATCAGCGCGGGCGCAAGCGGCAGTGGTTTGGTGGGTGCGCCGGCCACGTCCCTGCCAGCGAGCGCCATCCGCCACGCGGCGAACAGCAGCACGCAACCGAGGATGATCTTGTAAGATTGAATCGGCAGCTTGAGATAACCGCCAAGCAGCGCGCACGGAATCGAAGTGACAGCGAACGGCCAGAAAATATTCCACGCAAAATGCCCGGCGCGAGCGAAACGAATCGTGCCGACCGTGGCGACGACGAGGTTTAGAACCAGCGCCGTGGGTTTCATCACGTCGGGCGCGAGGTTGAAGAGCGCCATCGCCGCCAGGTAACCAGACGCACCCGCATGGCCGACGGACGAATAAAGCAGCGCGGCGGCAAAGATGAGCAGCGTGAGCAGGAGCGTGTCGGGCATGCGACGCTACGCGGCCGGCGTCGGCGGCACGTGCTTGACGAGCAGTGGAATGCTGGCGTTCGGTTGGCCGTCGAGCGTCAGATCCACGGAGTAGAGACCGGGCAGGTCGAACTTCAACTGCTGGATGTTGATGATGAAATTGCGGGTGCCGAAGTGCATGTCCTCGGGCAGCGAAACTTCGACCGGGATTTCAATGGGCGGCATGATGGCGCGGCCGTCGGCATCCACGAAATTGAGTTTGAGCAGGCGTTTGCCTTCGTCGCCGGAAAGGAACGTCACGCGCAACGCGACGGCACATTGCGGATGAATGGCCGGGAGTTCACGCGCGTAAATCGTGTCAAACGAGCCCAGAAGGTTGAGCTTGCCGTTGTCATCGGTGGCGGCATCGCAGAGAACCGCGACTTGGATGTTCATGCGGCGGAAGGAAAGCACGAATGGCCGCGGATGAACACGAATTTTTTTGGACGAAGGCGGGCCGCGCAGCGAAACGCATTGAGTTTCGGCCCTGCTTCGCTTTAATGGCCGCCGTACGAAATGGGTTTCGCCCGCATATTTTTGGGAACACCGAACCGCCGCATCGGCGCGATTGCGCTGGTGTGGTTTGCCTTGGATCAGCTCACCAAGTTTCTCGTGCTCCGCTGGCTGCCGGATCGGGGAACCGAACGCATCGTCGTGGAAGGCTTTTTTAAGTTCGTGCACTGGGGCAACACCGGCGCGGCTTGGAGCCTCTTTCGCGACAACAACGAACTGCTCGCCATTGTGGCGCTCGTCGCGCTGCTCGTCTTATTTCTGAGCCGGCATCACTTCGAATCGAAGACCTTGCTCGGGCAGCTCGCCTTTGGCCTGATCTTCGGTGGCATCGCCGGCAATCTCCTTGACCGCATGCTCCCGAGTCGGCGCCAGGTGATTGATTTCATCTATTTTTACCTGCGCCAGCGCGGCGGCGATGAAATTGGCTTTCCGGCCTTCAACATCGCCGACAGCGGCATTTGCATCGGCGTGGCTCTTGTCTTTTGGATCACTTGGAGAAGCGATCAGGCGCCGGGACCGACCGCGCCGCGGGCAGGGGATTAGTTGAGCCGCGGCCAATGACCAATGCCGAAATCCGAATGACGAAAGAATTTTCAAATCCCGAACGCTCAAAGGAGAAGTTTCTTTGGGCATTCGTCATTCGGCGCTATCCCTCCATTCGTATCACCGCATCATCCAGCCAGGGGACTTCCAGCCATGCCTGTCCGCACCGAAACGCTGACCGTTGACCGCTCACTGCCAGGCGAGCGACTCGATACATTTTTGCGCGGGCAATTTCCCGCTGCCTCGCGCGGCGCCATCCAGCGGCTCATTGAACAGGGCTACATCAAGGTCAACGGCCAGCCGACCAAGCCCACGCACAGTCCCCGCGCCGGTGAAGTCATCGCCATCGAGTGGCCGGAGGCGCGACCCGCCGAAGCCCAGCCGGAAGACATCCCTCTCGATATCCTGTTCGAGGACGAGGCGCTGTTGGTGCTCAACAAACCCGCCGGTCTCGTCGTGCATCCTGCCGCCGGCAATGAGGAGCACACACTCGTCAACGCGTTGCTCCATCATTGCGCGGGGCAGTTGAGCGGCATCGGCGGCGTGGCGCGGCCGGGAATTGTTCACCGGCTCGACAAGGAAACCAGCGGCTGCCTGGTCGTGGCAAAGAACGACGAAACGCACGTGGCGCTCTCGGCGCAATTCGCCGGGCGCACCGTGGAGAAAATTTATCTCGCGATCTTGTGCGGGGTTTTGCCGCGCGAGGAAGGCAACATCCGCGCCGCCATCGCCCGCCATCCGACGCATCGCAAGCGCATGGCCGTGAGCGATGAAGATGAAGGCCGCGCGGCGCACACGGGTTATCGCGTCGTTGAGCGGCTGCGCGAAGCCACGCTGGTGGAGGCGACGTTGCACACCGGCCGCACGCACCAGATTCGCGTCCACTTCCAACATCTCGGCTTTCCGGTGGCCGGGGATCTCACCTACGGCCAGCGCCAGACGAAGCGGCTCGCGGAGTTGACGAAATATGAAGCGCCGCGTGTTCTCCTGCATGCGCACCAGCTGGGCTTTGTCCACCCGCGCAGCGGGAAGCCGTTGCATTTTGAAGCGCCGTGGCCGGAGGATTTCACCGATGCGGTGAGATTTCTCGCCCTGCCGTAGCACCGTCTCGACAGAGCACCGTCAACTGGCTGGCCACGAGTGCCGCTTGCTTTCAAAAGCCGCTATGGACCGACCGGCGTCGCGCGGACTTCGATCTCCTTGCCCGCGTTGATCTGCGCGCGGCCGATGATGCCCCGGTTGTTGAAGAGTCCGGGAGTCTGCTGGGTCTGGTTCAGCGATTGGTAGTTCAGCGCCCCCGCGACGGGTGGACCTGAAGTGGGGGAAACCGTGTTGGTCGGCGCGACGAAATTCCACGTGAACACCACCGGCTGGTTGAGAGTGCGGTTCGTGCCAGTGACGCGATAGAATTGGTTCAGCGCGCCCGCATTTTTGTTTCCCGCGGCTGCCGGCGCTTGCTTCAGTGCCGTTGCGCCTTTGGCCCGATCGTCCCCCACCGTGCCCGCCGTGCTCACTGCGTCGCCCAGGTAGGTGGAACCGTCGCCGTCAATGACCTGCCAGCGGTCGCCCGCCTGCACGACTTGAAAATTCATCAGCACCGGCGCGCCGGGAGCGATGGTGCGCCGCGCCTCAGTCTTGGGCGGGGGGGCGACATTTGCGAACGACTGCGCCACCTGGGCCTGGCGGTCGCGTTCCAGTCCGCCGCCGCGCGCAACGGTGGCGTAACTCCGGTCAAACCGCGCTTCCGGTGCGGTGGTCGGAAGCGGAGCGGCGGCGATACGGCCGGAAGCTTGCGCGTCCTTTGAAGCTTTGCTTTGCGTCACGGTATCCGCGTAAGCGGCAGGGGATCGCGCGGCGCCCGGCGCGGCGCGCGTTGAAGCCACGGGCGCACTGGCCGAGGACGCGCTCGGGCGCAATTCTCTTTCCGATGACACCCGTCCACTGACCACCGGCGCCGGGGTGGGCTGAGCTGGTGTGCCAGCCACGGGTGCTTTGGGCACGGCCGCCGCGGGTGCGGGCGACGCGGCCGCAACTGCTTCCCGGCGGCGGGTTGAATCAGCGGCCGCGACCCGCGCCGGGGACTTCACGGTCTTGGCTTCGTCCGCGATTTTCTGTTTCTCCAACGACGCCGAAGCCGGTGCATTCATCGGGGCGCTGCCGGCCAGCCCCGTTGCCACAGGTGCGGAATTCGTGGCCAGGCGGTCGAGTTCCTTTGCACGTTCCGCGGTCGGTTGGACCAGCAATGACTTGTCGGCGGCTTTCTGCTGGGCGAGTTCACCGACGCCACCGGGGTGATGGGGCCACACGAGAATCGTCGCCACCACCACTGCGCTGACCGCTGCGGTCGCGTAAAGCCACCGTTGCCGCAACGTCGCCAGCCAGCCGGCGGACGCAGCCCGCTCCGAATCGCCTTTGCGAAACTGCCGCGCAACTTCCCCCTGCAACAGCCGCCGCGTGGCCGGATGCATCGCCAGCGGTGCGCCGGCATCGTCGCGACGCTTTTTCGCGAAGCGGCGCAGCAATTTTTCGATGGGGCGCTCGTGGTTCATGTCTCTCGCTGCCAGTTAGACGGGAAAGCTCCGGTTTTCTCCCCGGAAAAAATCTTCCGGGCAATGGCCTCCAGTTTGTCGAGGCATTTGCTCAGGCGCGAACTGACCGTCTTGGGGTTCAGTTTCAAATCGGCGCTCAATTCCTCGTAGCTCAAATCGCCGAAGTAACGGAGTTCGATGATCTCGCGGCACGGCTCGCCGATCTGGTCCAGCGCCTCGCGCACCAGTTCCGCGCGCTCGACGTTCAGCAAGTCCACGTCCGGCGACGGTTTGTCGCTCGGCGGGTCAAGCGTCAAACCCGTTTCCGCGTCCTCGGCATTGAGCGAGAGCGGCGTCTGGCCGCCGCCGCGTTTGGCCGCGTGCAATTTTTCCCGGTAATCGCGCGCCTTGTTCGCCGCGATGCGGAACAGCCACGTTTGAAACTGGCTCTCGCCGTGGAACGATTCGAGATTGCGGATGACCGAAAGAAAAA
>CAYWCK010000235.1:0-8468 GCA_964456685.1 uncultured Bifidobacteriaceae bacterium | reverse complement strand
GATGCGACGGGCGGAGGCGCGAGGATCGACGGATGGCCATTGCCGATTGGAGCGGCTCCAGTTGGTGCGGATCGTTTCAGAATCGGTTTGGGACGATGAGTCGTCGCCGGGTGCTCCGCTACACTTGACTGGGCTTCCTCCCGAATCTTGCCACCGACCAGCTTGAGCAGTTCGGCAACCGAATGCTTCATGGTCTCGGCCTGCGCGTTAAGTTCTTCGGCGGCCGCGGCGCTCTCCTCCGCATTGGCGGCATTGCTCTGCGTCACCTTGTCCATTTGCTCGACCGCGTTGTTGATTTGCGTGATGCCCTGGGTCTGTTCGCGGGAAGCCCCGGAAACCTCGGCCACCAGTTCATCCACCTGCCGGACCTTGGCCGTGATTTCATCGAGCGTCGCAGCGACCTTGGCACTGATCTCGACCCCTTGCTGGGTGCAGGTCAAAGAGCCTTCAATCTTGGTGGACGTTTCCTTGGCGGCTTGAGCACTGCGTTGAGCGAGGTTGCGGACTTCGTCCGCCACCACGGCAAAGCCCATGCCGGCTTCGCCAGCGCGCGCGGCCTCGACCGCAGCGTTCAGCGCCAGGATGTTTGTCTGGAAGGCAATCTCATCAATCGTCTTGATGATCTTGGCGGTTTCATCACCGGAGACTTTGATCCCGTCCATGGCGGCAATCATCGTTTGCATGTCGGCGGTGCCTTTGTCAGCGGCAGTGCGGGTTTGCTTGGTCAATTCGCTGGCCTTGTGAGCGTTTTCGGCGTTGCGCTTGGTCATGGAAGACATTTCTTCGAGGGACGCGCTCGTCTCCTCGATCGAAGCCGCCGACTCGCTGGCTCCCTCCGCCAGACTTTGGCTGGAAGAAGAAACCTGGCTCGCCGCGGAAGCGGTTTGCTCCGCGCCCGCAGCGAGATCACTGCCCATTCGACGGAGTTTCTTGCCCAAACCGTGACTGATCCAGAAAGCCAGTCCGGCGCCTACCACGAGCGCTGACAAAGCCACAGCCGGAATGACCAACACCACGAATCCGGCGATCTGGTCGTAACCCTTGCCCGCATCCTCAGCAATGGCCTTTAGGGAATTGGCCAGCTTGTCAGCATTGGCTTCCACCGCGCCTACCAAATCATCCGCCTTGTCATCGCACGCCTTAAGTTCATTGATCAACTTGAGCTTCTCGGCCGCCTCTTGAGTTTCCGCAAGCCGCTTGACGCGGGGCAGAACCTCCCGCGTAAAGAGTGTATCAAACTGTTCTTCAGCCTTGTCGATCGCTTCGCACCAAGATTTCTGTTCCGCTCCGGTGGCCATGGCAAAAACAGCTTTTCTTGCTTTGGCAAACTCTGCGGAGACGCTTTCAAATTCCTTGGTATCCGTGCTTAGTCGAATCACGGCATCGGCGAGGACGGCGTATTGTTTGGCCGAAAGATGTACCAGATCCTGCGCCTGAAGGGCTTCATTCAAGTGCTCGATGGCGAGATCGGCGCCTGCGTCCATTTTCTTGCTGGCAACGAAGGCAACGGTGCCGAGAAGCAGCAGGAGGATCAGGATGGCCGCGGCCAAGCCGATGAGTTGTTTTTGGATGGTCCAGTTTTTCATTTATTTTGGGGGTTTCTGTGGCGTCGAGATTCCGGGTAATCAAAATTCGAGATTGAAACGCAACCCCAGCACCAGCGCGTTGGCGCCGGCACTGCCGCCGGGGTGGATCAAGTAAGCCACTACGGGCTGGATGGAGACGCCAGCGCGGACGAACATCCGATAGGTGGCTTCGAGAACTAATTCGTAATCAGGCAGCGGGTCGAAAGTGTTTGCGAGCTGATTGCAATCGTCCGCCAAGCGGCGTGCCTCGCGGCTCATTTGACCGTACACGGTGGCCAGACCGAACACGTCGTTATCGCGCCCGGGCAACAGGCCCAAATAGGTCACGCCGCCTTCAGCGTAAATTTCCAACGGACTCCGGTCGCCCGGCGTGCCGCCGAACCGGGCAAACAAATAGGCACCTTCCCCCGACTTCGCAGCCTCCGTGGATTCGCGCCAAACCTGCTGTTCGGCGGTCAGATAGCAGCCCCAGTTTCCGTGGAGTTGAAGCGGGCGTCCGGTTGAGGCGGGATCAGCCAGGGAGCCGCCGGTGTCATCCAAGCGTTGGTGGTCAAACTGTCCGGAATGATACCAGCCTCCGAATTTGGCCTGTCCCAGAAGGCCTGAATCGCTCGCCTCGTTGTTCCATTGGCGTTTCAGTTCTGCGATGCAGAAGACATCCCGCAACGACCAGCCCATGCCATGCGGATTCAATTCATTGCCTTCGCAATCCGCCGGCGAGGGATCGCCATTGTAGGCGGCCGCAGCCAGCGACCAACCTTGCCCAAGATCGAACGCCAGACGCACTCCCGGCGTCGCGACGGGATAGGCAGGTGCGGGAGTGTTGAGCGCAATGACCGCTGGCCAACCCACGGTGCCGTTGATGAAGGCCGCGCCTGTATCCGTGGAAGCAAACTCTTCATCAGCGGCCAGCAGACCTGCTCGAACGGAAAACCATTCGGAAAAAAGCTGATGCTGATACCACAACTCAAACAAGCGAACGGTGTCGGCTGAATCAATGTTGCTCAGCGTGAACAAATCCCCGAGATAGCGTTCGCTGAGGCCCTCGCCATGGGGACACAGAGCCGAAACGTGGAAGGCGCCGGATTTCCAAGCGCCGAGTTTCTCTGTGTCAAAATCCAACTGAACTTTGAGCAGACCTTCGTAAATCACGCCGCGCTCGAGACCGCCCGAAACATTGCCCAGCACCTCGCCGATGTAAGTGATGGTGTAGTCGAATCCCTTTTCGGCAAGCTTCGCGCGCCGGCCTTGCCAGTCCGGAACCAATGTTTCCCTGAGCGCCTCCGCGGACGGTGCGGGAAGGTTGGAATTCGCATTTGCGCTCTCGCCAAGCAGTGCCGGTGAGCCGCCCAGGATGACCAGCAAGGTTGCCACCGCCAGATACTTCTGGCGTTTCCGTCCATCCCCCAATGCGTGCTTAGTTAGCATGGATGAATCCAACCAGAAGCGGCCCGTCTCCAAAAAGTTCCTGAACGTCGGACGCCAAAAGGATTTTGGACTGCCGGCACCGCTCCGTGGCTATCAGCGCGTTATCGGCTTCGGCAAATTCGTGGCGGGACTTGAGCCCGAAATTGGAAAGCAGGCGAAGACCAGCAGTGATTTTCCACCGCCCTCGGCATGAGCAGTTCCCAACCGCAGGCAGTGACCGGGGATAAAAAGGGCTGACTTTCGAGAAATTAGCCCCAAGAATCGATTCAGCGCCCGCCCTCTCCCGCCGATGAAAAGACGGGGAATGGTAGCGGAGCAGGCGTGGCAGTTCACACGGTTGGGACACAAAGTCACACGCAAGCCAAGCGCGGGGCAACAATCGAAATCGTCGCCAGCAACCGCTGACCAGAGGGAAATGAAGATCAATTCTACTATCATCGCCGGGCTCATTTGCATCCGGGCCGCCACGCACGGTGCATTCGCTGCCGAAACCAATGTCAACGACCGCCTAAAGGCTCTGGAGGACGCGGTCCAGACACTTCAGCAGGAAAACAAAGATCTCAAATCCCAGCTGGGCTGGGACGGCAAATCGCCATTGGTAGTGGCCAAGGCCGCTGGCAAGGAAACCAGGCTCGTTTTGGGTGGCCTAGTCCAAGGGCAGGCGGAATTTGGCGGCGTGCCGGACAGCCGCTTTGTTGGCATCGAAGACCGCGCCCTGCTCCGCCGCGCCCGGGTAAATGTCAGCGGGTGCTTTCTCGAACACTTTGATTTCAAGCTCGAAGCCGATTTCGGCGCCAATTCCTTGAGCGAGAAAAGCAGCTACAGCGGGCAAATCACCGATGCCTTCCTCAATTGGAACCGCTACGACGCAGCGAATGTGAAGTGCGGGCAGTTCAAAACCCCGTTCGGCTATGACCAACTGGTATCCGATTCGAAAGGTCTCACCATCGAGCGTTCCTTGGTCAACGACCGCCTGACTGACGGCCGGCAGATCGGCTTGGGGGTAACGGGGGATTTTCTGAAAAAGCGGCTGGGCTATTCCATCGGCACCTTCATGGGCACGGGCGTCAATAACAGCTTCAATGACAATGACCGCTTCCTGTTCGCTGGCCGGCTCTACGGCGTGCCGGTGCGGATCGAGTTGGGGAAATACGAGTTCAAATGGACGCTCGCAATTAACGGCTTGAGCACGCGCGATAACGGGTTGTCTCGAAACGGATTTGGTTTCGACAGTACGCCCGCAACGGCGGCCCTGGACAATTTGTTCAGCGGCAACCGAGAGTCATTCGGGGTGGATACCCAGTTCAAGTGGGGACCTTTGGGGCTCGAAGCCGAGTATCTCCAAACGCATGTAAGCCAAATACCGCCGGGTGTCCCGACAACTTTGAACGCCAGTGGCTGGTACATGACCGGCACGTATCTGTTCCTGCCAAAGTGGCAGGCCGTGGTGCGCTATGAACGCTTTGATCCCATTTTTGCGCTGGCCAACAACACCACCGAGGAGTGGACGTTTGGCCTGACTTACTATCTCAAGGGCGACGATCTGAAGTTTATGGTGAACTACCTTGTTGGCCATACCGGCAGCAGCGACGACGAGGGTCGCCTCCTCACCCGCGTCCAATACATGTTCTAATTTGAACCCGCCGCAGAGATTTCACAGCTGCGGGAGGGCAACAAAAGTTGTGGACTCGCAAAGCGCGGCGCCACCGCACCAATGATCCCATCCTTTTAGCCAGAAGTGGATCGCAGCCAGCTTGCCGGGAGTTCGAAACAGCTCCATGCGCAGCGCTCCCATGACCCAGTCGAAAAACTTGTGGTCGTAAGCTATAGCGGTTTAATCAAAAGTGTGGCCGTCTGGCTGAGGCGCAGCGCTCTCCCTCACCCTTACCCTCTCCCGCTGGGAGAGGGGATAGCCATCGGACAATTTCTGAAAGTTTTGGCTTCAGCGAGCTGCTGGCGGCGATCGCTTGACTAGGACGCAGCAAGCCGTTCTCCCTCTCCCGTCGGGAGAGGGCCGGGGTGAGGAGGAAATCTCCCTACGCATTATTCGGCTACTGTTTCATTGAAACCGCTAGAGGAATTCCCAAAACATAAAGCTCGTCGGTATCCAACGCGCTTTCCGGTTCTTAAATCAGATGCGTTTTGGTGTGTCGTAAAACTTCGGGCAGCAAGACGAGACTGGTTCGAATCACAGGCTCGGAACCAACATCCCTTGGTGGCGAGGCCTTCAGAAAACTCTGCCACCAAATCTGACTGATTAGCGTTCGCGCAGATTTCACCCACTACTTCGATACCGGTGGGCTCGCGGCCTCAACCTACGTTGTTAAGACAATCGCAATTCAACGGACCGCGGTTCGTGCGCCCGAATGATCGTTTGTTGCCTGTGACTGAAAGACGAAGCTGACTCCAGGTCCGATCTAAGCGGCAGTTCGAAGAAGACGGCAGAAGAAAAGGGAACGCCCCCTCAGCCTGGCCGGCTCGCCATCGGAACGAGTGTTCGGCCGTGGAATGGCTGAGGGGGCGTGAAGAATCACGCTCGCGGCGCCGCGGACGGCGCAGTCGGAGCGCGTTCGGCGGCGAGACTCGCCCCGAATTCTTCAAAGCTTTCACTATGCCCATTCCCGTTGTGCTCGGGCAGGGCGTGGCCATGGCCGCCATTATGCGCGATAGGAGATTGGGGCTTGGACTTCGGCCATTTCACCGGCTCGACCCGGTGCGGAGTGCGGGGCAACTTGTCTTCCAAGACCTTCTTATCCCGACCGGATTGCCCCACCAGTTGCAGCAGCTGACTGACGCAACCTTTCATGGCCATGGCTTGGGCGCTCAATTCCTCGGAGGCGCTGGCGCTTTCCTCGGCGTTGGCCGCATTGTTTTGCGTCACCTTGTCCATTTCGCCCACGGCGGTGTTGACCTGCGAGATGCCCTGGCTTTGTTCCTTGGACGCGCTGCTGACTTCGGCGGCGAGTTCGTCCACCTGGCGGACCTGGGTGACGATTTGATCGAGCGTGGCGGTGACCTTGGCGGAAATCTCCACCCCCTGCGCAGTCTTCCCGATGGCGGATTCAATCTTGCCCGCGGTTTCCTTGGCCGCATTGGCGCTGCGTTGCGCAAGCGCGCGAACTTCATCCGCGACGACGGCGAAGCCCATACCGGCTTCACCCGCCCGCGCGGCTTCGACTGCGGCGTTGAGCGCGAGGATGTTGGTCTGGAAGGCGATCTCGTCAATGGTCTTGATAATCTTGGCGATGTCGTCACTGGAAACCTTGATGGCGTCCATGGCGGCGGTCATTTGCTTCATGTCGGTGGCGCCGCGATCTGCCGCCACCCGTGCTTCGCGGGCCAGATCATTGGCCTTGCGCGCGTTCTCAGCGTTGCGCCGGGTCATACTCGACATCTCTTCCAGCGAGGCGCTGGTTTCTTCGATTGAGGCCGCTTGTTGGCTTGATCCTTGCGCGAGAGACTGGCTCGCACTCGAAACTTGCGCCGCGGCGGAAGCTGTCTGATCCGCACCGGAGGAGAGCAACTCGGCCACCTCGTTCACGGGGCGCGTCACCGAGCGGGTGATCAGGAAACCAGTCACGGTCCCGATAATGGCCACCAACAGCAATCCGATGAGTAGCGTGCGGGAACCTGAAGTCAGCGCTTGCATGGAACCTTCGGCGGTCTTGCGGGTGTCCGATAGCCCTTGCTCCGAGGTCCCTTGCGCCTCCTTGAGCACCGCCTCGCCAACTGCGCCGCGGTTCTTGGCCAGATCCTGTTTCGCAGACCAGTTTTTGGAGAGATCTCGCATGGCGGTCTGATAGGCATCCGCCGACTTCTGGCAGAGCACGAGTTGATCGAGATTCGATTGCTGATGCGTCATCGGCCGGGTTTCATCCAACTTCTGCTTGATGATCACAAAATGCTTATCGGCCTCGGCGATCAATTTCAGATCGCGCTCCGCCTGGGCCCGCCAGTTGATGATGCGGCAAGCATTGCCAGCATCAATGACATCGTTGGCGAGGGTAATCTTGCGTGCGCGCTCGCCGAGCTTCTCAGCCGGCAATCCTGCCTTGATTTCCTCGGTGAGTTTCTCGGTTTGGGAGGCCAGATATGATTCGCATTCCTTCATGAAAGACTTGGCGGCCGTATCCATCTGTTCGCGGTTCTGTTGAATGGCGGCATCCGTAGCCACGGTTTGCTGCACCAGACGCTCGTAATCCAGCACCTGCACCTCGGCCTTCTCGGCAGCAGTCTTGAGGCTGCCTAGATCGGGATGCTGCGCCGCCAATTTTTTTGCCTCGAGCAAGTGCTCTTTGACTCTTGCAAGGTGTTGAGTGCCGCGCTCCAGATACGCGACCTCCTCGCTCAAGCCGTAACCGCGAATCTCATACATGGTCAGCAGCGAAAACCGTTCGACCTCGTTGGCCACGCTAATCTCAGGCACGCTCTCCTCCGCCAGATTGCGGGCCTCGGTCTTGACCTGTCCCATATTCCAGACGGCCACCAACCCGAGCCCAATTGCGAGCGTCATCAAGAGCCCAAATCCCAGGGCGATCCGTTTTCCGATTGTCATGTTTTTCATAGTGCGTGTTTTTTAGGTATGGATCTGAGAGAAGGTTTTGCTACTTTAAGATTTCGACGCGGCCGGTACCAAGGTCATAACGCGCCGCCACGATGGAGAGGTGGCCGGCGCTTTGGGATTCCTTCAAAATGGGCTCGGCCTGCTTGAGTATGTCCGCCGTTTGCTGCGCATTGGCACGAACCGCGTTGTCCACTTTGTCCCCCGGCTGACTCTTGGATTTCTCGAACGCGGGCGCAATCGATTCGACCACACTGCGAATATGGCCAGGCGCTTCCGCGCCCGAAACCGTGGCGGAGACCGCACCGCATTTTTCATGGCCCACGACGATGATCAACGGCGCATGCAAATGCTCGACTGCATATTCCATGCTGCCGATTACGTGGTCATCCAGCACGTTGCCAGCGTTGCGGATAACGAAAAGATCGCCGAGGCCTTGGTCAAAGAACAATTCGGGGGCCACGCGCGAATCGGAACATGTGAGCACAATGGCGAAGGGCGTTTGCCCGGAGGTGAGACTGGCGCGCCGTTCGATGGTTTGATCGGGATGGGCGGCTTTGCCGGCAACATAGCGGGCATTGCCCTCCAGCAATCGCTGGAGCGCTTCTACGCTCGTCAATGTTTTTGCTTTGCCGGCGACCGGCGCGGAGTTCGTGCTTTCGTTTGCGGCACAGCAATTGATCAAGACAACGCCGGCGATTGCAGCGGCAATCAAACTTTTCATGGCAGGAGCGCGGTTAAGCATGTGGTCGGGTGATTTGGTGGGTTTACGCAAAGGCAGGCATGGCGGCGCCGCCTCCGGCCAGCACTCGATCAATCGCGAGCAAGGCCTTCACCTTGCCTTTGACCTTGGCCATGCCCACGATGTATTCGGTGGACAAGGCGCTGCCAAA
>CAYWCK010000234.1:0-8488 GCA_964456685.1 uncultured Bifidobacteriaceae bacterium | reverse complement strand
CCGCGCATTTTTCGCGCGCGGGATTGCCGGAGTTGGAATGCAAGGTGAACTCGATGACCTGACCGCCGGCATCTTCGAGGACGCCATCCTGATTGCGATCCGAGATGCCGATGCCCGCAAGCAGCGCGCGCGCCCGGGCCGGGTCGTAGCCAAAAACCGGAACATTGGGATTGTGCCATTTGGGATTGTCCTTGCCCACGAAGGTGAGAATCGGCTGGGCCTTGCCGCCGTAAACTTCCGTTACCAACCGATCGCGGTTGATCCCGCAGGAGACGGCCTGCCGGAAAGCGGGCTCGCGAAACCAGCGCGCCTTGGCGGGCGCCACGAGCGGACGGCCGCCGGTGTCGCGATTCGTGTTCAAGTTGAACCAAAGAATATCCCGTTCCGTGCCCACGCCGAGTTCGAGCAGGCGGAACTTGCCCGCCCCCGCCGCACTGCGGATGGCTTCGTGCTCCGCCACGCGCGGCGACTCGCAGACGTCCCCCTTGCCACTCAGAAAGAAATAGGTGGGGCTGCCGCCGCTGACGGGTTGCAGCAGCACTTCGTCGAAGTACGGCAACCGTTGCCCGGTGGAATCTGTCGCCCAATATTCCGGATTGCGTTCCAACAGCACGCCGCCGTCGGGTTGCATTTGTTTCAGCCGAAACGGGCCGCTGCCCACGATTCGATCGGGCCGCGTGTTGACGGTGTACGCCGAAAGAAATCTCCGTTCCTGCACTTCGCGGCCCATGGCATGCCGGGGCAAAATGGGTACGCCGCCAAAGAATTCGAGAAACGGCGCGAAGACTTCCGGGGTCACCACTCGGACCGTCAGTTCATCGAGCTGGCTCACGGCGAAGTTGGTGCCGTTGATGCGGAACAGGTCGTAGGTCTGCCGGTTCATTTCCGGGTTGTACATCACCTCGTTCCAGGTGAAGACGACATCCCCCGCGGTCAGCGGCTGGCCATCGCTCCATCGCAAACCCGCGCGCAGTTTAAACGTCCAGCTTCGGCCGTCGGGCGACACCGACCAGGTTTCAGCCATCCCCGGACCGGCCTCCTGAGTGGCGGCGTTCACTACCATGAGAGAACCAAAAAGGAGCCGTACCGCGTGATCGGAAGCGCCGTCCACCACCAGCAGCGGATTGAAAGTGCGCGGCGGACCAGCCGTGAGCAACGTCAACCGGCCGCCACGCTGACCGGGTTCACACTTCATCACCAGCGGATTTGCCAGCGGGTGACCGGAGGTGGGCGATGGCACGGGAGTCTTCGGACCGCAGCCCGTTAGGAGCAGCCATGGCAGACTCAGGCCGAGCAAGCGAATGAAGTTCATGTTGCTGGGTTGGGATAGCGGAATGCACCGGTGGCGGCAAGCCGGGAGCAGCGAAACGCACGGCGGTTCAGCCCCCAAAGATCCGCTGCCAAC
The DNA here is from genome assembly GCA_964456685.1 of uncultured Bifidobacteriaceae bacterium. GTDB lineage: Bacteria > Verrucomicrobiota > Verrucomicrobiia > Limisphaerales > JADLHS01 > CAYWCK01. Next base: position 7,083 of record CAYWCK010000234.1, on the reverse strand, counting down.
CACGCCAGCGTCCGGGCCGATCGGGATTGAACAATGCGGTTCGCGCATGTTCCCAATCCAGTTGCAACAAAACGCTCAAGCTGTGCCCCCCGCGACTGTCGCCGCGGATGGCGTCCACCCCATAAGCGTAAACCAGCAAGACCTTGAGAGTGTCCTGCGGCAGATGATAGAGAATGCCGCCCGCCACGCCGCTGTGCCAGCGGCCGCCCGGTTGCTCCAAGCCCGGCAGATAATCCACGTACGCCGTGGCTGCGGTGAGGTTTGCACCCCAGCGTTTCCGCGCATCCAAAGGAAAGATGTAACTCGCGCCCATCAACGCGAAGCGTTGCGCGCTCAATTCCTGATAGTAGTAACCCGGCAGGGCGAGCGGGAATTCACTCACCAACGGAAGCAAAGCGCCCAGCCGATAGGCATCGAACCGGTCTGCGGCGCGGCTGGAGCCGGCGGTAACGCTGACGCGAAAGGATTGCCCGTTGCCCGGCAGCGTATAAGCCAGCAATGCCTGGCCCCAGTAGCGATGGGAAACCGATTCGAGTTTGCGATCGTTGAAACCGTAAGTCCCGGCATGATCGCGAAACTCGCCCTCGTACCAGGCGGACAATTCCATCGCGAGCGAGGGAAGCAGCAGCGGCTCCTGGCCACCCCAGCGGAAGCCGGTCCGCACCACGAAGGTCGAGTGATCCTGCGGCAAAACGAAGTTCGCCGCCGTATCGTCGTCCGCTTGGTAGAACGCGTAATGCAGCGCGCCACGCAAAACATAGTTGAGCGGAATCGTCTGGGTGGGGTTGCAAAGATGGTAGAGGCTGAGGGAACACTCGGCGCTATGGCCCAGAAATGATTCTTCCGGCAGAAACTCACCGGCACGAATCTCGGAATAGCTATCCGCAAAGCCGCCGCCCGCGAATCCGAAACCAAGATCCGTATGCGGCCCCAGCGCGCCACGCACTCCCAGTTCCGTGTCCAGATAGACCGGGGCCACCGCCAGTCGCAGGGTCAGATTCGAACGCACGAATTCGGGATCATTCGAATAGTAGAACGCATAACCGGACAGTGGCGCGTGCCCACCCAAGGATTCGGTATAACCAACCTGGATCAGCCGGCGCTCGACCGGATCAATCTGCGCCGTTACTGGCAGACCGACCCAGCTGAGGACGGCAATCAAAAGGTAGCGTGCGGTTCGCAGCACGTTGCCATCATAAGGTCGAAAATGAAAACTGCCAACCGGTTGGATGCCGGCGACCGGACGGCGTTCATTTCTCCAGTTGAACCGCCCGCCGTCACCGCGTTACCCTCTCCGCATGAGCATCGCCAAGAAACTTTTGCACACCCGCTACCGCGTCAACGACCTTGAGCGCACCGTGAAATTTTATCGGGACGTGCTCGGCTTGCAGGAAGTGCGGCGGCACAAATCCCCGCGCGGCTCCGAACTCGCCTTCCTCAAAGCGCCGGAAAGCGAGGAACTGATCGAGATCTGTTACTACCCCGGCAGCGAACCCGTAAAAGTGCAAGCCGACCTGACTCACCTGGCGTTCGAGGTGGAAAGTCTCGAGGCCTTCCGGGCGCACCTCGCCAAATTCGGGCTCAAGTTCTCCGAGGAGCCGCATATCAAGGAAGATGGCAGCGGCTTCGCGTTCATTGATGCGCCCGAGGGTTATGAGATCGAGCTGATGCAGCGCGGCCGGAGCGGAACAGAATACTGAGGTTTGATGCAATTCCGGGCGCGCCAGCACACGTTCCAGTTCCCGGGCCCTGCGCTCGTCATGGGGATCGTGAATGTGACGCCCGATTCGTTTTCCGACGGCGGCCGGTTTCTTTCGACGGACCAAGCAGTCCGCCACGCGCTCCAACTGGTGGCGCAAGGCGCGGGGATTCTCGACGTGGGCGGCGAGTCCACACGGCCGGGAGCGACGCCTGTGGGCGAAGCGGAAGAATTGCGCCGGGTGATTCCGGTCCTCGAACAGCTTGCCGCGCAGGTCAAAGTCCCGCTCTCCATTGACACCATGAAACCAGCCGTGGCCCGCGCCGCGCTGGCGGCCGGTGCGAGCATCATCAACGACGTCGCCGCCAACCGCAGCGATGACGCCATGTGGCGCCTCGCGGCGGAAACCGGCGCGGGCTATGTGTGCATGCACATGCAGGGCAACCCGCAAACCATGCAGGCGGAACCGAATTACACCGACGTTTGCGGTGAAGTGGCCGCGTTCTTTCGCGACCGGCTGGCCGGGCTGGCGGCGGCGGGTGTGCCCGCTGACCAGGTCATTTTCGATCCGGGCATCGGCTTTGGAAAAGCGCTGGAGCACAATTTGCAGTTGCTCGCCAGCCTCCGTGGTTTTACAAAACTGGAGCGGCCTTTGCTCGTTGGTGTTTCGCGCAAATCGTTTATGGGAAAATTGCTGGGGCTGGACGTCAACGAGCGGCTCCCCGCGGCGCTGGCTTGCACGACCTTGGCCGTGGAAGCCGGGGTGCAGATCATCCGCACGCACGACGTTTCGGAAACCGTCCGGGCGGTGCGGATGACCGAAGCCATTCGGGCTCGAAAACAGTGATGCTTTGGAAAGACATTCAATCCGTCTGGCGGCCGATGCTGGAGATTCTCATCCTGGCGGTGGGAATCTACTTCACGTCTCGCTTCGTACGCGGCACGCGCGGCTGGCCGGTCGTCATCGGCTTCGTCGTGGTCCTCGTGGCTTTGACCGGCGTCACCACGCTGCTCGATCTGAAAGTGCTGCGCTGGCTGCTCGGCAGCGCGTCGGTCTTCATCGCGGTGGGCGCGTTGGTCATTTTCCAACCCGAACTCCGCCGCATGCTCGGCGAGCTGGGCAACCTGCCGCTCTTTGCCACCGCCCATGAGCAGCGCGAAAACATCGAAATCATCATCCAGACGTGTGAGCGGCTCGCCGACGTCAAGATCGGCGCGTTGATCGCCATCGAGCAATCCATCCAGCTCTCGGATGCGGTGGAATCCGGCATCAAGGTGGATTGCGAAGCCACGCCGGAAATGCTCGAGACGATTTTCTTCCCCAACAACGCCATTCACGACGGCGGGGTGCTGATCAAGGGCGACCGCATCACGCACGCCGCCTGCATCTTCCCGCTGACGCAACGGCAGGATTTGAACAAATCGCTCGGCACGCGTCATCGGGCTGCCATCGGCCTGAGCGAAGAAACCGATGCGGCCATCGTTGTGGTTTCCGAGGAGAACGGCGCCATCTCCTACGCCTACAAGGGCCAGTTGACCCGCAACGTTTCCATCGAGGAATTGCGCGCCTTCCTGCAATCGCTGCTGTTGCGCCCCGGCCAAACCCGCACTCTCGTCGCGTGGCTGCGCTCGCGCACCACCGACCGGCCGAAGCCCGGCCCGGTCGTCATCACCAAGGACGAGCCCCGCCCCGCCCCACCGCCAGCGGGCAAGTGAACCATGGCCTTTCGCGAAATCGTCACCAAGGACTTCGGCTGGAAATTCTTTTCCGTCCTGCTCGCCCTCGTGGTCTGGCTCATCGTGCACACCATCAGCGAGGACTTTTCCGGGAACGTGAATCCGTTGCACCGCAACTCCACCCGCACTTTTGAGCACGTGCCGGTGGACATCGTCTTCGCCGCGGCCGACGTGCGGGAAATCAAGATCGAGCCGGAAGAAGTTCAGGTCACCGTCACAGGTCGCGCGGAGACGATCAATTTTTTGGACGAGAAGGAAATCCGCGTGACCGTGGACTTGCGCGGCATCGAGGAGGCCCAAAATCTGCGCAAGCGCGTCATGGCCTCCGCGCCGCTGGGCGTCACGATCATCGGCATCATTCCGCGCGAAGTGGATGTGGTCGTGCCCGCCAAAGAATTGCCGCTTAAATGACCCAGCCCAAAAAGATTTTCGGCACCGATGGCGTGCGCGGCATCGCCAATGTGGAGCCGGTCACCGCCGAAACCGCGCTCAAGCTCGGCCGCGCTGCCGCCCACGTGTTCAAGAATCTCGAAGCCGAAGCGCGCGGCCGCGGCCGTCATCGCATCGTCGTCGGCAAGGACACCCGGCTCTCCGGCTACATGATCGAGAACGCCCTCAGCTCGGGCATCCTCTCGATGGGCGTGGACGTGCTGTTCATCGGCCCGCTGCCCACGCCCGGCGTTGCGTATGTCACGCGCAGCTTGCGCGCGGATGCCGGCATAGTCATCACCGCCTCGCACAATCCGTACGCCGACAACGGCATCAAGTTCTTCCGCGCGGACGGCTACAAACTCGACGACAAAATCGAGGCCGAGATCGAGGATTTGGTTTTCAGCGGACGCATCGAAGACATCCGACCGACCGCCGAGGACATCGGCAAAGCCGTGCGCATTGATGACGCGCTGGGGCGTTACATCGAGTTTGCCAAGGCCAGTTTCCCGCGCGGCATGACGCTTGAAGGCATGCGCGTGGTGGTGGATTGCGCGCATGGCGCCGCCTACAAAGCCACGCCCTGCGTGCTGCGCGAACTCGGCGCGGACGTCATCGTGTTCGGCAATCAGCCGGACGGAAAGAACATCAACAAGGATTGCGGCTCGATGCATCCGCAACATCTGTGCGCCAAGGTCCGCGAATTCCGCGCCGACGTCGGCATCGCCCACGACGGCGACGCCGATCGCGTGTTGATGTGCGATGAACGCGGGGACTTGATCGACGGCGACGACATCATGGTCATTGCCGCACTGGACTTGCTTGCGCAAGGCGCGTTGGCGGAGAAGACCCTGGTCGCCACGATCATGAGCAACGCCGGCGTGGACGCCGCCATCAATGCTGCCGGCGGCAAAGTCACCCGCACCGGTGTCGGCGACCGGCTGGTGATTGATGAAATGCTCCGCGGCGGGTTCAACTTTGGTGGCGAGCAAAGCGGGCATTTGATTTTTCGCGACCACAGCACGACCGGCGACGGCCTCGTGGCGGCGCTGCAGATGCTTCGCACCATGCGCGCCACCGGCAAACCGCTGAGCCAGTTGGCGAAATGCTGGACTCGCTTCCCGCAACTCGTCACCAATGTAATCGTGCGGGAGAAGAAACCCTTTGAGGAACTCGCCGGCGTGGCTGAACTGGTGACGGAAGCCGAAGCGGAAGCGAAAGCCCAAGGCGGTCGCTTGCTCTTGCGCTATTCCGGCACCGAACCCAAGGCCCGCCTGCTGATGGAAGGCCGCGACTCGAAGGCCTTGCAAGCGTGGTCGCAAAAAATTTGCTGCGCAATCAAACAGCAGATCGGCGCCTGAAGCTGCATCCCGGCATGAAGTTCGCGAGCCGCATTCCCATTCTGCCCCGCCTGGCGCTTGGCCTGTTGCTCGCCGGCTTTCTTCACATCAGCCACGCGGGCATCACGCTGATCACGCACGGGCTGAACAGCAGCGTGGACGGCTGGGTGACGGGTATGGCCAGCCGGATTCCGCAGTATCCCGGCTTCTTCGGCACGAACTACTCCATCTACCAGATGGGTTTTTCCAACTTCGCCGGAAATTATTATCTCACCGCCGCCCGGACCGCGGGCAGCCCGGCCTCGAATCCGGAATCCGGAGAAATCATCATCAAGCTGGATTGGCGCGATCTCGATGATGGCAATAGCTACGACACCTTTCAGGTTGCCAGCGCGGTCACGCCCGCCTTGCTGAGCACAAACTTCATTCCGGAGTTGGGCGGGCGCGCCATCGCCGCCTTTCCGTTGCACCTCATCGGCCACAGCCGCGGCGGCTCGATGGTCTGCGAACTCAGCCGGCAATTGGGCACGAACGGCGTCTGGGTGGATCACGTAACGACGCTGGATCCGCATCCGCTGAACGATCCGGCATTTCCGTTCGACTGGATTCTTTACCGCGCGAATGACGCGCCGGCGAACACCTACGTCAACGTTCTCTTCGCCGACAACTACTGGCAAAGCGTTGATTCACCCATCAATGGGAAATCCGTCGCCGGCGCTTTCGTGCGCAAACTCACCACCCTGGGCGGTGGCTACAGCAGCGCGCACTCGGATGTTCACCTGTGGTATCACGGCACGCTGGACTGGCGCATCCCCGCGAGCGACACCGAAACCAATCTCACGAGTGCCGAGCGCGCGACCTGGTGGTTCGGCCCGGAAGCCGCCGGCACCAACGCTGGCTTTCGCTACAGCTTGATCGGCCGCGGCGATCGCACGAGCTCAGAGCAACCCGTTGGCCTGGGCCTGATCCGCGACGGGTTCAATCAGAATTGGGATCTCGGCGCGGGGACCTCGGCAAATCGCACCGCTCTGCCGACCAACAACGGCGCGTGGCCGAATTTGCTCCGGCTCAACCGAACCACCACCAATCAAGTCGCCGTCGGAGAATCGTTGCCGGTGAAATTTTATTACCAGTGGGCGAAGGCGAGTTCGAACCTCGCGACGATCCGCCTTTATCTCGACGACGATTTCAACCCGCTCAACACGAACCAAACTCTGTTGAGCGAAATTGCGGTGCCGGGCAACGGCGCGGGATTCGTCAGCGTTGCGATCACGAACCTGTTGCTGTCCGCGGCGAGCGCGACGCCGGGCGCACACACGATTCTCGGCACCATCAACGGCGGCGGTAACACACGCTATCTGTACGCGCCGGAAACCGTCACGGTCGTCGCAAGCCGGCAGCCACCGACCTTGGAAATCGCGCGCCTCAACACCACGCAATTCCGGATTGGCGTGCTCGGACTGACCGGACAAACGCTCGTGCTCGAGAGCTCGACCGACCTGCTGGCGTGGACAGCGCTCGCCACCAATACACTGGCGACTGGCCGGTGGGATTACACGAACACGCCGGCGCCTGGTCTGGAGGCGAATTACTATCGCGCCGTGCTGCCGTGAGCCAGCGGACGTTTCACAGTTCCCAACCCGGGCGGTACTCGTAGTGCAGAAACCGGTTCGCCTCCGCATCGTTCGTCACCTTGAGATTTGCGGAGTCCCACTCGAGTTTGTCGCCCCCGTTGCGGACGCAGACCATGCCGAGCAGCACGGCTTCGGTGAGCGGGCCGGCGAAATCAAAATTCGACGCCGTCGGCGATCCCGTGCGGCAGGCTTGCAGCCATTCCTTGTGATGGCCAACGGAGCGCGGCAGAGTTTTTGCGGGACG
>CAYWCK010000233.1:0-8552 GCA_964456685.1 uncultured Bifidobacteriaceae bacterium | reverse complement strand
TTGTTCAATCCGTTGTTCAATCCGGCGCGATGTTCCCAAATCATCTGGTAGGTCGGGAATTCGTAAACGGTCACCTGCGAGTCCGGCGTTTCGGAGTCGTCGTCGAAAACGAATTTGCCGCCGCACGACGAAACGCTCTTCGGCGCGTCGAGGCCCATGCCCATTTGCTGCATGTTGATGAGATGCACGCCCCAGTCGGTCATCAAGCCTCCGGCGTAATCCCAGAACCAGCGGAAGTTGAAATGGAAACGGTTCGGGTTAAACGCGCGTTTCGGCGCGGGACCGAGCCACAAATCGTAATCCAATCCCGCCGGCGCGGGGCCGTCGGCTTTGTGACCGACGCTCGGCAGCCAATCGAGATACGCCCAACCGCGGCACAGGCTGACCTTGCCGAGTTTGCCAGAGCGGACGATTTCGCCAGCCTCGACGATGTGCTTGCAGCTCTTCCACTGCGAGCCCATTTGCACGACGCGATCGTGCCGCTGCGCAGCTTCGAGCATCGCGCGGCCTTCATCGATCGTTTTACCAAGCGGTTTCTCGACGTAAAGATCCTTGCCGGCCTGACACGCCATGACGGCTGGCAACGCGTGCCAGTGATCCGGCGTGGCGACGATGACGGCGTCAACGTCCTTACGGTCGAGCACGCGGCGGAAGTCCTTTGTGGTGTCCGGCTTTTTCCGGCCGGTCTTGGTGACGATTTCCAAACCCTTCGCTATGCGCTCGTCGTCGAGGTCGCAAACGACGAGGCATTCAACCTCCGCGTTGCCCATGAAACTGCCGAGATCCACCTGCCCCTGACCGCCACAGCCGATGATGCCAACACCGATCTTGCTGGCGACCGCCGGTTCACCGGCACGGACAGAGCGAATGAACGGCGTCGCGGCCAAAGCGGTGGTGGCCACGGCGGTTTGGTTGAGGAAATTTCGGCGCGTGATGTTTTTCATCTGGAAAAAATCCCGTCGCCGGCTTGCCCGGCGACGGGTGTGGTTTGCGGTCAAAGGTACGTCATTGCGTCACGACGTGATAGAAGCGCGTGTTGCCGTTGGCTGTCGTGTCGGTGTAAGTGCCGGTCGGCCCGGTGGTCGGCACGGGCGATCCGATCGGCGTCCACGTTGCGTTCGTCACCGAGTCTTTGTACTCCACCTGGTAACTGTGGCCCTCGAAGCAATTGTTCCAATTGATCGTCGTGCTCGAACCGGTGTGCGCCACGCTGGTGATCGTCACCGCGGGTGCGGCAGGGGTGCCGTAGTTCAGTGCCACGATGCCGTTGTTCACGTCGAGCCCGAACGCCCACGGGTATTTGATGTCCACCGCAGTGAAGAGCGAGATGTTCGGATTCGCAGACGGGAAGAAGGCCTGATGCACGAGCGCCGGCGGATTGCTGTTGCCGCTGAGCAGGAACAACTCGAGGTCGTCGGGCGTGTTGTCGAAGTTGACGCCGAGCAAAACGTTGCGCGCAGTGTCCACGCCGAAACCGCCCATGGCATTCGGCACTTGCGCACCGGCCGTATAGACCTTGCTCACGAACGCATTCGTCGGGTCGTTGATGTCGAACGTGACCTCGCGGAGATTGTAGCCCGCGTCACCTTTCGCCCAGAACGTGTTTGCGCCGGCACCGAACGCCACGCCAGCGGAAGCGAAGCCCGCGGGCGCGTTGGTCACGACGATCACCACGGGCGTGAAGTCCGTTCCATTGGCCGTGGTGAACAGCACGACTTTTTGCGACGCCGCCGTGCCCATGAGGATTTGCGTGTCGTTGCCGCCGCCGCGAACTGCCATCGTGTCGCCCATGCGTTCGCTGCTGCCGCTCGGGTCCGCGCCGGTCGTGCTGCCCCACGATGAGGCGAGCGACGCACTCGAGGTGGAATCCGACCAGCGGATGATGCACAACGTATTCGGACGATAAAAATCATCCTGAAGATTACAGGCGTAAACCGCGCCGTCGTCCGCCACGCGAATTTGATCAATCACCCAACTGTTCAACCCCACGTCGGGCAGGCCGGCGGTGTTCAACCGTTCGATGTAGGTCTGATTCGTGGCGTCGAGCGCATAGATGTTGAAATGGTCGGCCACCAGCAAGCGGCCCAAGTTCGGATCGTAAGCCAAACCACGCAACGCATACGAAGTGTCGTCCAACGTGGGAATGCTGGGATAATTGTTCGCTGCAATCGTCCACATATTGGTGACGACCGGGCTGAGCACCGGCGCTTTGACGGTGAGCACTGCGGGTGGCGTGCTGGTGACAATGCCGGCGGTGTTTTGCACCACGACATCGTAAAGCGAACCGCTCGCGCTGAGCGGCGGATTGGCAAAGATGTAAGTGCTGTCCGTCGCACCGGGAATCGCAATGCCGTTCGAGCGCCATTGATAATTCAGCGTCAACGTTCCAGACGCGACAACTGATAAATAAGCGGCCGCGTTCGTGTATGCCGTGGTCGAAGCCGGCGGCGTGCTGATAGCCGGCGCGGTCGCCACCGGCACGTCGTAGTCGAGCGCGAGGATGCCGTTGTTGACGTCCAGCGCGTAGAGACGTTTGCGTTTCATGACGATCGCACCGTTGCCATTGGCGTTGGCATTGTTCGACAGCAAGCCTTGGTGGAACATCACGGGCGGCGAGGCGTTGCCGGTCAACTGATACAGGCGCACGGTGTCCGGATTGTCGTTCTGCACGATCGTGGCCATGATCGAGAGATTCGGATCCACTGCGAGGCCCATGGTCGAGGTCGGGACTGCGCTGTAGCTGAAGATGACGAAGTTCGAGCCGTCGGCGGGATTGAAACCAATCTTGAACAAATCGCCATTGCCGCTCTTCGCCCAAAAACTGTCGCCGTCGCCAAACGCGACGCCGGCATTGGCGAAACCGTTCGGCACGCCGACGATCCCCATGGAAATCGGATTGAAGTTAGTGCCATCACTGGTCGTAAACAGGAGGACATTCGTCCCCGGCCCGACGCCGCTGATCACAGCCGTGCTGGCCGGCAGGAGAATCTGCGTGTTCGCTCCCGCGCCGCGCACGGCCATGTTGTCACCGTACCGCTCGCCGATGCCGCTCGGAGTGTTGTTGTAGGCGGCGACGGGCGTTGCGCCAACGTTGGGCGCCGGCCAGCGATTGATGACGACGGGATTTTGGAAGCCGCCGGGCGCGACGCTCAAGTTGCAGGTATAGACCGCCCCATCGTCCCCTATTCCAACTTGATCGATGTTGAAGATCGCGCCTGATCCGCTCGCCAAGCCGGAAGTGCTCAAAGTGCCTAGGAGCGCGCCTGTATTCGCATCGAGTACGTAGGCGGCGGCGGAGTTCACGTAGGAAACGACCAGGCGTTGCGAATTGGTGTCATAAGCGATGCCGCGCCCGTTGTTGTCGGGATTCAGGAAAGCCGTGTACCCGGCGGCACCTGCAGGAATGCGCCAAAGCTGACTGACTGCCGCGTTGCTCACGGCTGACTTGACGGCGACTTGCACGACGGCGCTCGTGACGGCGGGCGCGATGGTGTTGGTGATAAACACACGATAGTAATTCGTGGAAGCGGTCGTGATGGTGTAGGAACTGGATGTCGCGCCCGGAATGTTCGCGAACGAGAAAGCGTTGGTCGTGTTGTTGGTGCTCGCCTGCCATTGATAAACAAGCGGGCAATAGCCATTGGCGGTAACGTTGAGCGTGTACGGCGCATAGGCGCCGCTGCCGGTGACCCCAACCGGTTGCGCCGAAATGGTAGGCGGTTGTGGCGGAATCGTGATGATGGCCGAGCAACGCACGCCGTTGTTGCAATCCAGCGAGTAGATGTACTGGCTGAAACTCGAGCCGCCTAACGCAACGGCACCCGCCAGGTTGCCGTTGCTAGCGAGATGCTGGTAATTCGTTGTGGCCTGCTGAACCGGGCAGATGCCGTTGCCGAGGACGGGGTCGAGATAGAGCGCCACCTGCGCGCCAGCCGAGACACCACCGGAATTCTGCGGGCTCGCCAATGCCATGAAACCGCCCTGACCGGCGGATTTGTAATCAATGAAAGCAGTCGTGCTGAGGACTCCCGGCAGCGAATAGGTCCCGATGACCGTTCCAGCAACCGGCCCTTCACCGAGCGAACCGATGTTTGCGGGATATTGCACGAGCAGAAGATTGTTGCCGGTCGCACCCGCGAGGCGAACCAGGAAGGTGTTGTTGGTGTAGAAGCAGACGCCATATATGCCGCTGCCGGAAGCGGCGTAGCCACTGACGGTCAGAATATGATTCGAAAAGTTCAAGCCGTCGGTCGTGGTGAAGAAAAGGAAGTTGGTGGTCGCAGTCACACTTCCGACACCAACCGGCAGGATGATTTGCGTATTTGCTCCGGCGCCACGGATGGCCATGGTGTCACCTACGCGGGTGGCTCCGAGGTTGAATCCGCCGGCGGTGGAGTTGTTCGAGGTTGCATTACCGGCATACGCCACCGTTGGAATACTAAGCCAGTTAGTCCAGCGATAGATTTTTACCAGGCTGGCGGGCGTAGGCGCGGTCCAGTTGGCGGCATAAATCGCGCCGTCATCCGCTACGCGGATCTGGTTGAGCACCTGGATCGAGCCGCCGCTGATGCCCGTCTTGTCCATCAGACCGAGCGTAGCGCCCGTGGCGCCATCCAGCACTTGGATGCCCGGTGCGGGCGCGCTGCCCTGGCGCGAAGCGACGAAGACTTGATTCGAAATCGCGTCGTAAGCGAGCGCGCGATTGTTATCGCCGCTCACAATGATGTTGGCGGCGCCCAGCACGTTGGTGGGAACGTACCAGACGTTGGTGAGCGCGTAGGTTTGCGACTGCGCCTTCGGAGCGAGCAGCGCGGCCGCCAGGAGGCTGAACAGCCACAGGGTGTTTCGCATCTTGGCGAGAAGCATCGGGATAATGGAGGTTCTCATGGTCGATTTATGGGGTTGTTATCGTTAGGGGTAAATTGCTGGGTGCGGCTTCAACTCATCGGTCACGGTGGCACGGTTTCCGAAAGCCGCTTGTAATCGCGGTCCGTCGCCGGCGATGTGGAAAACTGCTTCGCCGTCAAAACGTAACTGTCTTTCCACTTCCAATACTCGGCATGGCCATCGCCAAAGGACAGCACACAGCCGCTTTGGTGGCGAGTGCCCGCGGGGACGTTCCAATAGCCCGCATTGCCGGAACTTGCCGGGTAAATGCCAATTGCATTGTTGTCGATGCTGTCCTCCTGCTCGTCGAGGAACACCGAAGCTTTGGACGGCCCGGGGTTGAGCATCGCGGATTCCTTGGGCACCGTTGGTTCGCCCGGCGAACCCTCGTTGATCCAATTGACGCCGGTGCTCATGGAGTAACTGCGAAAACGCAGGGCTTTGGTCGAGGTGATGACAGACAGGTCAGCCGGGCACCGGTAAATCGCAACCGACTTGTTATAGTCAAACAGCTTGCCGTAGATGATTGCATAGTTGGTTGGGTCCGTCTGGGCGTTGCCAGTCCAGGTGCCAACGCCGAGGATTGAGCCACCAGTGACCCACGCTGCGCTGCCGCAAGCGGCATTACCCTTGGTGTAATTGTTTACCAGCTGCCCGTTGTTGTCGCCCGAGTACATGACCCATGCGATGGTGAGTTGCTTTTGATTGTTGATGCAGTTCGTGACGAGGGCGCGGGCTTTGGCTTTCGAAAGCGCCGGTAACAACATCGCCGCCAGAATTGCAATAATGGCGATCACGACCAGCAATTCAATGAGGGTGAAGCCCCAAGAAGACGAACGGGCACGAACGGGAATGGAATGGAATCCAATCCGGCTCGGGCTCACTGGAACGAAACTGCCAACTCGGCACTGAAACATGATTTCACTTTAATAACACACCGGTGGCACTCTGGCATGACGCATTCGCGTCATTCGCGCAACGAACCAGATTTAATGAGGATTTCGCGCCAACGGGCTGCCGAGCGGTCCAGCGCACCGGTCACCGAATTCTGACCGGCGATGGCCCGCGCCAGTTCAAGGTCCAGATAATCAGTCAGTTCCTGGGATGGCGGTATACGGAATCGCGGCGTGCTGCCCTCAAACCCTTGCAGCAACGCCGGGAGATAAAAAATCTGCTGCTGTGCATCCGCTTCGGTATAAGTCGAGCGCCGGGGCGAGCCTTTGCCGAAACCGAGCAGTAATCGCTTGCTGTTCGCCGGGTTCACGAAAAAGGAAATCCACTGGCACGCCGCGTCGAGGTCGCGGCAGGCAGGATTCACCCCGAGCGACCAGGCGCTCAATTGCGGGCGGGCACCGGGAATCACGGCGGCGCCAATCCGGCCGGCCACGCGGCAGATGTTGTTGTCATTGACCTGACCCCAGATCAGGCTCGGCCATCCCAGATACATGGCGCTGCGACCTTGCAGAAAAAGCCGATTTGCCTCCGGCACGCCCATCTTCTCGGAGTGCGGCGGCGCGTACTTGAACATCTGCTTGAAAAGCTCCAGGCTTCGTTGGCCGGCTGCGGTGTTAAGGGTCGGGCGCGATTGTTCATCCACCGGGCTGCCGCCCAGTCCGAAAAGCACACCCGACCAGATCGTGTAAAGCTGATCGCCTCCCATGATGACGTTGCCGTAGAGCGTCTCGCTGTCCAGAAACTCGGCGATCTCCAGGTATTCTTCCCATGTCTTCGGCGGCTCGAGGGGCCGGCCGGTCTTGCGTTTGAACTCTGCCGAGTGCGCGGCAAACACGTCGGTGCGATAGAGCAGCGTGATGACGTCGCACGCCATGGGCAGACCATAAGTGTGCCCCTGCCAATAGCCACAATTGGTCCGCACACCGGGAATGAAATCGTTGAGATCAGGCGCCATGCGATCGAGCACATCATCCAACAGTCGCAGGTGCGGAAGAATCTCGCCATCCCATTGGTACGGCACTTGAATCACATCGAAGTTACCGCCCTTCGTCAGCAAATCCGTCAGGGCCTTTTCCCGGAGGGAATTGATTGTGCCGCCGACGATTTTGACGCGAATTCCCGTCTGGCGCTCGAAGTCATTGGCCAACACCTGGGCTTGTTGAGAATAAACTCCCAACAGATGAAAAGAGGTGATTTCGCGGACCGCCGGTTTTGATTCACGCCCACAGCCCGCCAGCAGGCAGGGCAGCAGCCCGCCGCAGCAAAGCAACTTTTGGAGACCGAACCTCATTGAGAAGAAAGGATTTGTTCCGAGACCGCCTTGGCCACGGCCCCGCCGCGAGTATGCACCTGCAACTTCGCGTAGATGTTGCGCAGGTGATTATCCACAGTGTGATAGCTCAAGCCGAGACGCTCCGAAATCTCCTTCTTGATCAGGCCTTGCACCATCAGTTCAAGAACCGAACGTTCGCGGGTCGTCAAACCATACTCCTGCCGCGGCGGCATCACACGCGATGCGAACATCTTCAACACCAATTTGGCGATGCGCGGGTTGATCGGCGCGCCACCTTGGAGGACATCCTGCACCGCGTGGGCAATGGCTTCCTCGTCCGCCGTCTTGAGAAGATAACCCGAAGCGCCGGCGCAGATGGCATTGAATACCTTCTCCTGATCGTCGAACACCGTGAGCATGATGATGTGCGCGTTCGGCGCGCTGGCCTTGAGATGCGGGATGCCCTCGATGCCGCTCATGCCCGGCAAGCCGACATCGAGCAGGATCACATCCGGGGCGGGATGTGTGCGCAACGCCCCGAGCGCCTCCTCGCACGAAGCAAAAGCGCACGGGCATTTCATCGTCGCACCCGAATTGAGCACGCGCGCCAGAATGCGCCGCGAATCCGCATGGTCCTCAATGAGCCAGACCACGGATTTGTTTTCGGTGTTGCCTTTTTTCATAAGCTGTGTTCGCGATTTGAATTTCCATCAGCGCGCGGAAAATGGGAAGTCAATATGCCGTCAAGGTTTGGTGGTCGTGATGTGGATCAGCGTCCCGTGACCGGAACGGCTTAGAATTGCAAATGTGGCGTGAATCTTCTCGGCGCGCGTGCGGAGATTTCTCAATCCATTCCCGCTCACGGGCGCCGTCGGATCGAAACCCACGCCATTGTCGCGAATGGTGAACTGCCAGCCGGGCGCGTGTTCCTTCACTTCAATCTCCACGGCCGTAGCCTGCGCGTGCTTGGCGATGTTGGTGAGCGCCTCCTTGAACAGCAGGAAAAGGTTCTGGCGGAATTCCAGCGGTAGCTTGTGCGCAAGATCAATACCCTCCGTCCGCAAGCTGTATTCCACACCCCGCAGCGCGATCGCTGCGAAGTCCTTGGTGCGCAGCAACAGGTCCTGCAAGCTGTCAAACGCCGGATTGATCAGCCAGATGATGTCGCGAATCGAATTGGAAGTCTGGACGGCGATGCGGTTGATTTCGCTCACATCTTGTCGCTCCTCTGCGCCGAGCTTCGGACTCTGGGCGACCAACCGGCTTAACAACGTGATGCTCCACAGACTCGAACCTAGGTCATCGTGCAGGTCGCTGGCGATACGAACTCGCAAACGCTCCAGTTCGCGCCGACGACTTTGCCGCAACCGGTAGAGCCCGCCCGCCGCCGCGATGCCCGCGGCAATCAGTCCACCAAGAAACCAGCTCGTTTCCCACC
>CAYWCK010000232.1:0-8564 GCA_964456685.1 uncultured Bifidobacteriaceae bacterium | reverse complement strand
GCCGTTGAGCAGCGAGACAATGACCATTTCGCGGCCGGAAAAATCCCGCTGCACTTCCGCGGCGAGAGACCGGATGCGGCGCGCCAGCATGGCGTCGGTGATGAGAATGCGGTCAATCTCCCGCCGCCAGCGCGGCGGCACGGGCGTGTTGGCGGGAGCGAGCCGGGTGACGGGTTTGCTCATGGCGCGATGGTAAGGGGCGGGGCGCGGATGCCGAGAAATTTTTCAACGCAGTTTCAGTTCCAGGAAAACGGCGAGCCCGCTGGGGTTGTCGTAATAAGGTGCGATCCGCTGAAACCCAAGGGCGGAATAAATTTCGAGGGCGGGTTTCATCGAGCTGAGCGTATCGAGGCGCATCCGCGCGTAACCAATTTCGCCGGCCAGCGAGACAATCTGTTCCGCAAGCTGGCGGCCCAGCCCACGGCCGCGAAACGCGGGCCGGACATACAGGCGTTTCATCTCGCAAATGCCGTCGCTGATCTTGCGCAATGCGACGCAGCCGCTGGCGACCGAGCCATCCTGCGCCAGCAGCAAGCGTCCCTCGGGTGGCGCGTACTTGCCCGGCAGTTCAGCCAGTTCGCGGGCGAAGCCCTGAAAGCACAGGTCAATCTCGATGGAGTTCGCGTATTCGGTGAAGAGTTCGCGAATGGCCGGGAGCTGCGCCGGCTGATGAGCCTCGAGAATGCACATGAGCGAGAGATCGAGCCGGCTCGCGACGGCGGCGGCAGGCTCAGATATGTTTCGAATCGTGCTCGTCCTTCTGCGTGTAACCACTTTCCTGACGCTTGAAGTTCACCTCGTTTTTCTTGAGGTAGGCGGCGAAGACGTCGTCAGCGCTCATGCCGAGGACCTGCGCCATGCTGATGAGAAAATGAAACAGGTCCACGACTTCGACGCGGGCGTTTTGTTCGTCGAATTTCTGGTACTTGGCCCACCACTTCCACGGAACGCTGTCCACAAGTTCGGCGATCTCCTGCGTCATGGCGCGACTGTAATTCAGCAGCCACTTGGTCTTTTCCTCGTCGCTCATGCCCTGGGTGTTCACGCCGATGCGTTTATTGAGCGCGTCTTGCATGCGCCAGAGTTCGCGGAGTTGATCGGGTTTGGTCATACGCCAGAAGAATTCGGGCCGCGAAACCGGGATGCAAGCTCGAAGATGGCCGGGCTCAAACCGAAGGCTCGGCGGAAAGATCAAAACGCTCGAAGAGCCGTCCCAACAACAGCACCCCAGCCACAACCTCCGCCGCCAGCACTGCCGCCGCAACGCCAGACGCCAGCACCACGGTGAGGGCATCGCCAAGCCAGGCCCGGCCCAGGAAGAACACCACCGCGAAGCAGACGCCCGCCGGCACGAGCGACAACCCGTAGGCCAGAAATTGGCCGAGGGCGAAAATGATGCGTTGGCCGGTGGCTTCGATCCCCGCCGGCCCGTGCCGACCCGCTTGGAACCAACCAGGAAAGACCAGCGCCGCAGCGTTCGGGATCAAGAGTGAAACCAGATTGAGCATGGGCAGGATCAGCGCCGCGCCGAAGCCGATGGCGAGCAAGAGCGGCAACGGGATGTGATCCAACGCGACCGCGCTGGCGCAAATCACGGCCAGCAACAATAACAGCCAGTTGATCGTCGTAAGAATCACCGCGGGCGCGAGGATTTCTCCGGCGACAATCTGCCAGCCGCGCAAAGGAAAGGACTTGAGCAGATCGGCGTTGGGCAGGTCCTGGCGCAAGTCCTGGCGAAGAATTTGCGGTCCGATGAACAACATCCAGCCGCCGGCAATCCCCGCGAACGCGGCGAGCATCCCCACCCAGTTCATATTCGCGGCCGTGCCGCGCACCGCGAGCCCTACGGTCAGGATGAGCACACCGAGCATGATGGCCGTGCGGAGGTTGAATGCGCTGCCCGCGCTGATCAGGTTCTTCCACAGCAGCCCAATCGAAGGTGCGCCCACCGGAGGCAGCGTGAAGGGATCCCGTTTCGATTTCAGTTTGCCAGGGGAGCGCAAATTGCCCGCGCGGGCCGCCGAAATCCTTTCCGCCAGCCGCCGCGAGGCCTCGACGGAGGCCTCTTCAAAAGCCACGTCCGCACGCACGACCCAAACGTAGTGCAACCCCATCAATGCCACCGCCGGGCCGAGAGCCAGCAACAGAGAAGACCAGTCAGTGGCGAAATAGGGCCGAACCACGAGGCGAAAGGGATACAGCAAATACGGCAACGGCCCGCTCACGAGCAACTGTTTGAAATAGTTCACGAGCGCATCGAGGTCAGCGAGGTCCGCCGTGCGCAGTTCCGGAATGGCGCGCACCGCCCAGGCGATTACCCCAATGGCGGCGACCAGGACCAATCCCAACAAAGCGACGCGGCGCTTCCAGTTGGTCAGGCCGCGATCCATCAACCGGGTGAGGGCAAAGGACGCCGCCAGGGAATGAAGGTTCAGCGTGAAGAGAATCACCCACCATCCCGTGGCGCGAAAAAGCCCGTGCCCACTCCGGCCCATGCGACTGGAGAGCAACGTGAAAAACAGCACCGTAAACAAGATGCCCAGTTGCGAGCGCAGCAACTTGTAATGGATCAACCCGCGCCGCGTGATCGGTGCGGGGAAGAGAAACGCCACTTCGGGTTCGGTGAAAACGAGCGCGGCCCGTTCCCGCGGCAGCAGCCAGGCGAGGAAAACCACCCCGAACAGAAGCAACGCGCCCAGGGATTCGTACAGCAACGGGTCGTGGGGCAAGGCCGCGGGCGCAGCGAAGCCGGATCGACCCGGCGACCGGAAGAGAAAGCGGAAGAAGTAAAAATAGAAATACGCCCCGCCCACGATGGCACCGATCAAGTATTTCGGCTGCTTCAACCGTTTGATCCGCTGGACCAGCCGGTTTTTTACCGAGTGATACTGCAGGTAAGCCAGCGCGACGATCATGACACGCGGGGAGGCTCGGTCGTGGCGCGGAAGAACACCTCTTCCAACGAAGCGTCGCCAGATTGGTGGGCGAATTGATCCCGAATTTCCGCCATGGTGCCGTGCACGATCTTCTTTCCATTTTTCAGAATCAGCACGTGCGAACAGATCTCCTCCACCAGATGAAGCAGGTGTGAACTCAAAATGATGGCGGCGCCCTCGCTCGCGCGCCGGAGGATGGAATCCTTCATTTTGCGAATGCCGAAGGGATCGAGCCCGGTCAGCGGTTCGTCGAAATACAACACCTTCGGCGAATGCAGCAGACCGCAGGCGATGGCGAGTTTTTGTTTCATGCCGCGCGAAAGTTCGCCGGGCAGATTGTCACGTTTGTCGCCGATCTCCAGTTCCTCGAGCAAGCTCCGGCCCAGCGGTTCAAAATCCGCGACGCCATAGATGCGCGCCACGAAATTCAAGTGTTGCCAGACGGTGAGATAATCGAACAGCCGGGGTTCGTCGGTGAAGAATGCCAGCTGCTTCTTGGCAGGAATCGGTTGGGCGGCGAGATCGTGACCGCAGACACGGATACCGCCGCGCGTGGGCGGGATGATGCCGGCGAGACAGCGCAAGCTGGTGGTCTTGCCCGCGCCATTCGGGCCGACCAAGCCCATGACCTCACCCGGCCGGACCGCAAAGGACAGGTCGTTGACGGCGACAAATTCGCCGTAAAGTTTGGTCAAGCCCTCGACCTCAATCATCGCCGCGGAAACTAACAGCCGTTGGAAATTGAGTAAAGCACGGCAGGCTGAGGGAAATTAAACTTTGCGCCTCCGGCAAAACGGGCGGGCAGCAGCATCTCACCACCAAATTGTTTTCGTACGACGCTCAGCGCGTCCGCGCCGGGGCGTTGGTGAGCGGGAGTTTCTCGCCGGCGCCGCCTTTGTAAACCGCAGGGGGCAAGTTTTTCAGCGGATCGCGCGTCCGGTAACTCTTCACCGTCATCACGATGATCACGATCAACGCCACGCCCAGCACGACAGCCAGCACGACGGAAGCAATGCGCCAGTTGACTTTCGAAAGCTGCAACGTGACGAAGTCGAGCGGACTGCGCGGCTGATCGGAAAGCCGGGGCGGTTCGGCAAACTTGTCCGTCTGACGGAGTTCGCCGTCGAGATCGCTCATCACTTGCGGCACGTTCAGCTTCAGCAAAGTCGAGTAAGTGCGGACGAAGCCCTTGATGTAAACCGGCGCCACGAACGCGTCGAAGTTCCCTTCCTCCAGCGCGCGGATGTGATCGGTACGAATCTTAGTGGTGTCCGCGACCTGGTGTACCGTGAGATTCTTTGCCTCGCGGGCGGTGCGGAGTTGTTCGGCGACGGTGGCCATGTGGGCAAAATTAAGCGGGAAGCGAAGCGAAGTTCCAAGCTCCAAGTTCCAAAGAAAAAACATTCCGGGTTCGCGCCGCAGCGCCGAACCCGGAAGGCTTAATTCGAATTCGACTCAGTATTTCACCGATACCCACTTGCCCGATTTCGCACTGGCAAGGATGGCTTCGCAAATTGCGAGTTCGTCGTGACCGTCCTGGAAGGTGCTGAAATCGACTTCCTTGCTCTTGCCCGCGATGTAGGAATAGACGCGGAGCACGAAGTTCTTGAGTCCATCCGGATACGCCTCGGGATGACCACCCGGATAGTGCGCATAAGCACGGGCGCGCGCGCTCAGGAGGGAAGGATCCTTCATCAGCAGTTCGTTCGCCTTTTCGCGATAACCAACCCAGAGTTCATTGGGCCGCTCCTGATCCCAGACCAGCGATTTCTTGGAACCGGCGAGTTCGTAGAACAAGCGGTTCTTCCGGCCGGCAAACACCTGCGAGACGCTGAAGGAGCCTTGGGCGCCGTTGTTCAATTGAAACAACACACTCGCGAAGTCCTCGGTGTTGATCGGCATCTTGTCGTAATCTGCCGCCGTGAGCATCTTGCCGGCATAGGTTTCGATGGGCTTCTTCGGCTTCATGCGATGCTTGTGCACCGTGGAGAATGCCGCGCAAACCTTGGTGATTTTGAGCCCGGTGATGAACTGAATGGCGTCGCACCAGTGCGAGCCGACGTCGGCGATGGCGCGGGATTCACCGCTGAACTCCGGCACCAAGCGCCAGTTCCAGTCGGTTGGCAGGAACAACCAGTCCTGAGTGTAGCTGCCGGTGATGTGAAAGACGTCGCCCAGCTTGCCCGAGACAACCTGGTCGCGTGCTTCCTGCATCAGCGGGTAGTAGCGATAGTTGAAATTGATCGCGTTCACGACGCCGGATTTGGCGGCCAGCTTGACCAATTCCTTGGATTGCTTGGTCGTCATGGCCAGCGGCTTTTCCGAGACGACATGTTTGCCCGCGGCCATGATCTTCTTGCTGATCTCGCAATGCACATGGTTGGGCGTGCAGTTGTGCACCACTTCGACTTCCTTGTCGGCCAGCAAGGCATCCACGCTGCCGTAGGACTGGGGAATGCCGAGTTGATTGGCTTTGGTCCTCGCCAGCTCGTCGTTGGCCTCGCAAAGCGCGACCATTTCGACAAACCCCGAGCGCCGCGCCGCTTCGACGTGCGCCGGTCCGATAAATCCTGTTCCGATGATGCCTGCTTTGATGGTTTTCATGGTTTATTTCCCTTTGGTACCTTTCTTAGTTCAGATTCACTCTGCTGCCGGATCAAAACCCGGATGTTCGGTCAAACGGCAGCGGCAGCCAGCAACTGACCACCGCCAACTTTCACAAAAACAGGTTCGAACACCATCCCGAAAGTTTCAGAGCACGCCTCAATAATTCTCAATGAGGCGTTCGCGAACGCGGAAATTTTGGCATCTTCAGCGCCCGCATTCTCGGGGTTGCTGCCGGGAACGGCGAGACCGCTGGGCTACTTGATATTCGCCACTTTTTCCCAGCGCTTGCTCTTGTTGGACTTGGCCGCCGCTTCCAAAACGGCCACGCATTTACCGCCGTCCACGAAGTCCGCATGTACGTCCGCGCCCGTGACCACGCCGTTGACGAAGTCGTACACGGTGTGGACGAACGTGTGTTCGTAACCAAGAACGTGTCCGGGCGGCCACCAGGCGCCAACGTAGGGATGGCTGCCTTCGGTGCACATAATCGTTTTGAACCCGGGTTTGTCAGCGGGATCGTTGCGATTGCAGTACTGCAACTCGTTCATCCGCTCGAAGCAGAAGCTGAGGCTGCCTTCCGTACCGTTGATCTCCCAGTAATTGTAGTTCTTGTGGCCGGGCGCAAGCCGCGTGGCTTCGAAAGTGCCGTAGGCGCCGGGCACCACGTTCTTGCCGGGCACAAACTTGGCGAGGAACACGGACGCGTCGTCCACTGTGACTTTCTCGGTGCCCTTGCCGGTGGTGGCCGTCAAACCAATTGCCAGCCCTTCCTTCGGCCGCTCAGAGATGAATGTCTCCTGCATGCCCACGGTCTCGCTGATGTCGCCGATCAAGAACCGCGCGGTGTCAATCAAGTGCGCATTCAAATCCCCGTGCGAACCGGAGCCGGAGGTCTCCTTGCGCAAGCGCCAGTTCATCGGGAACTTCGGGTCGCTGATCCAATCCTGGAGATACGTGCCGCGGAAATGGCGGATCTGCCCGAGTTGGCCGGAATCAATCATCTGTTTGGCGTAAGCGATGGCGGGTACGCGGCGGTAGTTGAAGACGACGGTATTGCGAACTTTCGATTTGCGGACGGCGGCCACCATCTTCTCCGCGTCGGGGACATTGAGGGCGAGCGGCTTTTCACAGAGCACGTGCTTGCCGGCTTTCGCTGCAGCTATGGCAATCTCCGTGTGGGAAACATTGGACGTGCAGACATCCACTATGTCAATCAGCGGCGACTCGATGACTTCCCTCCAATCGGTCGAGGCAAATTGCCAGCCGAGTTGTCCGCGCGCGGCTTCGACGTGCGCGCGGTCGCGGCCGCAAATAGTGTGCATTTCGACCCGGGCTTTGAGCGGGAAGAAGTGTCCCACCTGCCGCCAGGCGTTGGAGTGAGCTTTGCCCATGAAGCCGTAACCGATCATCCCGACGCGAAGTGTTTTTGCCATATTGAAGTAGAGGTTGAATTGATCGCGGCCGTCTTTATAGTGGCGGCGAATTTTCAAGTCAACGGATGACTTGCACTTCGCAACCGATCAGCCAATGCCATTTACCGCCGCCGAAATCGCCCGGGAGCTACAAGGGGAAGTTATTGGAAACAGCTCAGTTGCACTGAAGGGCTTTGCCCCCGCCGAAACCGCCAAGGAGGGAGATCTCACCTTTGCGGAAAATGAAGAATACCTCGCCCAGGCCCAAAAAAGCGCCGCTTCGGCCATCATCGTCGCTGGCAACGTCACCGCCCCGGACAAGGTCCTGATCCGGGTGAAAAATGCGCGGGTAGCTTTCGCCAAGGCGCTGACCATGTTTTTTCCGGAGCCGGTGTTTCCAGCCGGCATTCATCCGACGGCGGTCGTCGCTCCGGATGCGCAAGTTGACCCGAGCGCGCATATCGGCCCGCATTGCGTGGTGGGTGCGCGCACCAAGATCGGTCCCAAATCCGCTCTGATAGCTGGCGTCGTCGTCGCCGCCGACTGCACGTTGGCCACCAACGTCGTGCTCTTTCCCAACGTGACGATTTACTCGCACGCGCATTTGGGTCAGCGGGTGCGCATTCACGCGGGAACGGTCATCGGTGCGGACGGCTTCGGGTATGTGCTGGACGCCGGCGCGCATCGCAAAGTGCCGCAAGTGGGGAACGTTGTCATTGGCGATGATGTCGAGATTGGCGCAAACGTGACGATTGATCGAGGAGCATTGGGGCCGACCGTTATCGGCAAAGGGACCAAGATCGACAACCTCGTCCAGCTGGCCCACAACGTCCAAGTAGGCGAGCACTGCCTGATCGTTGCGCAGGTAGGCGTCGCGGGCAGCTGCAAGCTCGGCAACTATGTGGTCATCGCCGGCCAGGCCGGCATTGCCGGACACCTGAAACTGGGCGATCAAGTCGTGGTGGGCGGGCAGGCCGGCGTGATGCGCGATATTCCAGCTGGCGAGCGCTGGAACGGCACTTTTGCGCAGAAGGATATTGATTTCAAACGCCAGCAGATCGCCATGCGTGAATTACCCGGTCTGCTCAAACGCGTTGCTGCTTTGGAAAAAAAGCTCGGCGAAAAGTGACTCAATCTTCGTCCGCCGGATTCTCCCACTCGGGATAAACCTCCGGCCGCAACTGCCCGCGCCGGATCAATTCTTGCAGATCCCGAATGATCGTGCGGCGAGCGACGTTGAATTGTCGCGCCAGCGCCGAGATGTTGGGACGGTCGGTGGATTTGCCGAGTTGCTCTAAAATGCGATTCTGCCGGCTCAAGCGGTCGGTGGAACGGCTGAGCAATTCCTCGGCGTCCACGCGACGCGAGCGTTCCAAGGCTTCGAACTGCCGCACGACCTCGGTCTTGCCGCATTCAGTGAGCGCAGTCGTCACGGCCGCCCGCAGTTCTTTTACATCCACCGGTTTGGGCAGGCAGTAATGCGCTCGCCGCGGGCCTTGCAGTGCCTGCAATTGTTGCCGGACTTCCAGCGCGCCCGACACCACGATGATCGGCACATGCGGCAGGAGTTCCTTAAATTCGGGCAAAAAATCCAGCCCGCGCTCCCCCG
>CAYWCK010000231.1:0-8589 GCA_964456685.1 uncultured Bifidobacteriaceae bacterium | reverse complement strand
CGGCGTCAAGGTGCGGCTCGATCAGTTCCCATGGTGCATCGGCGGTGGCGACCAGTTCATTCATAATGGCGGCTCCCTGTTCGCGGGCGCGGCGGCGCTCGATGGTGCGGACGGTTTGGGCGGCGATGTGCTGTGCCGTGCGATGCAGCCACCCAGCCAGGGTCGGTCGGTCGAGGAGATCAGGTGCTTGCCTGGCCAGCGCGATAAACACGCCTTGGGTCACATCCTCGGCCAGATGCGAATCCCGAACCATCCGAACTGCGGCGGAATGGACGAAGTCGAGGTGACGGCGAACCAGCTCAGCAAACGCCAGTTCACTGCGCTGTTCGGCGTAATGCCTCAGTAATTCGCTGTCGGTCCGCGTGGTCACTCATCCCATGTTAGCCGCCAATCGGAAATCCGGACAAGATTTGCAAAAATTCTTCTGCAAGGAAGAACACTGACGGTTTGAAGGAGAACAGGACGAGGCCAGTGCGTTCTTGCGGCGCAGCCGTTGGCCCCATCAGAGATCGCCGGCGCGGCTGTAACGGGTCCACAACTTTACGCGGCCGCCGTTCTTGGACCAGTTGCCGTGGGAACCTTGCTGGTCGGTGACGGTGTCGCCCAATTCGACAAAATTCTGCGGCGCCGGTGCGCCCGGCTGATAGGGCGGCATGCGCAGCCATTCCGCGTGACCGTCCGCCCCGATGGCCATCTGTCCGCCATCGTGACGGCGCATGCCCGGATCACCCGGCGGTTGATTCCAGACATTCAAGTGCAGCTCGACGAGCGCGCCTGAGTCGATGTTAGCCATCTCCCAAACATTCTTCTCGGCGATCATCCAATAGATGGACGTCTTGCGAAACTGCGAGCTGCGCACGCCACCTTCCGGATGGTCCCGCACATCACTAATGATATTGCGATTGCACCAGAAGTGCAGTTGGGAGGGATACGGTTGACCATTGAGCATCTTCGCGACGTCGCGTTCGCTGGGGCAAAGGTAAATGGCCGGCTGTTTGTTGGTCTGATAGCCGCTCATGTAGTTCAGGAGCAACCGCGGCCACCCGGTCGGCGCTTCGAGGGAGTTCAACCCCACAACGCGTTCACCGGTCGGGTAGGTGTCGTTGTTCTCGTGCAGATACATCATCGCCGCGGTGCCGATCTGCCGGCAGTTGTTGAGGCATTGCGTCCGCGCGGCTTTGGCTTTGGCCTTGGAGAGCGCCGGCAACAGCATGGCCGCCAGAATCGCAATGATCGCGATCACCACGAGCAATTCGATCAGAGTGAAAGCCGAAGCCGGCTGGGGGCCGGTTGGGCGCTCGTTTGGCTGCATGGGGAGAACCTAAACCGCGGCGCTCCTCCGTCAACGCACCGGGTCTTGGCTGCGGAGTAAACAAGAACGCCCCGGACCGAAGCCCGGGGCGTGTGGTGAGTGCTGGACAACTCAACTGCCGACGCTGGCCAGTTCCTCGTTGGTCGTCACGTTCTGAATCTTGAACTGCTCCGCGTGCATGCCGGGATCGGCGCGGAAGGACAGCTTGCCGAAGTAACGCTTCTCCATCTCGATGAGATGTTTCTCGTCCTCGGTGCGCAACCGCTCGAGCACGGTCGGATGCACGACGATGCGCAACTGGAAGTCATTCTCGTCGCGGGTGCGCTTCTTGAGAATTTCCTGCAGCTTGCGCTGAATCTCCACGCTCATGGTGAGCGAACTCTTGACCTTGCCGCGGCCCTGGCAGTACGGGCAGTCGTCATAGACGGCAGCGCGCACGCTTTCCGTGTGCCGCTGGCGGGTCATTTCCATCAAGCCGAGTTGCGAGATCGGCAGGATGTGGGTCTTGGCTTTATCGCGACGCAAACCTTCCTTCACGCGTTGATAAACCTGCTGCTGGTCGCGCCGGCCCTTCATGTCAATGAAGTCGAGCACGATCAAACCACCCATGTTGCGCAGGCGAAGTTGCCGGCAAATCTCGTCCGCGGCTTCGAGGTTCACCTTGAGAATCGCCTGCTCCTGATCGCGGCCGCCTTTGTGCCGGCCCGTGTTCACGTCAATCGCCACGAGCGCCTCGGTTTCATCAATCACAATGTAACCGCCGCTCTTCAGGTGCACCTGACGGGCGAAGGCGTTTTCTAACTGCTTCGAGATGCTGAACCGGTCGAATATCGGCTGCGCTTCCGTGTAAACCTTCACCTTGCTCGCCGAACGCCGGGAGATCTTCGTGATCATGTCGCGCATCCGGTCGTAGGCCCTCTGGTTGTCCACCACGATCCGCTCCACGTCCTCGGTGAGGAAGTCGCGCACGGTCCGCTCGATGAGGTCCGGCTCCTGGAAGACGCAGGTGGCGGTCGGTTGGGATTTGATGCGTTCCTGGATGCCGCGCCATTCTTCGAGCAGCAACGCGAGGTCGCGCACGAAGTAACGCAACTGTTGCCCTTCGCCGGCGGTGCGCATGATCACGCCCATGCCGTCCGGAATGGAGAGCTCGCGGAGAATTTTCTTCAACCGCTTGCGCTCTTCCTGATTCTCGATCTTGCGCGAGATGCCGCTCTGATCCGAGTTCGGCAACAGCACGAGGTACCGTCCCGGCAGCACGATATTCGTCGTGATGCGCGGGCCTTTCGTGCCGATCGGCCCTTTGGTGACTTGCACGATTATGTCGCTGCCCGGCGGATACACGCGTGGAATGTCCTTTTGCGTGATCTTCGGACGGTCACGCCGCTTCTGGCCTTCGCGCTCGACGATTTCGACGCCGCTGTCGAATTGGTTCGGCACGATGTCCCAGTAATGCAGAAAGGCATTCTTCTCGAAGCCAATGTCAACGAAGGCCGCTTTGAGGCCGTCTTCAAGATTGCGAACCTTGCCCTTGAAGATGCTGCCGACCAGCCGTTCCTCGGTGGTCCGCTCGATGTTGAACTCCTCCAGTTTGCCGTCTTCCAGCACGCCGACGCGCGTCTCGAGCGTCTCGGCATTGATGATGACTTCCTTGTGAATCTTTTTCTCCGGCCGGATCAGCCGTTGAACCTTCTTCACGAGATTCGTCGCCACCACTTTGATGGCCTCGACGATGCCTTGCGGGCGCTCTTTGACCGGCACCGGGGCGAATGGTTTTTCCTCCTCAACCAGCGCGGGTTTTTCCAGGTCCGGTTCGCGGAACTGCCCCTTTTGTTCCTCGTGCGTGTGGGCGGCTTCGGCCGCGCCCTCGGGCGGCAAACCGGCGGCGATATTCTCCGCGCGATCGATCTCGCCTTGATGACGGCGCTCGAAGACGCGCTCTGGTCCGCCGGTGGTTTCGCCCACGGCTTCCGCCCGGGCCTGGGTGGCATCGCGGTCGGGCTTTTGTGGCCCATGACCGAGCCCGCCCTGCGGACGGAAGCGCATGCCGCGGCGACGGCGGCCAAATTTATTGTCGCTCATATTTCAGTATCCCTTTCGATTCAGGTGAACGTTCTGCAACAGGCCCATGGCGATCAACGAGCTGAGCACTGACGATCCGCCGTAAGACAACAGCGGCAGTGGCACGCCCGTCACGGGCATCAAACGGATGTTCATGCCGATATTGATGAACACATGGCTGAACAGGAGCGTAACCACGCCCACGGCCAGCACTTTCCCCAGGCGATCGCGCGCCTGGCCGGCGATCCTCAGTCCGGTAAAGAGGACCACCGCATACAGCGTGAGCACGGTCACGCTGCCAACGAACCCTTTCTCCTCGGCAATGACAGAGAAAATGAAGTCGTTGTGCGCCACGGAACGGGGCAGAAAGCCCAGTGCCTTCTGGGTGCCCTGCCCCCAACCTTTCCCGGTCAGGCCTCCGGAGCCGACCGAGATCAACGCCTGCCGGACGTTCAGCGAGTCATCTCGCTGGCGATCCCGCAAACGGTTCAAATACTCCTTCGTGGCGTTCGGAGGAGCGAAATCTGTGTAATCGCGACCGAAGTAAACAAGCAGGCGGTTGCGTTGGTACTCGTGCAACGGCACGCGCCACTTTTCGTTGGTCACAAACAAAATGTCCGCGATGAACAAGGCGGAAACGATTCCGCCAAACCCCAGCAGGCGGAGCAGATACCGGCGCGGCGTGCCGGCGACATACATCATCACGAAACCGGTCGGCAGAAACACCAAGGCGGAACCGAGGTCGGGCTCCTTGATGATTAGGGCAAACGGCAGCAACATCATGCCGATGGGTTTCCAGAAGTTGATCCCCAGTTTCAGTTCATCGACCGGACGACTGAGGAAGTTGGCCAACGCGAGAATGAAACCGAGTTTCGCAAACTCGGATGGCTGGAGAGACATCGGACCGAAATCAATCCAGCGTCGCGCGCCCCAGCCCTGGGTCGAACCGATTCCCGGTATCAGCACCGCGATCAAGGCGATGATGCATGCCCAATACCCCACGATGGCCCAGCGGACCAAGGTGTGGTAGCTGACGAAGCAAACCGCGGTCGCAGCCGACAAGCCGATGCCATACCAGATGAGCTGCCGCAACCAGTTGTTCGCCATCAATGGAATCGAGTGCGTCGCACTGTAAACAAACGCCACGCCCATGAGCATCAAGCCCGCCACCGCGACAATCTGCAGCCGGTCAAGGCGCGGCGAAGGATCGTGGAGGTTCAGCGTGTTCATCGGGTGGTGGTCCCCCCGGCCCGGCTGGCGGACGCATCCAGGTTGAAAAGCTTTTTGTAAATCTCGCGGGCCACCGGCGCGCAACTCGCCCCGCCAGACGCCCCGTCTTCAACCATGACGACGACGGCGTAGCGGGCGGGAGCTTCGTACGGGGCGAAGGAGATGAACCAGGTGGCATTGTGGGTGACACCTCGTTCCACACGCTCAGCGGTGCCGGTTTTACCGCAGATTCGCAACCCGGGCACGCGGGCATGTCGCCCGGTACCGCCATCATCCTCGGTTTCAGCCACCATGGCGTCGCGCACGATCTGCAAGCTGCGCTGGCTGACGCCCAATTGATCCCGAATCCGGCCGGTCGGAAAATTCGTCGGCGCTTCCGTCGAAATGGGGTCCTGCGGTTCGATGCGGGCCACCAAGCGGGGCCACAGAACCTTGCCACCGTTCGCGAGCGCGCACGTCAATACACCCATCTGCAAGGGCGTGACGTCCATTTGGCCCTGACCGATGCAAAGGTTTGCCGTTTCACCAGTCGTCCAACCAGACCGCGAAAGCTTGGAGAATGGGAAATGGCCGCCGCTTTCCTGTTTGAGTCCCAAGCCGATGGGTTCGCCCAAGTGCAGCCGGCGGGCGAGTTCCGCCACGCGTTGGATGACGCCGGGACGAATTCCCACTTGAATGAAATAGGAGTTGCTCGACTTCACGATGGCCTGGCGCAAGTCGTAGTCTCCGGGTGGCGCGGTGTCGCGCCACTTCTCCCGTCCCAATACGAACGCGCCGCGATGTGGCTCCGCGGGGTTGGGATCAACCCGGATTTTTTCATTGGGATGCAAACCACCTTCCAACGCCGCCAACGCGATGATGGTCTTGAAGGTTGAGCCCGGTTGGTAAATTTCCCGCGTGGCGCGGTTCTTCTGCAAGCCCACCGCAGCGTTGGTCCAGCGCTGAAACTCGCCCAGCGGATAGCCCGGAAAGCCCGTGACGAAATAATTTGGATCCGAAGCCGGCAGGGAAGCCATGGCCAGAATGTCGCCGGTTTCGACCTCCATCACGATCACCGCACCAAACCCCGGCGAGCCATGCTGGCGGAAACTTTCCCGCAATGCCGCTTCGGCGGTGCGCTGAATTTTCAAATCCAGCGTGAGCACCGCGTTGTGTCCGGCCTCGACCGGAGTGGTGATGCTCTCGGACTGGCGATAGCCGCGGTTGTTGATGACCACCGACTTCGTGCCGCCGCGGCCGGCCAGCAGTTCGTCCAGCCCGCCTTCCACCCCGACGACGCCGCGAAAGTCCGGCAAACGATAATTGAAAACCGTGTCTTCGCCGACCGCCGAACGGTCATCGTCGCGCGTCAAATATCCCAGCACATGCGCGGCGGTGTTGCTGTAGGGATAAACACGAGTGGATTGAATCTCCAAGTCCGCGGCGATGTTACCGGCGAGCGACTCCTGGAAGCGGGCCACATTGGCGACCGTTGCGCCCGAAAGCACCGGGAATGGCAGCGCCAGGCGATTGGTGAAATGGCGGAGGAACTTGTTGGTGTCGAGCGTCAATCCCGGCATCTGCAATCCAGCGGCAACTTGATCCACCACCCGGTCCATGACCACATAGCGCGCCTGCCATTCATACGGCAGTGCCTCCGATGATTTGAGCCGGACGGGCATCGTCTTCGGGCCAAAACCCAGCAAGCGTTTCCAGAAAGCTGGCTGCACCGTGACCGTGTTGGTCGGCCGGAGCCGCAGATACTCTTCCCGGAACGATTTCCCGAGGTCCTCGAGGTAAACGCTGATGTTGAAGTTGGCGCGATTCTCCGCCAGCACGGCGCCGTTACGGTCGAGAATCTTGCCGCGCACCGAAGGCAGGCGCACGGTCCGGGAGGATTGCGTGTCTGAACTCGATTGATAGTCGCGCGCGCGCACGACCTGCACCCACCACAAGCCGGCGAGCAGCACGGAGAGACCGCAGAAAACCAGGAGCGCCAGCAGTTGCAACTGCGGGTCGTTCTTTTTCAGTTGGTCGAAAATGAGCATCTAGTTTCGGCCGCGCTGGATTTCGCGGTCCGGACGAAAACTGGTTTCCACCACCGGGCGATAACCGAAGGCGCGTTCGCCCCATTCAAACAGGAAAAAGAAGATGGGCGTGGCCGCGGCGCCCCCCAGCGACATGACCAACCACTGCCACAGCGAACCCCAACCAAGGATCGGTGATTCACCGGCCGTGAGGAGCAACAGCAGCGTCAGCACCGGCGTGATCGCGCTCGCTGCCAGGCCGATAACGAATTGAGCATAGGGTTGGTCGCGCAAAATCAAATCGCGTCGCAAATAAATCGCGAAGCCAACGGCAAAGAGCGGCAGAACGGTGATGCCCAGCGGATTCGCCGAGAGGGAGTCGAAGAACAAACCGCCGCAGATGGCCAGGGCGGCGATCATCACGGGAGTCGTGCGCAGACTGGCGAACACCATCAGCGCCGGCAGCAGATCGATCTGGGCCTTGAGCAAGCGCGAAGCACCCGGAAAGGCTGCTTCCCAAAACACCGCCAGGAAGGCAGCCGCCAAAATCAGGATGGTGCGCAGGACGTTCATTGCAATATCACCCAGAGTTCTTCCAGACTCGCCAGGTTGGCGTTGAGCTTCACCCGCGCCTGGGTGTAGAGCCCGAACTCCGCCGGTTGCCAGTCCATGAGGCGACCGATGGGAACGCCTTTCGGGAAGATTCCTCCCTCCCCGCTCGTCACGACATTTTGCCCGGCCTTCAAATTGGCACTGCGCGGCAGGAAGCTCAGGTCCACCAGCGACGCATCGAAGGGACCGCTGGCGCCCAACACGCCCGCGTCCCGGGCTTCATTTTCCACCCGCGCCGCCACACTGCACTTTGGGTCGCCCAACAACACCACGGTTGCGTCGGTCAGATTCACGCTGTGGATACGCCCCACGAGTCCTTCTATGGTGAGCACCGCCATGTTTTCCTTAACGCCGTCGCGACTGCCCACATCAATGCGGACGGTGCGCCACCAATTGGCTGGATCCCGCAGCAAGACATGGGCGAGTTTCAACTTCCATTGCGGTCGTTTCTGCTGCCAGGCGAGCAACTGGCGCAGGCGGTCATTCTCCCGGGCCAGTTCGGCAGTTTGCTGGCCTTGCACGCGAAGTTGCGCGTTCTCCCGGCGCAAAGACTCGTTGAGCCTTTCCAACTCCGCCCGTGTGGTGATGGCATCAGCCGCCTTGACAGTTGCCTGCTGGGACACACCAACCAGCCCGAGCAAGGGCAGGAACAAGCTGCCGACTGCAAGTTTGAGTCGGGAGACAGTCCGGGGTGGCAGGTTGAAAAGGACCAGCACCAGCAAGGCGACCACGCCAATCGAAATATAATGCGAACGTTTAAGCATCGCTGCACTCAGCGCGGCCAGGCCGCGGTGCAGGCGAACGCAAGGGGCGGGAATTATTTATTGGCGACGCGCCGCAGGAATTGCAATTCCTGCAACACACGTCCGGTGCCTTCGGCCACAGCGCTCAACGGATCGTCAGCGATGTGGACCGGCAAGCCAGTTTCCTCGGCGACCAGGCGGTCAATGCCGCGCAACAATGCGCCGCCGCCCGCCATGACGATGCCGCGATCTACCAGATCTGCGGCCAGTTCAGGCGGGCAACGTTCCAAGGTCAGCCGGATGGATTCAAGGATGCTCGAAAGCGGTTCCTGGAGGGCTTCGCGAATTTCTTCCGAGCGGATGGTCAACGTCTTCGGCAGACCTGTGCTCAAATCGCGGCCCTTCACTTCCATGGTTAATTCCTGCTCCAGCGGAAAAGCCGATCCAATCCGGATCTTGATTTCTTCCGCAGTGCGTTCACCGATCATTAAGTTGTAGGCACGTTTCATGTGCGCCACGATCGTTTCATCGAATTCGTCCCCGCCTACCCTCAGGCTGCGGCTGAAGACAATTCCCGCGAGCGAGATGATTGCGATTTCGCAAGTCCCGCCGCCGATGTCCACGA
>CAYWCK010000230.1:0-8638 GCA_964456685.1 uncultured Bifidobacteriaceae bacterium | reverse complement strand
GCCCAGCTCGCGACGAGCCCCATCATCCTCGCGATGGGCGCGAGTTATTTCTGCATCAAATTTCTTCGCTACGCTTTGGACTCGTGGCTGCCGGCGTTCCTGAACCTCCAAGGCTTGGACGTCGCGCGGGCGAGCTATTACTCGCAGGTTTTTGATTTCGCGGGACTGGGTGGTGTGTTCCTCGCCGGCTGGGCCCTCGATCGTTGGTTCAAGGGCAACTGGGCCGCCGTTTGCGCCGTGATGAGCCTCGGCGTGATTGCTGGCTACGCCGCGGTAATTCAGTTTGGCAGCAGTCCGGCAGCGCTGGCCATCTGGTTCGGTCTCGTTGGTTTCATGCTTTACGGGCCGGACACCTTGCTGTGCGGCGCGGCCTCCGTTCAGGTGGCGGGAGAGAAGAACGCCGTGGCGGTCGCCGGCTTGGTCAATGGCTTGGGCAGCATCGGTTCCGTGGTGCAGGAGCAGGTGATTGGCTGGCTTGTGCGCGGCGACGCTCAACACGGACTCCGCAACACGAACCGGCTCGCCCTCGGGATGAGCATCCTGATGGCAGTGCTCCTCATTGGCATCGCTTGGAGAATGCGTGTGCGAGCACGCCGGCAGGTTTGAGCGGGCGCTCGTTTGGTCTGCGCGCTATTTGCCGGACGTGCCGGCCTTCGCCACCACCTGATTAAACTGCTCCGTCACCGCCGCCACCGCCTTCTTCTGGCCGTCATTGAGATTGGGTAGCCGCGCGAGCCTCTCCAATTCAGTCGCCGCTTTGGGATACAGTCCGTAACGCAGGTTGTGCTCGAAATTTTGTATGGCGGTCTGGGCTTCCGGGTTGGCCGCCGCAAACTCCATCGTCAGGCGCGGCAGATCAACTTTGACGCCGTTGAAGCTCGGCAGCGGAACCTCAGGAGAACCATTTTTGTGGCAGCCGACGGACGGAAAAATGCAAACCACCAGTAGCAGTAGTCTGCTCAGTGAATTGAGCGCGAGCCTCGGCGGGGAGGTCATTTACGCGTCGAGTGTTCCATGATCCAGTACGCGTCCTGGTTTCCCGGGGAGGAAACATTCAAAGGAATGCCCCCGGCTGAAAGCGGAGGTGTGGTTCGGGAATCCTTCCACTTGTGAATCTCCGAATGTCCGTCGGCGAAGGAAATTCCGCCGGCGCCACCATGATAGCTCGCCGGAAAATCAACCAGTTTCCAGGCACTCGGCGTGTTCGGCCAGCCGTCCATGCCCGTGCACCATTCCCCGTCGTTGATGCTATCGCAGCGTTCATCCAGAAAGACCATGGTCATCGACGGGCCGGGATCCATGACTTCGCTTAACTTTTTGTACACCGTGTAGCCGGGGCCGAAGTCCTGCGCATCCGTGCTGTTAAACCAGCCGAGCATCGAGATGCTCCGCACGAACGGCGTCACGTTGCCGGCATTCGGCCCCGTCGCAATCTTGGCGCGGGCGGGATCCGAGGGGCAACGCCAGATGCCGCTATTCTTGCCGCAGTAATTCCAAAGCGGACTCTTGGCAATGAACGCATCCACGTTCCAATTGTCCGGTCGGATGCCGTCGCTGACGGGGTTTCCGGTCCACCGCGGCCGGTCGTTGACCCAGACTTCAGGTTTGCCATAAGCCGAAGGAACCTTGTCCTGGTTGTCTTCCGTATACAGCCGCCACGCGATCATCATCTGCTTGCCATTATTCATGCACGCAATGCCTTGCGCGCGGATCTTGGTTTTCGACAACGCCGGCAACAGCATCGCCGCAAGGATTGCGATGATGGCGATGACGACCAATAATTCGATCAGCGTGAATGCCCGACTCGCCCTGGATTCGTGGATCCGCATAGTAAATTTGAAGTTTCCCTGCAGCGTAATAGTTTGCTTCCTTCAAGCGTGGTGCCAGCCGGCCGGGCTGTCTTGCATTTCCGTCCACTGGAATTTCTCGAACGTGTCGGCCGATTCCGGCTGCCAGACTGGCATTTACCGTGATGCCATGAACCGCCGCCAGTTTTTCCGCACTACCGCCGTCTTCGCCTCCGCCATGCCGCTGACCGTCCGCGCGTTCACCGGTGGCGATCGCAACATCTTTACCGAGCGCGACGGCATGTTGCGCGTGCGCGGTCAACGGGAGTTCGTGCTGGGCTTGTATCAAGTGCCGAAAAGCGATGGCGCGTTGCGCGAGGCAAGCGCGGCGGGCTTCAATTTGATCAATCGTTCTCCCACGCGCGCGGCGTACGACGAAGCGCAGGCCTTGGGCTTGTGGGGCTGGAGCGCGCTGGGTTCGTTGCCGCCGGCCAATCGCTCTGCGGCCGAAACCACCATGCGCCAGACGATCGAATCGCTGCGCGACCATCCCGCGCTGCTATTCTGGGAAACCGAGGACGAGCCGACGCTGGTATGGAAAGAGCCGATGAAAATCCGCACTCCCGCCGCGCAGATCAACGACACGGCGGCGTTCATTCGCGAGCTCGATCCCCATCATCCGCTTTACCTCAACCATCAACCGGCGAATCTGGTTACCACTTTGCAAGCCTACAATCCCGCCGCGGACATCGTGGCCATGGATATTTACCCCGTCATTCCCCGGGGAATCCGCGAGATGTACGCCCTCTGGCCGGACGGACGCCAGGGCGACCTGCTCAATGACACGCTCAGCCAGATCGGTCCGTATGCCGACAAGATGCGCGCCGTGGCCGGTCCCCGCCGCGCCGTCTTCATGGTGCAACAAGCCTTCGCGTGGGAGATGCTGCGCGAGAAGGAGCGCGATCCGGCGATGGTCCTTTATCCAACCGCCGCGCAACTCCGGTTCATGGCCTGGCAAGCCGTGGTGCACGGCGTGAACGGTTTGATCTGGTGGGGACTCAGCTACACGCCGCCGGGCGCGCCGCTCTGGAATGACTTGAAAACGGTCGTCCGCGAACTCGCGCAATTTCGCGCCGCGCTCGCGGCCCCCGTGGCCAAACTTCCCCTCAAACTCACCTATCACGACACGGGTCACAGTCTCGATCGCGGCATCGAATGGCTCGCCAAGCCTTGCGGTCGCGATGTTCTCCTGATCGCCGTGAACGCTGACGGCAATCCGGTTGAGGCCACTTTCGCCGGCTTGAAATCTTTCCGGGAATGCCGCTTGGAAATCGGCGCGCGCGCGGCCGAATTCCACCATGGCACCTGGCGGGAACAGATTGAACCATTCGGCACGCGCGTGTGGCGGCTGGTTCGCTGACCCAATCCAATTTGCGATGATTTCCAACCTGTCGCGTCCCATGACTGCGCACCCAACTCGTCTTCTCCCTTCAAGTTCGCGACTCGGCATTCTGCTGCTGGCGCTGCTGCTCAGCGTCGCAACCGCCGCTGAGCGCCCCGTGCTCGAGGCCGAACTCATCCTGCCGCTCGAACATTTTCACAATCACGGCTCGTGCATCGTCGAGTGCCCGAATGGCGATCTGTTGATTTGCTGGTATCGCGGCTCGGGCGAGCGTTGGGCCGACGACGTGGCCGTGTATGGCGCGCGTCTGCGCAAAGGCGCGCGTGCGTGGAGTCAGCCCTTCGTTCTTGCCGACACGCCTGGTTACCCGGACACGAACCCGTGCATGTTCGTGGATCCGCAAAAGCGTCTCTGGCTCTTCTATCCAACCATTCTCGACAACCGCTGGGAATCCGCGCTGATGAAATACAAGATTTCATCGCACTACCAAAAACCCGGCGCGCCGCAGTGGAATGCCAACGACGTGCTGCATCTCACGCCGGGGACGAACTTCGCCGCCGTGGTCAATGCGGGCCTGGATCAACTCGCCGCCGGGCCGGCGCCGCAAATGAAAACGGATGAATTCGCCGACTGGCTCAAGTCGAAACGCAAGCTCGTGCAGGACAAGTTGAGCTGCCGCCTCGGCTGGATGACGCGCGTGCGTCCGTTGGTGGTGGATCAGCAGCGCTGGATTTTGCCGATCTATTCCGACGCCTTCGAGTTTTGCCTCATGGCGATCTCCGATGACGCCGGTAAATCCTGGTTCACCAGCCAGCCGATCGTGGGTTTGATCAATTCCCAACCCAGCCTGATCCGCAAAAAGAACGGCACGCTCGTCGCCTACATGCGCGACGACGGCCCGCCGCCGCAACGGATCCCCATCAGCGAATCCACCGATCGCGGCCTCACCTGGACTGCGCCGCGCGACACGGATCGTCCCGACTCCGGCGCGGGCGTGGAAATCATCGCGTTGCGCAGCGGACGCTGGCTGCTCATCAACAACGATCTTGAGGACGGGCGGCATCGCCTCGGCGTTGCGTTGTCCGAAGACGAGGGCAAAACCTGGCCGTGGTTGCGGCATTTGGAAATGGATTCCGCGAGTGATGTCCAAGCCGGAGCCGGTTCGTATCACTATCCTTCCGTGATTCAAACGAAGGACGGATTCATCCACGCGAGCTACAGCTTCCACCAGAAAAAATCCCTCACGAAGCTCGATGCCGCCGGCCGGCCGATGGAGGAGTCCATCAAACACGCCCGTTTCAACGAGGCGTGGATCATGCAGGGCGACCCGAAATAAAATCGTTCACTACTACCGGCCCATCGCCCAGCTGAGGCCGCGCTGCAATCGCTCCGGCACTTGATCGCTGTGGCGGCCGACCGGCTCGAAAAAAGCGCTGCGTCCCGGCCGCGTGCGCAGAATCTCGTAAATCCGCCGCGCGCCTTCGTTCGCTTTGTACGAATCCTGCGTTGGCCCATCGACGTAAACGGATTGTTCCGGTCGAAACGCGCGCCGGTTCTTCTGCACCATCACCAACGGGTCTTGGTCCAGCCAGCGCCGCCATACCTCCTCGCGCGGTTGGCCGTGCGCGTCGCAGAGCCAGTCAAACTCGCCCGGATGCCAGCGTCCGCGCGGCGCATACGCCGCGGAGAGGGCGACCGCGTAGCGCAAATCGCCGTCCTTCGGCGCCGGCGTGCCGGGCGGTGCGGTGACCAGCGCCTTCAATTCCGCGGACGATAAATTGGTCACGCTCGGCTTGGTGACGAGGTAGCGATGCGAGATCGCAAAATACGAATCCGGACTCAGCGCCACGACGCTGCCGAATAGGCGCGGGCGAAACATGCCCAATCGCAGCGCGCCAAACCCGCCGCTGGAATGGCCGGCGATGATGCGATTGGTGTTTCCCGGCGCGAGCCGGCAATGTTTTTCAACCAGTGGCACGACTTCGTCGCAGATGTAGTCGGCGTAATTTCCCTGCGCCGCTGAATTCAAATACTGGCTGCCGCTCCAGCGCGTTTTAGCGTCCACCACGGCGATGATCATCGGCAAACCCGCCTTCGCTAGCGCTTCACTCGTCATTTGCCAGCGCGATGGATCCTTGATCGCGCCGTCCGATCCGCCGCCGAAACCGGGCAGATAATAAACGATGGGCAGCGCCTGGCCGGCCCGGGCTGCCTCCGGCAAAAACAACGCGATCTGACGCGCGGCGGGATCGCCAAGTGGATTATGCTTCAGGACGCGGCTTTGCAAGTCGAGCACTTGCAGGGAGGTTTCGGCGCGCGAAGTGACCACCAGTGCAACCAGCAACGAACCAGCGAATAGCGCGGCGCGACGCAAAAGGAAAAGTGACCGGCTCATGCCTTCAACCCCAACCCGAGTGTTTCCTTGCAGTAGCGGATGCTGCGTTCCAGGTCGGCCTTTTGAAATTCCTGTTGCTCCTTGGCGTCGCCGCCTTTGTGCGCCGGTATGGCTTTGCCCTGTTTCGCCAGCGCCAGAAAGCGCGCGAATTCATGAGCGCGGGCTTTCGGGTAATCCTTCCAGAACTCCGGCTTCAGATAAGCGAACTCGCGTGGTCCGCCGGAAATCGTTTCGATATGGACCGGCACTTGGGGACACGCTTCGGCAAACTTCGCGAAATACGGCTTCCAATCCACGCAGCCATCGCCCATCGCAGTCCACTGGACCATCGCGCCGTTCGGTGTTTCCCAAACCATCGAATCGCGGAGGCTGGTGGAGAGCGCATACGGCGCGAGCGTTTCGAGACTGGTCAGCGGATCTTCAATCGTCCAACACGCGTTGCCCGAATCCACGTTTGCGCCCACGTAATCTTTCCCGGCCGCTTCGATGAGGGTCACGAGTTCCCATGCCTGCATGTCGCCGGCATGATTTTCCACCGCGATCTTCACGCCGGCATCCTGCGCCCGCGTGCGACAGGATTGAATCACCTTCACCGTCTCCGCGATGCGCGCCTCGATGCCGCCCTCGCTTTTTCGTTCCTCGTAACCGCCGAGCACAATGCGGATGATCGGCGAACCCAAGTCCTTCGCCATGCGGATGCCGAGCGCGAGATGTTCCTCCGCCGTGCCCCATTTGTTCTTGAACCACTTTGCCGACGGACAAATACTCCATGAACCTAGGTGAATGCCGATGCCCAAACCTTCGGCCTTGGCCTTCACCTCGCGCAAATAAGCTGGCTCATGATTCTCGAACGCATCCAGGTCGGTGAGGAACAGCGAATCGAGCTTGAGCGACGCCGCATAATCGAGCAACGCGCCGGCTTTCCAACCCATCGCGCGCACGGCGAAGTTGTCCATGCCCAGCTTCAGTCTGGCTTTCGCCGGTGAAGTTGTTTCGGCGGCAAACCCCGCGGGCGTCAAAGCCGCCACGGCACCGACTGCGCCGAGCGTTTTTATAAACGTGCGGCGGCTCTGCGCCGCAGTAGGACAGCCATCTTGGCGGTCACGTTGCGCAGGCTTCCAGCCTGCGGGCGGGTTGCTACGGGCACTTTCCGCAGGCTGGAAGCCCGCGCTACACGCCAGGCTGGTAGCCTGACCTACAGGATCGTTCGGTCGCATGATTGACCTTCTACCGAAAAATCCTTTTACTGTCGCGGAAATGTTTTCAAAGACTGTGTTTAGTGGCCG
This sequence comes from uncultured Bifidobacteriaceae bacterium, assembly GCA_964456685.1. Taxonomy (GTDB): domain Bacteria; phylum Verrucomicrobiota; class Verrucomicrobiia; order Limisphaerales; family JADLHS01; genus CAYWCK01. The sequence goes on along the minus strand of CAYWCK010000230.1, from coordinate 1,768 downwards.
GGTTGAGTTCAGCCCGGGTTTTGCTCCCCGTTCCAACATCAGCCATGTGCTGTTCGATTTCGACGGCACGATCTCGCTCATCCGCCAGGGCTGGCCCGAGGTCATGGTGCCCATGTTTGCCGAGGTCCTGCCGGCGATTCCCGGCGAATCCGAGGAAGCGCGCCGCAAGCTCTGCTTCGAGGACATCATGCGCCTCAACGGCAAGCAGACGATCTATCAGATGATCCAGCTCGCCGAGCGCATCAAGGAACGCGGCGGCACGCCGCGCGACCCGCTCGAATACAAGCACGAATACCTGCGCCGCCTCGAGGAACGCATCCGCGATCGCACGAGCGGCTTGAAGACCGGCAAAATCAAGCCGGACGACCTGCTCGTTTGGAATACCCGCGCGCTGCTCGAATCCTTGAAGCGCCGCGGTCTGCCGATGTATCTCGCCAGCGGCACGGACGAAATTTTCGTGAAGCAGGAAGCGGAGTTGCTCGACGTCACCCGCTATGTCGGCAAGCACATCTACGGCGCGCAGGACGACTATAAACAATTCTCCAAGAAGATGGTTATTGATCGCATCCTGCGTGAGAACGCGATTCCCGGTGCGCAACTGCTTTCCTTCGGCGACGGCTACGTCGAGATCCAGAACACCGTCGAAGTCGGCGGGCTCGCGGTCGCCGTGGCAAGCGATGAAGGCAACAATGGCTCGGGCAAATTCGACGAGTGGAAACACCAGCGCCTGCTCGGCGTCGGTGCGCACGTGGTGATTCCGGATTTCCGCGATGCCGAAGCACTCCTCGACCGGGTATTGGGCAAATGAACTTTTTGCCGGCAGTTGCTGAACCACGATGCGCCCGGCGCGGCCACCGCCGCAATTATGACGACTGCCCAATTGCAATCAACCTGGGAGCGATCCTCCCTCTCCCAGCGGGAGAGGGCCGGGGTGAGGGAGAACGCCTGGAATTTGGAAACCGTTCTTGCTTGGCGAACCATCAGGCCGCTGCGGCACGCTCTCCCTCACCCTTGATCCCTCTCCCGCTGGGAGAGGGAATGCATCGCGACGTATCCGGTGTTTCTCCATTGCAAGATTTTCGCGTATTTCGCGGTTACCAAATTAATTCCTGAATGAACCCCCAACGCTTTCAACAACTCTCGTCGCGTTACCGCCGGCTGCGCCTCGCCGTCATCGGTGATTTCTGCCTCGACCGCTATTTGGAAATCGATCCCAAGCGCGCGGAGATTTCCATCGAGACCAACCTGCCGGTGCACAACGTCGTCAACGTGCGCGCGCAGCCCGGCGCCGCCGGCACCATCCTCAACAACCTCGTCGCGCTCGGCATCGGCGAGCTTTATCCGGTTGGCTTTTGCGGCGTGGATGGCGAAGGCTTCGAACTCTTGCGCGCGTTGGAAGCGAAGGACGGCGTGCGCCTGGACCATTTCATCCAGTCGCCCGCGCGCCGCACCTTCACCTACTGCAAACCGCTCGTGCTCACGCCGGGCAAGCCGCCGGTGGAACTCAACCGGCTCGACAGCAAGAACTGGACGCCCGCGCCGCGCGCCGTGCAGGAAAAACTCACGCACTCCATCCGCCGGCTCGCCGCACGCGTGGACGCCATGATCGTGCTCGATCAAGTGGACGTGCCCGAAACCGGCGTTGTGACCACGCGCGTGTTGCAGACCTTGCGCGCCGTGAACCGCGCGAATCCCAAGCTGCCGATCCTTGCCGACAGCCGGCAGGGCTTGCGCCATTTCCCGCCGCTGATCTTCAAGATGAACGCCG
>CAYWCK010000229.1:7192-8658 GCA_964456685.1 uncultured Bifidobacteriaceae bacterium | reverse complement strand
GAATTGGTCTTCGTGAATCTTTATGAGTGCGACGGCAACCCGATCAACACCGTAGTCACCAGCACGGGGAACTACACTTTCACGGGCCTCTATCTCAAGGCGGACGGCAGTACGAGTGACTACGTTGTGGAGTTCGTTTTGCCGCACGATTACAACTTCTCCGCGCATGTTGCCGCCGTCCCGGCGAACGTTAACCAGGACGTGATCGTGGGTGGTCGCAGCAGCATGATCTCCATCAGCAATGCCACTCCGGCGGCAACCGACATCGATGCAGGCGTCAAGGGTTCGGGAGTTGCACGACTTCAAGTTACCGGCGGCTTCCAGTTCACCGAGCCGAGCTACAGTGTTTCCGAGACGGTTAAGAGCGGCGTGATCACCATCGCCGTTGAGCGCACCACCTCCTACGACCAGCGCGCCGTCGTGGTAAAGACTTTCAATGGCACCGCCATCGCCGGCGTGAACTTTGTAGCCGTGACCACGGTGCTGTTCTTCGATGTCGGCGAGACGATCAAGACGCTGAATATTCAAATCATCAACACTGGCACGTTGGGAATTTGTGTTGATCCGTTGACTATCAACCTCGAATTGCGGGATGCCACGGGTCGCCCCTATGACCGCGCCGTTATTTATGTGGGTGGACCAACCTTTGGCAACAATCCCGACGACGACAACATCCTCGGCGGTGGCGACTGGGATATCCTGCTGGGCGACTCCGGCCACATCCCGGCAGTAACCGTGATCGATCCGAATCCGCCGTATAACAATCTCTCCGGCATTGTCTATTCCGCCGGTCCGGGCAAGGACACCATTTCGGCTGGCGACGGCACTGACTTTGTGAACGGTCAGCTTGGTCACGACATTATCAGCGGCGACGAGGGGCGGGATCAGATCGAAGCAGGTCTGGGTGATGACATCATTTTCGTCACGCTCGACGACGACACGATCAATGGCGATTACGGCAAGGACACAGTCATTTCTTCGCGCGATGTCTCACGGGTGGAACTGGTCGGCACCACCGCCTCCGCGACGCTGGAACACAAAAACAGTGCGGGAGATTCACTCAGCACGTTCTCGCTCACGAGCGTGGAAGTCGTTCGCATCACGACGGGCGGGATGCGGAACACGTTCTTCATCAAGAATTGGGACGGCGCGCTTTACCTCGGTGCTGACGGCAATACGGATTCGCTCGAGATTGAAAATGCCACGGACATGATCGTGAAGAATGCCACGGTCGCTGAAGGGCTGCTTTTCCTGGATCTCTACGGGTTCTTCAAGGATTCTTCCATCAGCCTGGCGAACGGTGCCACTTACCACCTCGGCTCGTTGGAGAAGGTGAAGATAACCCTGACCGGAGTGGCGGCGAACACCATCAATGCCTCGGCCTATTCCCGTTCGTTGACGCTGGCGACCTTGGGAGGTAACGACACGCTCATCGGCGGCTCGGCGGACGATACCTTCCTGTTCCT
>CAYWCK010000229.1:0-7092 GCA_964456685.1 uncultured Bifidobacteriaceae bacterium | reverse complement strand
GGCCAGGGCAACGACACGCTGGATTTCTCCGCCACTCTCAATACTTCGATCAGCGTCAATATTGCCATCGTCGGCGCGCAAAGTGTGACGCCGTTCCTGACCCTGACCATCCAGGATTCGGGGGGTGGTGAGGCCGAGATTGAAAACATCATCGGCGGCGCCAAAGCCGACACGATCCGGGGCAACGCCTACAACAACACGCTGCGTGGAGGTAAAGGCAACGATATCTTGGACGGCAAAGCGGGCAACGACGTCCTCGACGGCGGCGAAGGGAACGACAATTTGAACGGCGGCGATGGTGTGCTGGACACGATCAACGAAACGGCCAACACGAACTTTACGCTGACAAACAGCAGCCTCACCCGCAGCACCGGCGAGGTGGATACGCTCAACAACATTGAGGTCGCAAATCTGGTCGGAGGCGCGGGCAGCAACACGTTCACCCTGACGGGTTGGACCGGCTCCGGCAGCCTCAACGGCGGCGGCGGAGACGACACTCTGGTTTGGGCGGCGGACGCAGACTTCCTGCTGAGCGATGTGGCTTTAACCGTCACCCCGGCGGCGGGACCGCCAGTGAGCAACTTCACTTTGAGTTCGATCGAGTCCGCCACCCTGACAGGCGGCCCAAGTGATAACAAACTGAATGCCGCTGCCTTCACCGGTGACACCTTGCTCACCGGTGGTGATGGAAAGGATGAACTGATTGGCGGTGCCGGTTTTGATATCCTGCGGGGTGGTCTGGGCAACGACACGCTCACCGGCAATCGTAGCAACGACGTAATTGACGGCGGCGCGGGCACGGACACGCTCGTGGAAGATTTGAGCCTGGCAATTGGCGACGTCGATTTCTTCATCCAGAACAACTTGCTGGTCATCGTACAGAACGACCCGAACCCCGCCCCGCCAGATGAAACCGTCACGGAAGGAGACGCGTTGACGAGCATTGAGATTGCCATTCTCAAGGGCAGCCCGCAGGACGACTCGTTCGATGTGAGCGGCTGGAGCGCCGGTGCGTTGACGGTGGACGGGCAGGGTGGCAGTGACACGGTGACGAGTGTCGCGCCAGGTCCCGGGACATTGAAGCTCACAAATTCCGGCATCACATTCACGGATGGCAGCGGCACCTCCGCTGCGAGTCTGACTTTTGCCTCGATTGAACTCGTTTACCTGTATGGCAGCAGTGGGGATGACATCCTGGATGCCACACTCTACACCGGTACGGCCGCGTTGATTGGTGGCGACGGCAACGACATCCTGATGGGTGGCCCGGGCCTGAATCTCCTGCAAGGCGATGCCGGGGATGATCTCTTTGTGTTCCGCCCGGATGGTTCGCTGGACACGGATATTGTGGCCGCGGGTGAGGGCATTGACACGCTAGACTTCTCCGCCTTTGGCGCGGCGGTGACGATCAATCTGTCCGTTTTGGCCGCGGTTCAGAACGTGGTTGCCGGCGAACTCCAGATTTTCCTCACCAGCGTTCCGGGGCCGCTGGCGGAGGAAATCGAAAACGTCATTGGTGGCAGTGGCGCCGACAATCTCACCGGGAACTCGCTGAACAACCGCATCACCGGTGGTGCGGGCGCCGATACGATCAACGGCATGGGTGGCACGAACACGATCGTCGAAACCGCCAACGCCAACATGACGCTCACCAACGTCGCGTTGACCATCGGCGGAGTGGGCAAGACCTTGACCAACATCCAGCGCGCCGAACTTACCGGTGGTGCTGGCGTGAACACGATTGACGCATCCGCCTTCACGTTGGGCCAGGTGATTCTCAATGGCATGGGTGGTAACGACCTCCTGATCGGCGGCACCCAAAGCGATATTCTCATCGGTGGCGCGGGCAACGACCTCTTACGCGGCGGTACGGGCAATGACACGTATCGCTTCGACGTGGACGAGCTCTTGGGCGAAGACGTGGTTGACGAGCTAGCTGGTCCGGCCAACGGCTTGGATCTGCTGGATTTCTCCGAAACCACGACTGTGGGTGTGAGCGTTAATCTTTCTTTGACCACGCAGCAGGTCGTCCACGCGACCAACCTAAAGCTCACGTTCACCAGTGGCGCGGGCATGGAATACATCATTGGTGGTGATGGCAACGACACCCTCACTGGCAACGCCTTGGATAACGGCTTCATCGGTGGCCAGGGCAGTGACACGATCAGCGGCGGCGCAGGGAACAACTTTATTGTGGAAAGCCGCGATGCAGACTTTGTTCTGGCCAGCACTTCGCTGACCACAGCCACTTTGACCATCACGGACCTGTCCGGAAGCGAACTGGATTCTTTGACGGATATCCAACGCGTTCAACTCACGGGCGGCGCGGGCAATAATTTGATGGATGCTTCGGCCTTCACGGGGCAGGTGTACCTCTACGGCTTGGGCGGTAGCGATCAACTCTACGGCGGGTCCGGCGATGACAACCTCTATGGCGGCGATGGTGAGGACACGCTGCGCGGCAATGGCGGCAATGACATGCTCGTCGGCGGCAGCGACAGCGATACTTACATCTTCGACCAAAGCTTCCAGCAGGGTTTGGACACGATTGTGGAAGCGATCGGGGAGGGCGCGCATGACACCCTCTTGGGCGTCGGTATTGCGGGCATTGATATTGATCTGTTTAGTTCCGCGGCTCAGGCGATCAGCGCGAACCTCACCTTGACACTGGCTTATCCGATCCCGGCCGATGCCGGGCAGATTGAGCACTCGTATTGACTGGTATGATTAAACCCCTTTCAACGCCGAACATCCTTCCGACCCGCGTGTGCGGGCCGGGCAACCCAGCGGAATGGCTATGAAACCGAAGTTACGATTCCCCGGCGCCAGTGGCGCCCTCTTGGTGGCTTTACTGCTACTGCTGCTGGGCGTTTCCGGCGCCCAGCTCCTGGCGCAATCATCGTTGGATTTTGGCGACGCGCCCGCGCCGTATCCGACGCTGGTCAACAGCAATGGCGCGCGCCATACCGCCACTGGTCCGCTTTTGGGTTCACTCCGCGACACGGAGAACGACGGAATTCCGAACTCGCTTGCCCTGGGTGATGACAATTCGGCGAATGACGATGAAGACGGAGTCGTATTTGTCAGCGCGATTGTCCCCGGCCAGACCGCGACCATTCAGGTGACAGTGGCCGGGGCGACCGGTGCACCGCGGCTGGATGCCTGGATGGATTTCAATGCCGACGGCAGTTGGGCGCAGACAACGGATCGCATTTTTAGCAATCGCGTGGTCAGCGCGGGAGTCAACGTGCTGACCTTCAACGTGCCGGCCGGAGCGACCATCGGGGCAACGTTCGCCCGCTTCCGGTTGAGCAGCGCCGGGGTGGCCACTTTCACCGGGCTGGCGGCGGATGGCGAGGTTGAGGATTACCGTGTTGGGATTGCTGAGCCGATGGATTTCGGCGACGCCCCGACCAACAATTATCCCACGTTGCTTTCCCAGAACGGTGCCCGCCATCGGCTCGTCGCCAACTATCGCCTCGGCGCCGTAATTGACAGCGAACCGGACGGGCAGCCGAATACTGCGGCCACGGGCGATGATATAAATCCCTCGAACGCGGATGACGAGGACGGCGTCACCTTTACCAGCGCCTTGGTGGCGGGTTCGAATGCAAGCGTGCGGGTGGTTTGCACATTGCCGGCGGGGCAGAGCACCGCCCGATTGAATGCGTGGCTCGATTTCAATCGCGACGGTGATTGGGCGGATGCGGGCGAACAAATTTTCGCGGATGCGACGGTAATCCCGGGCACGAATAATCTCAGCTTTGCCGTGCCGGGGTCGGCTTCGGGCGGCGGGAGCTTTGCGCGCTTCCGTTTGAATACGAATGGCAAGATCGGTTTTACCGGCTCTGCGACGGAAGGTGAAGTGGAGGATTATCAGGTAACGCTGTCGGCGGCGCTGGATTATGGCGACACGCCGAGTCCGTATCCGACGTTGCTGGCGCAGAACGGCGCCCGGCATTCCTTCTCGAACAATTTTTGTCTCGGCACCGTGGTGGATGGTGAAACGGATGGTCAGCCGGATCCCAACGCGAAAGGCGACGACAATCTTCCTGCTGTTGGCCCCGACGATGAGGACGGGATAACTTTCCTTAGTGGCATCGCTCCCGGGGGGACGGCCACGATTCAGGTTTACGTCACCCTGCCGCCGGGGGCTAATGGAGCTTACCTGAATGCATGGCTGGACTTCACCCGGGATGGTGATTGGGCGGACGCGGCGGAGCAAATTTTTAGTGACCGGGTGGTGACGAACGGGGTCAACAATCTCTCGTTCAGTGTTCCCGCAGGTGCGTCGTTGGGCAATTCATTCGCCCGTTTCCGGCTCAGCAGTGCGCGCTCGTTGAACTTCACGGGTGCCGCCAGCGATGGTGAGGTCGAGGATTATCAGGTGAACATCAGCCAGAGCCTGGATTATGGCGACGCGCCGGAGCCGTATCCGACACTCCTAGCGGTGAACGGCGCTCGGCATACCTACAGTTCAGATATCTACCTCGGATTCCGCGTGGACACGGAACCGGACGGCCAGCCGGAGGCCAGCGCCTTGGGCGATGACCTGAACGGCCCTGACGAGGATGGCGTGACCTTCACCAGCCCGTTGATTCCCGGTGTGCTTGCGACAGTGCAGGTCCGCGCGTCCGTCACCGGCTTCCTCACGGCATGGATTGATTTTGACGGTAATGGCACCTGGGTGGAAGCGAATGAGCGCATCTTCAACGGCCTGGTCATCAGCGGTGGAGTCAACAATTTGTCCTTCACCGTGCCGGCCACCGCGCGCAAGGGCATTACGTTCGCCCGTTTCCGCTTTACGACGCAGACTTCGATTCTGGATTTCACCGGTCAAGGGCCGGTGGGTGAGGTGGAGGATTACCGCGTTTCGATTATTACCGACCGCGAGCGCTGCGATCTGGATTGCGAAGGTCGCGAGTATTGGCTGACCTTCCCGGGCAACTATGCGCCCGATTCCGATAATCCCGCTCGCCTGAGCTTCTGCGTGCACGGGCCGGCGGGGACGGTTGTTGCCATCACGGCGCCCGGCGTCGGCTTGAGCACCAATATCGTGATTCCGGCCGCGCAATGGACGACAGTGCCGCTGCCGCGGTTGCTCGAACTCGGTGATTTGAACGATGGTGTTACGAACAAGGGCATCCACGTGCTGGCGTCCAACCCCATCGGCATACAGGCCTTCAACCACGCCAAGTTCACCACCGATAGTTATTTGGCGTTGAACGCTTCCGTGATCGGCACGGAATACGTGGTGCAGAGTGCGCCCAATCTGCACGTGGGTGTGCCGCCGTTGAACGGAACCCAATTCGCTATTGTGGCGAGCGATAGCAATACGGTGGTTACCATCACCCCTTCCGTTGCCACCGGGGGACACCCGGCGGGCGTCCCTTACAACCTGGTCTTGCAACCGGGAGATGCTTACCAGCTGCGCAACACCAACGACGCTCCGGCGGATCTCACTGGCACGTTGATCAAGTCCGACAAGCCCATTGCTGTTTTCGGCAGCCATCGTTGCGCCAACATGCCCAGCGAGACCGAATGGTTTTGCGATTATCTTGTGGAGCAGATGTTGCCGGTCAACACGTGGGGCAACGACTTCTATACAGCACCCTTGGCAACGCGCTCCGGCGGCGACACTTTCAGTCTCCTGGCCGCGTACGATAACACTGACACTTATCTCAATGGTGCCTTCATCACGACGTTGAACCGTGGCCAGTCGATTCGCGGACCGGTTGCCGCGGGTGCTCATTTCACGTCGTCCAAGCCGATCATGCTCACCCAGTTCGCCAACAGTGGCGACTGGGACGGGAATACCAACGCCGATCCATTCATGCTCACGGTCCAAGCGGTGCGCCATTACGCGAACAGTTATCGCGTCTGCACGCCCACGAATGACTTCCCCACCAATTATATCACGGTAATCGCGCAGAGCGGCATCATCGGCGGTACGTTAGTGGATGGTGCACCCATCGCCGGGCCATTCTTAGCCATCGGTGCTACTGGCTATTCCTACGCTCGGGCGTTGGTCTCACCCGGGGCGCACATTGTAACTAATCCCAACGGCCTGTTTGGCTGTTACGTTTATGGTTGGGCGGAGTATGACTCCTACGGTCATCCGGCATGCTTTTACTTCGGAGATGTCCTGCCGCCGACCATCAACAGCACCGTGGGCAACACGACTGCATCGGTGGATGATTATCCCAACACACCGGGCTTCGTGCCAACGCCGAACATCGCGGGCAGTTCGACGGTTCAGGATAATTGTGATCAGCAACCAACCACACCGACGCAGACGCCAAGAGCGGCTACGCTGGTGCCGCCCGGCGTTCACACGATTACCCTCATGGTTCAGGATTACAACGGCAACATCGGCGAAAGCAATTTCACCTTCACGGTACTGGATCCGTCTCCCGTGATCATTGGTTGTCTCTCCAACATCGTTGTAAATTGTCAGAGCAACAACGGGGCGATTGTGAATTTCGTCGTCACTGCTCACTCGACTTACGACACCAATGTGCCGGTTGTATCCACTCCGCCATCGGGAAGTTTCTTCGCGAATGGGACAACCATCGTAACCAACGTGGCCACCAGTCTGGCCGGGCAATCCAATAGCTGCACCTTCAGTGTAACCGTCCTGTGCGAGCCTCGAATTAACATCATCCAAGGGCAGAATGGGCTCACCTTGTCTTGGTTGGGAACGGCAACTTTGGAAGCCAAAACGAATCTGCTGGGCCCGTGGACACCGGTGCCGAATGCCACCAGCCCGCACAATGTGCCGATGACCGGGCCGCAGCAGTACTTCCGCGTGCACTACTAACACAACGGTTCGGTATTGCATTCGAAGAGTTGCACTTGGCCGCGCGCCCAATTTCGCGTTGAGTTCCCGATGGGATTTGAGAGCTTGCGCTTGCGGTGTTTGCGGCGAAAGAAATGCCGTTGACCCACGAAAGCGTTTTCAAAATATCATGCTGACTTCCGGCATCCTTAACCCTGCTTTGTTATCTTTGCTGGCTCGCGTGCGGCACACCAACGCCCTGGTGATCGCCGACCGTGGATTCCCATTCTGGCCGGAGATTGAGACCGTGGATC
>CAYWCK010000228.1:0-8668 GCA_964456685.1 uncultured Bifidobacteriaceae bacterium | reverse complement strand
AGCGCCCACCTTGATCAGCACACGCGGATGTTTCGCTGCGACGAGCCGCGCCACCTGATTGTTGAACGTTGCCAACCGCTGCGAGTAACGGGCGAACCAATCACGCCCCGGCTCGTCGAGCGCGCGGCAGTTGGCGCATTCGCAAAAGCCATCGCCGTCGTTGGGGGAGAGCGCGATGATTTCGATGTCGGGCTCGGCGTCGAGCGTGGCGATCATTTTGCGAGCGATCTCGCGGACGACTTCCGGATTGGAGGTGCAGAGTTGATTGCCGTGCGTTTTGCTGTCGGTGATTTTGCGTTCGCCTTTGACCAGCGCGAAGTATTCGGGATGCGTCGCGAAGTATTCCTCCGGCGGCATCAAGAGCGCGAAGGTGTGGAAATGCCACTTCCAATTCACGCCCACGCTGCGCCCGACCACCGACACGTAGGCATTCATCCGCTGGTGCAAAGACCATTCGCCTTCGCCAACGCGCCGCACACGGAAGGACGGTTTGAAGGTGAAATCCCAACTGCCCAGGCGCAACGTCGGCTGGCGGGGAATGTGTTCCCCGATTTCGCCCGGCACGAACCAGCGCACGTCGAACTGGCGCTCCAACAATTCGTAAACGCCGAAGAGCGTGCCAAGGTCATTGCGCCCCTGAACGATCAATCCACCGGACACACTGCGAATCGTGAAACCGTCGCGCCCCATCAACGCCTCAGCCGACACGACGCCCGCAGCCGCCGCTTTCGCGGTGCGGCCCAGGAAAATTGAGCGGCGATGCGCGGTTCGTTCACCTTCCTTGACGATCGGCAATCGGGCGTCCGAAATCCGCGCGAGATAATTTTGCAGTTCGCTCGCGGCAAAAGTTTCCAACTTCGTCGGCTGCGCAGGAAGCATGATTTGCGCGGCGGGCTGGCCTTTGCGCGCGATCTGGGTGAAAGGACCGGGCGACGCTGGATACAAACCAGGCGTTGCGGCGAAGGCTGCGCGCCCGACAACGAAGATCAGCAGGAGCAGGCGCAAAAACTTCATTCGATCAATCAGGCAGCAACCGGGTTGAGCAAGCACACGGAGCAAAAGCGACTATTTCCTTTCGACGTAAACATAGTACGCGCCGCTGATTTCCTTGCCGGCCGAATCACTGAACCACGTCTCCAGTTTAGCCGGCCCGGCTTTCAACTTGGTGGCGAACTTCACCGCTTTGTCCGATGCGGCGACAGGCTTGGACTGATCGAGTTCACCGATCTTCAATCGCGCGCTGGCGATGGGCAACGCCACACCGGGACGCGCTTCGCCATCGTAATCGGCGCGCGGCGCGATGGGCGCGGTCATCTCGACATCCTCTTCGCGCGGCCAGCGGCGGAGTTCGATCTCGTAATTGCCGGCGCGTGCGACGTTGATGTTCCAATAGCCGTTGCGGCGAAGGCCATTGCGGATTTGCGTGCCCTGGTCGAGAAACGAATCGTCCCAGTCGGCGGGCGAAAGTTGCAACGGATTCTCCGCCTTGTTGCCGACGATGATCGCGCCGTGTTCGTTGACGCGCGGGGAAACTTTCTGCCACCACCCGTCGTAATGAGCGCGCAACTTCGCGACTACGTCCGGGTGTTGGGCGAAAACATCGGCCCATTGCGAAGCGTCGGCGGAGAGATCGTAGAGTTCCTTGTCGTTCACCAGCCGCCAGCGTTTCCACAGCACCGCGGCGTCGCCCTTGGTGGGCGCGGGTTTCTCCATGCGGCTGAATTGCACCACCAACATGCGATCCGGCAGTTGCGACTGACTGCCGCGCAGCAATCCCGCCAGGCTCAAGCCGTCGAAGGCCGTCTTGCGGGGCGGACGGACGCCGCAGAGCTCGACCAGCGTCGGCAAAATATCCTGAACTTCGGTCAGCTCCGCGATGTCGCCGGGCGCACGCAGTTTTCCGGCGGGCCAACGAACGAAGCACGGCACGCGATGGCCGCCATCGTACAGCGCGATTTTCTTGCCGCGCATGCCGGCGTTGTAAACGGGCACGCCGGCCGTGCCACCGTTGTCGGTCATGAAAATCAAAATCGTGTTCTCCCGCAGCCCGGTTTCACGCAGGAAGTCGTCGAGCTTCGCCATGTTCTCGTCAATGTTCGCGATCATGCCGAAGAAGCGCGCGACGTTTCCTTTCTGATCCTTGTACGGCAGGCGATATTTCTCCGGCACAAACAACGGCGCGTGCGCGGCGGCCGTGGGGAGATAGCAGAGGAACGGTCTCTTCGCCTGAGCTTGGGCGCGCATCCACTTAATCGCTTCGCCGAAGAAAATGTCCGTCGTATAGCCGGAGAATTTTTCGCGGCGACCGTTGTGGTTATAGGTGTCGTCGAAGTAGTCGTTACCGAAATAATCCGGCGCGCTGCCGATGTGCGACGACGGATACCAGATGGCTTCGTGAAAACCGCGGTCCATCGGGCGATACGGATAATTATCGCCGAGATGCCACTTGCCGAACTGCCCGCAGCGATAGCCATTCGCGGCGAAGATGTCGGCAATGGTTGGCAATTCCGCGCGAAGCATCGTGCGCCCGCTGCTGACATTCATCGCGCCGTTGGCGAGACAATCGCGACCGGTGAGCAGTTGCCCGCGCGTCGGCGTGCACATCGGCGCGACGTGAAAGTCAGTGAAGCGAACGCTCTCGTCGTGAAGCCGGTCGAGGTTGGGTGTTTTTAGAACCGGATTGCCGTGACAGCCAAGATCGCCATAACCCTGATCGTCGGTGAGGACGATGATGACGTTCGGCGGAGCGGGTTTGGCGGCGGCAGGCAGGAGCAGGCACGCCAAAAGGAAAAAAATTAACCACGGATGAGCATCGATGGACACGGATCGGAGACAATGACGAATGACAAATGACAAATGACGAAAGAAATCCGAAGCCCGAATCCCCAAGCGCGAAATCACACAGCACCAAATTTCACGAACTGCCAATGAACAAACGGGTCGCACCAGCAAATTGTTGAACAGATGTTGGGCATTCGTCATTTGAACATTCTTTCGACATTCGGGCTTTGTCATTCGTCATTTCCACGCAGCGCGGCTAGAGTTTGAACTGCGGAATCTTCAAGAGTTCGCCGCCCTTCATCGCCGATTTATGGGCGACGATGCCGGCGACAGTCATGTTGAGCGCTTGCGCCACGTCCACCAGCGGCGTGCGGTCCTGGAGGATCGAGAGCACGAATTCGTTCATCAGGTAACCGTGCGAACCGCCGTGGCCACCGGGTTGCACGCTGGGAGGGAGCGGCGGACGTTGATATTCCTTCGTGTTCGCTTCCAAGCCATCGTACTTGTTGTTGTAAAACGAGCCGGTCTGTCCGCGGATGCGGCCCATTTCGCCGCCGTTGCCAGGGGAATCCCAGCTCACGGCCATGCGCGACATGCCGCCTTCGCTGGTGCGGAACATGGCGATCTCAGTGCCGAACGGATTCTTGTAAACGTTGTTCGCGGGCTGGAGGTAATCAATCTTGCTCGGCATCCCCATGCAGGAAACCTCGGTGAAGCTGCCACCCGTCACGCCAACATAATAAGCATTTGAGTGCGTCGGGTAAAACTGCGGCGGCAGCCCGATGCGCCAGCCTTTGTAGGAATCAATCGGCGTCGGCATGTAGTGAAAATATTCGCCCTCCGAGTAGAGCAATTTGCCGAAGCCGCCGGCGCGGTAGATTTCGCGCATCGCATAGAGGTCGGGATGAAAATAGGACGTCTCGAACATCATGTACTTGCGACCGGTGCTCTTGACGGCCTTGAACAGCGCCTCCGCATCTTCGAGCGAACCGTAAACCGCGGGCACCGCCGACGCGACGTGTTTGCCACGTTTCATCGCATCAATCGCCAGTCGCGCATGGCTCGGGGCATCCGTCGCAATGAATACGGCTTCAATCCGGTCGTCTTTGTTCAGGTCTTCGCAGGAAGCGTAGGTCTTGGAACATTTAGCGACCTTGGCCAGTTCGGCACAACGATCCGGCACAATGTCGCTGACCGCGACGACCTCAACATTGGGATGATTTTGAAAACCAAACGCCGTGGCGAACTTGCAAACGCCGTAGCCGACAAGGCCAACGCGGATCTTGCGATCCGAAACCGGTTTCCAATCCTTGGACGGATCGGCGGCCGGTTTCTCCTTTTCGAATCCTTGGATAACCTTTTCAGCAGCATGGCCAGTCGCGGCCATGGTCAGCGCGGCGGAGCCGAGTCCAAGAGACTGCACGAACGAACGGCGGGAAAGTGCGTGGTTTGGTTTCATGCGTCGAAAATGTCCGGTGCGCACGGAGAGTCAAGCCTGCGGGCGGGCGCCGGGCATTGCGCCACCGGCCCCCAACTGGGTCGGAATCGCCGGACCGCCGGCGCGTTCCGGCAATGCGCCCGCAACGCCGACGACACCGGCACTTGCAGTCGGCGCGAAGATTGTACACCGTTTAGCCAAGTTTGAACGATCAGCGAACGTCATTGCCATGCATCGGATTCCGCAAAAACTTTCCCTCGTCTCCCAAACGGCTGCCATCTTGACCGAACGGATTCAGGCGGGCGAATGGCATCGCTGGCTGCCGGGCGAACACGAGTTGTGCGGGCAGTTGCACATCGCCCGCATGACGCTGCGCCGCGCGCTGCAACAATTACAACGTAACGGACTGATCCGGTCGAGCCAGGGCAAGCCGCGCGAGATCGTGGCGCGCCGGGCGAAAACGGCGCCGAGTATCAGCGGACGCGTGTTGTTGCTGACGCAGGTGCCGATGAAAACGCGGCTGCCATTTGATGCTTTCTGGCTGCACGAATTGCGCGAGGCGCTGGAGAAAGGCGGCTACCATCTGGAGATGCATTCCAATCACGCCGCCTACGGCCGGGTGATGACGACGAATCTCGAACGGTTGCTCGAACAGTTGCAGCCGGTCGGCTGGGTGTTGAGCAATTCCACCCAGGCGATGCAACGTTGGTTCGCGAAGCGCCGGCTGCCGTGCGTCATCGTTGGTTCGCGGCATCCGGGCGTCGATTTACCCTTTGTGGACAAGGCTTATCGCGCAATGTGCCGGCACGCGGTCGGCATGTTTCTGGCCCGCGGCCACACCCGGTTCGTGCTGTTGAATCCGGAGTCCGGCTTCGCGGGTGATCTCGAAAGCGAGCTGGGTTTTCATGAAGGGGTCGCGCGCAGCAATCGCCAGGATATCCAGGCGAGCGTGGTCCGGCACGACGGCTCGGTTACCGATTTACTGAACAAGCTCAACGCACTGATCCGGCGTCGCGAACCGCCCACGGCCATCCTCGTGTCGCGCGCGGTGTATGTGCTCACGGTGATGGGTCACCTGATGCGCAGCGGTCTGCGCATACCGGAGGATGTTTCGGTGATCGCGCGAGACTACGAAGCGTTTCTCGACACCATGGTGCCGAGCGTCTCGAGTTACGTTCAGAATTCGGACACGATGGCGAAGCGCATTTCATCCGCGGTCCTCGAGATGCTCGAGAGCGGCATGGTCAGTCCCGCCAACTGCCAGATCATGCCCGAGTTTAAGGAACGAGAATCGCTCGGCACGCCGGCGCCGCGGATGCGACCGGCCCCCAAATTGCCATAAGTTGACCGCCCACGTTTGCGGGGCTGGCTGACAGGATCCTTTTGACGCGGATCGCTCTCTGCGTAGTTTGTCGCGTGCCCACCACTGGTGTTGATGGCAGGCCGACCTTATCCGCGCAACGACGCGCCGGGTTCGATCAAGGCGACCCACCACCACTGCAAGTGGAGGCAAGCGAACCTTAAATCACATGCCTGGAATCATGAATGAATCATCCACTTCAGCGCAGGTCACCCGCAAGTTCAGCGGGCGACAGATTCAAATGAAATTACTCCTCCCAATCCTGGCTGGCCTGGCCTTGTTGGCCGGGGGCTGTGGCGAAAACAAGGCTCCCCCGCCCAAGCCGGCCGACGCCGCCCCCGTGGACGCGACAGCGCCCCCGGACGCGCAGGAGAAGGCACGCGTGGCGCAAGCCGTGGCGATGCGGAGCGGCATCGAACCGCCCAAACCCACGATCCAATTGCGCGGGGGCGAGCTGGCCACCGCAGAAGTTCTTCAAGCTTACAACCAGCAACTCGCCCGCAAAATTTTCGAGCAACGGGACGGGCCGGAAACCATGGAGGAGCTGGTGCGTAAATGGGGCATGCCGCGATTGCCCACGCCGCCGCCGGGCAAGCGCATCATTTACGACCCGGTGAATCGCATCATCAAACTGGATCCGCCGTGAAATGGCGCGGGGGACGGGATCGAGAGCATCCTGTCTAAACGGGAAACAAGCATTTGCAGGCTTCAAATTTTTCGGAACCGAACTAGTTTGCGCCCGAAAGCCGCAACCGATTTTTGCCTATGCGATGGTCCCCAAGCACGAGCCGCCGGTGTGCGTTTACGTTGATCGAACTGTTGGTCGTGATCGCCATCATCGCGATCTTAGCCGCGATGTTGCTGCCCGCGCTGACACGGGCCAAAATGCGCGCCTTCACCACCCAATGCATGAACAACTGCCGGCAGATTGGCATCGCGGCGATGGTTTATGTGGGTGACGCCCGGGACGAGTTTCCCTACGGCAACCGGGTCAACGGTGGTGGCACGGGCGCCGGCAGTGTTGTGGATGCCAGCGGCTGGCCGATGCAATTGCTGGCCAACATGGGTGGCAAGCAGGAAGCCGGCGCGACCATCGGTCAGCCGAAGGTCTATATGTGTCCGGCGGAGCGCGGGGTCGTATCGAATTGGGTCTATCAACTGCACTACATGGGTAACCGCCATATTTTGACGGACACCAACGATCTGCCCGCGCCGATACGCACCGCCCACATGCGGAAAACTTCAATCTACTGGATGATCATGGAGAAAGGCCCGGGAGATCTGGCCAATGTCCGGCCAGGCGGCATGGCGAACCCGGTCTTGCTCTCGTGGAATCAACCGCCCGGCTGGCAACAGTTCCGCCGGCATAACGGCGGCATCACCGCCACGGCGGCGGATGGCCACGCCGAATGGATGCGCATGCCCGATTATTCGCCCGGCGCGCCCGCCCCGGACAATTACCGTGAACTGGGTGATTGCAGCAGCGGCTCGAATCCCGCCAGCACCTGGAAGGACAAGGGCAAGATCAAGCTCTACTTCCGCTTCAACCAACAGGGTTTCTGACCGGCATCGCCGCGGCCTGCGGAGATTGGCCCGCTCGGCTCGCAACGCGCTTGGTCACTCAACCGTTATAGCGGCTCACTAGTGTCCGGTTAAAATTGAACCAACCTTGATTGCGTCTTGATAAAACGGGCCTGAAACAGTGGTCATAACTTTTTTCGATTTCATTTTCCAACGGCTCTTTCGCACGGTTTTCCTCCGCTCAACCGCGGAGAAAGCCCAGCATGAACGAAGGCCGCACCGTGTTCGCCCAGCTCATGGACGAACTGCCCAAATACGAATTCGCCAAGTGTGTCCGCCGCTACGGCGGCAACCATCGCGTGCGCGCGCTGCCCACCTACGAGCAGTTCCTCGTCCTGGCGTTCGCCCAGTTGACCTATCGCGAGAGCTTGCGCGACATCACGACTTGTCTCGGGGCGGTCGGCCCCAAACTCTATCACAGCGGCATCCGTCAGACGGTCGCCCGCAGCACCCTGGCCGATGCCAACGAGAAACGCGACTGGCGCATCTTCGCCGACTTCGCCCACGTCCTGATCGAGCAGGCTTCCGCGCTCTATGCCGACGAACCCTTCGGCGTCGAACTCAAACAGGCGGCCTATGCGTTGGACTCGACCACCATCGATTTGTGTCTGTCGCTCTTTCCGTGGGCCAAGTTCCGCCGCCACAAGGCCGCCATCAAACTGCATACCCTGCTGACGTTGCGCGGCAACTTTCCCACGGTGGTCATTCTCACGCCGGGCAAGGTCCACGAGGTGAACATCCTCGACGAACTCAGCTACGAGGCGGGCTCGTTCTACATCATGGATCGTGGCTATCTGGACTTCATACGTTTGCATCGGCTCCACACCAGCTCGGCTTTCTTCGTCACGCGGGCCAAACACAACTTCCGTTGCCAGCGCCGCTACTCGCGCCCGGTGGACAAGGCCACGGGCTTGCGTTTCGATCAGACCGTCATCCTGACGGGCTTCTATGTCCGGCGCGACTATCCCGATCCGCTTCGGCGCATTGGCTTTCGCGACCCACAGACCGGCAAGGCGCTGGTGTTTCTCACCAACAACTTTACCGAACCGGCGCTGACCATCGCGCAACTCTACCGCTGCCGGTGGCGCATCGAACTGTTTTTCAAATGGATCAAGCAACATCTGCGGATCCAAGCGTTCTATGGCACCTCGGACAACGCCGTGCGCGTCCAAGTCTGGATCGCCATCAGCGTTTATCTGCTCGTCGCCATCCTCAAGAAGCGCCTGCGGCTGCCCGCCAGCCTCTACACAATTCTACAGATTCTCAGCCTTACCCTGTTCGAGAAAACGCCCATTCTACAGGCCCTTTCGCAAACACCACCGCCAACGATTATGTATGACCTCGACAATCAGCCCGATTTACCAGGGGTTTTAACCGGACAGTGATGATTCCCGCGCGACCCTAACGACGGACCCCAGCGGAAGTCAACTCACTGCCACCGGAGTCACTCTGGGGGAAATTGGATTTGTCCGGATGAAGTTTTGCCTTCATGTTGGCGTCCGATTCAT
>CAYWCK010000227.1:0-8679 GCA_964456685.1 uncultured Bifidobacteriaceae bacterium | reverse complement strand
CGAGCCGATCAACCAACCGGCAAGCGCCACCCACCGGATTCGAGCGCGCGACTTGCCCGAAAGAAATCCCGCCAGCAGTAGTTTCTGGGAATTCACCATGGCGTTTCCATGCAGTGCGAGTGTAGTGAGCCTGCCCCCGACGGACAATGTCGAAGGGCAGGCTGGAATATGAGTTCAGCGAGTTTGGCTCGCCGGCGATGGTCACGGCGGACTCAGCCGGAAGTACTCCTGCGCCTCGCTCGCGGGCAGAACCACCGTGTGAATGTTCCCAGAAACCGCCGGATCATTCGTCACGCTGTTCCATGTGCCTCCGCTCAAATTAGTGCGAGACTGGAGTTGGAGGCTGATAGTTGACTCCCAAGACAGCACTACGTTGGAGGTCTGCGGGGAAAGCAGCAGCAACGGCGGCAGCGAAGGCGCCACCTGTGCCGCCTGAATTTCCGTCAGCGTGAGCGCCTTGTTCCAAATTTGAACCTCATCCATCAACCCGCGGAAAATGCGCGTACCCGTACTGCCAGTCCCGGTGGCGGTGCGAGCGGCGACACCCGAACTAAAGTTGCCGAGCGTCAAAGAACCGGAGGGATAGATCACCCCGCGGCTGTTCGTGTAAGTGATCGCGGAATCGAAAGTCGCGAGGGTATCGGGCTTCCCGAAATAGAACTTGACCGGATCGGTCGCCGCCGCGCTGTCATAGGTGACCGCGAAGAATACCCAGTTCGCGTTTCCCCCACTGGGGTCCGAGGTGATCTTGCCGGTTGAACTGGTGGGCATGCCGTTGGGGAATTGATTCACTCCAAGCTGCAAACTGCCATCATTAAGATGCACGAGATCGAATCCCGCTCCCTGGCCGCCCGGGAAGTCCAAAGCGTAAACGATGCGGTTTCCACCGGAGCCAGCATTCGTGTGGGCGGAATTGAGCCAACCGCACACGGTCATGGCGCTCAATCTTCCGAGGGTGCTGGTCGCCGGCGCGCCGAATTTGTTGGTAAAATCCACCGCGCGATTACCCTGACCGGCATAGACAATTCCCATATCAAGCGAGGCCCGGTTGTAGCTGGCCCCGGGCGCAAACGGTCCCACCGGCACCTTGGAGGAGAACGTCGGGTAACCGTTATTCACCTGGAGTTGACCGTGACCGGACAGATTGCCCTGGTTGGCGGTGACGGCGCCAGCGCCTTCCGAGAAAGACACGGCGATTTTGTGGAAATCCTCCGGAACCACAGTGATTACGGCACTGTTGCTGGTGAGACCGGGATCTGGCGTCGCGGCGTTGTCCACCACTACACGTACCGTCATTCCGTCGTCGGCCGCTGTGACTTCCGTCAAAGTAAACTGGCTGTTGGTAGCGCCGGGCACGTCCACGTTGTTGGTTTGCCACTGATACGTGACAATCGCCGCACCGGTAGCCAGGACGCTAAAGGTTGGGGTTTGTCCCACATGCACAATCGCGGTGGCCACGGGATGGGAAATGATCGTGACCGGAACCGGAGGGACGCTGTCATTCAACTGGGCCTGCTGGATCTCCTGAATCGTCAAGGCGTTGGTATAAACCCGCACCTCGTCAATCAAACCGCGGAACTGGCGACTATTCGAGCCAATGGTGTTGCGATTGGCAATGGCGGCAACGAAATTTCCGACCGTGAGCGGTCCGGTGTAATCGAGATTCGGAGTGAGCGCCGGCGGCGCGTAGGTGCGGCTGCAATCGAGCCAAGCCAGCCGTTCGGCGTTGCCGAAGTAGTATTTCACCTGCCCTGAAGGGAGGGTGGGATCCCACGTCACGGCCACAAAGACCCAGTTGGTGTTCGCCAAATTGGCTTCAGCCGTGATGCCCCCAATGGAGGTGGGCAAATTATCCGGGAATTGGTTGATGCTGAGGCTCAACTGGCCGGCGGCGTTATGCACGAAATCGAATCCATTCTTGCCACTCGTCTCGAAGCATTCTGCGATCCGGTTGCCTCCGGGACCGATCTGCAAACTCCGGGCATTCACCCAGGCGCAAATGGTGAGCCCGGGAAAATCCGTTCCCAGCGTGCCGACGACGCTCGCGAAGTTCACATTGGTCGTCACCAAATCAATTGCTCGACCGCCTGTATTTCCTCCGATGACCTCCATCCCCACGGAAGAAATATTACCGGCGGGGACGTAACTGCCCGTCGGCACGTTATTGGTGAAAAAGGGGAGAGTATTGGTGGTAACCGTCGCGAAGGCGGCGCTCCCGCCGTAAATGCCCTCGTTCGTCGAAATCGTGCCAGCACCTTCGTTCAGGCGCAGTTCCACAATCGGATTGGGTGGTGTCGCTGCTTGCAGCCACGACGTGGCGCCCAGCAGAATTGCCAGCAAGCCGACACGGTGCGGCAATCTGGTGACCCCAGAAATCCCAAGTGATGAATGATCCGTTTTCATTTCGTAGCTGTGTTGGTTGGTTTGTTTGACTGGTTGGTGCGGTGAGCATCACGGCCCGAATGGCGCGATGTGATTGGTGAGCCAGGCATGGTCTCTTGCGCCGGCATTCGGAAGAAACTTGATGTCGTTGGGAACGATTTGGCCCCCGGAAATCTTGACCGGCGTGACGTCGCTATCGCTCCAGCGGTGAATCTCGGAGTGGCCGTCCGCAAACGTAAAGCCCGTGGCGTTACCGTGGCGGCCTGAGGGGGCGTCCAACCAACGATTGTCATACGCCTTCAGGTTGGCAAACGGGTAGAAATGCGAGTCATTGATGCTGTTCGCGTGTTCGTCAATCAACGTGTAAACGGCCGACGGTCCGGGGGCGGAGACATCGGTAAGCTTGAGCACTCCTTTGAAGGGCGGAACATTCACGCTGTGGAAACTGCTCTTACCCATGACGCCATTCACCGCGTAACTGCGATTGCGCAAGTTGATGACGCCGCGATACAGCAGCCCGGCGAGGTCACTGGGGCAGTGGAACACCTTCGGCGAACTCAGGTAACTGAATGTGGGGCTGTTGCGGACAATGTCTTCATTGATCGCATCCGGGGGCGTAACCACTGATCCGGCGCACCATTCCGGCACGCGGTCATAACCGTTTCCTGGGAGCGCGACGTCATTGTTGTCGTGCGCGTACATCAGGTAAGCCAACCCCAGTTGCTTGCCATTACTCATGCACGACAGGGCCTGCGCTTTTAACTTCGCCTTGCCGAGAGCTGGCAGAAGCATGGCGGCCAGAATCGCGATGATGGCAATCACCACCAGCAGTTCAATCAGCGTAAAGGCCCGCCTTCCGCGACGACCGGTTTCATGCATGGAATCTTCTTACCAGACCCGCTGCATCGCATCTTGAATGAACGCACCAAAATTTGGAATGAAATCAACCGCCGGTCCGCTCGGGTCGTTGTGGCATCGGGAGTCAGGTTCGTTGCCCGCCTGACAGGCAAACGCCGGTGCGTATCCCCAATCCCGTCCGGTTCGAAGTCAAGGCCGTCCGCTTGATGGAGACTGCTTGCGCCGTTTGGCTAGTTGCGCCCGATACTGACCCGGCGAACAACCCAGGCTGCGATGAAAGTGCCGGCAGAAATGGCTTTGGTCACTGAACCCAAGCCGCAGGGAAATCTCGGCAATCGAATCGTGAGTTTCCTCCAGCATTTCCACCGCGTGCGCCATGCGGACATGATTCAGATAACTCCCCAACGACATCCCGGAAGCTTCCTTGAAAAGCCGCCCGAAGACCGCTTTGCTCATGCCGCAAAGGGCGGCGGCCGCGCCGAGCGGAACCCGTGCGGCAAACTGCTCGCGCACCAGATCGAAGACCGGTTTGAGCCGCGTCGCTTGTTGCTGTCGTCGCAGGAGTTCGACGCGCTCCAACGCGGAATAGCGAAATTCCTGGATCATTACGCTGAGCAAAACCAGGAGCCAGGCCTTGCAGGCCGCTTCCCGGTGAAATCCGCGACGGTCAAAATGGCACTCGAGCAAATGACCCAGCGCCTCGTGGGCTGCGCCAGCTTGATTCGAGTTTGCCCGCAGGACCTGAGGTCGCCCTTCCACCTTTCGGAAGAACGGAATCAGAAACGCGTGGTCGGTCAGCGGACAGCCGGGGGTGAACACGCACTCCTGCTGGAATGAAATGACCAACGCCCGGGTGTTTAATCCAGGCGTGTCCACCGCTTGGTGCGGTTTTAGATGATCCACCACCAGGAGATCGCCCGGGTGCAGGTCCACCGAAAGATCACCCATGCGCTCACGCAGCGGGCCGTCCAGCGGCATCAACAACTCCAGCCGTTCATGCCAGGTCAGGCGTTGCGTAATCGCCCCGTGGCGGAGCTGAAACAGCTTGATCACAAACGGAAATTCCCGTGGCAATTTCAGCTCATGGCGGCCTTTCGCATCCAGCAAATGTGCGATGCGATGGGTGCGGAAGTTCAACTGGCTGGCAATCGCCAGTAACTTCTGAAAGGCTGTGTTGCTTGGTGCTGCGCCCACGGATTCGAGCCTAGTGAGCGGCGGCGACAAGTCAAGGCAGCCAAGCCGGCAGGGTGGGAAACGAAGCGAATCCCCAATTCCATCCGCTATCGCGAATACACTCGTCAAGGGACCAAGGAGATTGAACACTCACGAGCATGAAGTTTATTCGGGCTTCCGTTGTAACACTGTGGCTGGCAGCCGCCGTGAGCACCACCGTTTCTCGTGCGGCTACTGAGCGCATCGTCGCCCGTCCGCTCGACACTGGTGCCGCGCTGGTCAATCCCGGCATGGGCTGGACGCTGCATTTCTATTCCAACTTCATCGAGAACTACGGCTCCAAACTCGAACCGTCCGACACGCTCGATGATTGGCCCGGCCTGTCCGTGATCTTCCTGCGCGTGCCGTGGGGGTTTCTTGAACCCAAAGAAGGTGAGTATAACTGGTCCTTGTTCGACACGCCCGCACAACGCTGGATTGCGAAAGGAAAGCAAATCGCCATCTGCGTGAGCAGTTGCGAAAGCTGGTGGCGTGAAGCGGTGCCGAAGTGGGTCCAAGACGCCGGGGCGAAAGGAATCGAATTCGAGGAAGGCAAAGGGCCGACGCCGGGCGGACGATTGTGGGAACCGGATTATCTCGACCCGATATTTCTTCAGAAGCTGGAGAACTTTCTGGCGGCGATGGCGCGGCGTTACGATGGCAACCCCAACGTCGCCTTTATCACCATCGGCTCGTTTGGCATGTGGGGCGAAGGGCACACCGTTTTCAGCAGCAAACTGTCTGAGGACAAAACGCTCGAATGTGTGAAGCGGCACATTGATGTTTACACGAAACACTTCAAGCGCACGCAGCTTTGCATCAGTGACGACGTCGCCGGCGCCACCAAGCCGGGCACCAATTTCCCCGCCACCGACTACGCCCGCGCAAAAGGAGTCACTTTACGGGACGACAGCATCTTGGTCTCACAAAAGAAGCCGTGGTTTCATGCCGAGATGGCGTCGCAGTTCTGGCCGACGATGCCGGTAATCCTCGAGCACCAGCATTACAACTATGGCAAGGGTTTCGGCAAATGGGACGGCAACACCCTGCTCGCATCCGTCGAGGCGTATCACGCCAGCTACCTGTCCATTCACGGCTGGCCGCGGGAGGAACTCTTCCATCTCGGCGACGCCGTGCCGCGCATCAACCGGCGCATCGGCTATCGCATTCAACTACGGGAAATCTCCTGGCCCGGCGAAGTCAAACTGGGGGAAGCCTTCGACGTGGAAACCATATGGGCCAACGCGGGCGTCGCTCCTTGTTACGGCGGAGGTTTCTGGGCCTGGACCTTGAAAGACGAGAAAGGTGGCATCGCCTCGACGCAGGTGGACGAAACCTTCGACGTGCGACAACTGGAAGTTGCGGCTGCCACCAACGCGCCGGCGGTTGTGCGACTGAAGTCCCGTTTCATCGTGGCCCAACAATTTGCCGACGCCTCCGGCCGGCATGCGCCGCCCACCAAGCCCGGGCGCTACAACGTTTTTGTCTCCGTCGGCACGCGTGACGGTACGCCGAAGCTCGCATTGCCGATCACCGGCGACGACGGCCAGCGACGTTACAAAGTGGGGCAGATTACACTCCAGCCACGGGAATGAAGTCAGTCGCGGTTCATTCCTTCAACCGCAGCAAAAACATTTGCCGCGTGCCGTCGCTGGCGATGGCCGGGAAAACGATTTCGCGGTTGTTGCGATTCCAGCAGGGCGCGGGATCGCAGCGCAACTCGCCGTTCTCCCAACCGCGCACATTGAAGCCCGATGAGCGCGCCCAGCTTCCGTCTTTTCGGTTAAACAACGTGTAGTAGTTCGTGCCGCCGGAGCGATGGCCATTCGCAAGCCAGTTGCCGTCCGGTGAAAGCGCAATGTCTCCTTCCGCTTGGGGGAAAATCTTTTCATCGCCCAACCGGCCGACCACTTCCTGCTTGGCCACGTCGTAAATAGTCTGCTGTTTGTTCACGCTGCCGATCATGTGCGTGCCCGCGTCCCATTCCGGATGTCCGCCGATGTGCTGCTTCATCATGGTCAAGCCCGTGCCGTCGCTGCGAATGACAAATCCCTGGTTGATTCGATTCGTGAGTTCAAAGTTCCCGCGTGCGAAAAAGAAAATCCGGTCGCTATCGCGGTTGTTCAGCGTGTGGTTGATGAACAATTCTTGTTCGTCCACATCCGGGCGCATCGGGCGAATGGCCGCCGCCAACTGCGCGAAGGAAACCAACAGACGCTTTTCCCCGGTGCGGGCATTCACTTTGAATACGCCGTCGTCGGTCGGATGTTTGATCCCCGTGGTCCAATCAAAAGCGGCAGGATAGCCCGTGACCGGCCGCAGGCGCGCCAGGCGGCCATAATTGATGGCAGCAAACCATCCACCGCGCTGCGCAACGCCGGCATTGCCCACCGGCGTATCCGTGAAGCGAAATTCCCGGATCCGTTTTCCGCCCTCGCCAGCACCGAGGTCGAATAGCACGCAAAAGATCCGGCCGGATTTCGGGTCGCGGTCGTTGAAGAAAAACTGCGTCTCCGGCGCATTAGGATTCCAATACAGCATTGTGCCCTGTTGCGGATTCCAGGCGCGGGTGCGCTCCACGGTGCGGATGGAGTAATTGTCTTTCGTATCGAGGAGGACGATTTCCGCCGCATCCTCCGCCCGCGGCATGCGATCTTGAAAGGTTGTTTGCAAAGCGAGCACATAGCGCCCGCTTTGATTCCACGGAATGTTCTGCACGTGGCCGATGTAGCCGAAGAAGTGATGTTGCGGACCGGTGGTGAGTTGCCGGGTTTCCAGCGTGAGCGGTTCGGCGCGCAGCGCCATCACCGTGAAGCAAAGGCCAATTAAAATGCAGGCATACCCGCCCCGTCGCGCTCGCATCAGTAATCCTCCAGCTTCCGCTCCGGGCGCGTGCCCAGCCACGCCAACACCGCGAGGGCGTTGAGCGCGGCGCCGACATAAAAAAAGGCCTGGGGCGAACCGGTCCACGCGAGCAAATACGGAAATGCCAGCGAAGTGATGAAGGAGCCAAGATTGCCGGCCATGTTCATGGTGCCGGAAACGGCGCCGGAATTCTTCCGGGCGATGTCAATGCACACCGTCCACGACGGCGCAATGGTCATGTCCGCGCCGAAGACCGCCACCGCGAGCCAGAGCACCGTGCTGAGAATGGTGTCCATTTGCACGCTCACCAACAAGCCGATGACAGCCAGGGTGAAGCCGAACATCGCCGGCGCGCGGCGCGATGCGGTCCATTTTCCCCGACGGTAAATGGCGTCAATGACCCCGCCCGCTGTCCAATGCCCAAACGCGCCGGCCAGCGGCGGGATGGCGGCGTAAAAAGCCGCATCCACGGTGGGAAGCGCATAGCGGGTTTTCAGGTAGGGCAACAACCAGGAGAGGCAGAAGAAGAAAGTGAAGTTGGAGGCGAAGTATTGTCCCATCAGCAGCCAGACGTTGCGGGAGCCGAAAAGTTGAGCGGTGGTCAACTTGGGGAGCGTTTCGTTGCCGGTCGCGGCCTGTTGCCGGGTCTTCAGGATGAGCTGCCGCTCCTCGTCCGAGATGCGGGGATGACTTTCCGGGTCGTCCCGAAACCAAAGAAACCAGAACGTCGCCCATGCGACGCCGACAATTCCAAGGATGATAAAACTCCCTTTCCATCCGGCGTGCTGCACCATCCACGCGACAACCGGCAAGGTCAACGCAGCGCCGATCCGGCCGCCCGAAAACGTGAGTCCCTGCATGAAACCGCGTTCCTTCATCGGAATCCAGGAATAGACTGCGCGGGCACAACCCGGAAAAGCTCCGGCCTCCCCCGCGCCAAACAGGAAGCGATAGGCCAGCATGGAAACGAAACCGGTGGCGGCAGCGGTCAGGGCGGTAAAGCACGACCAAAAAGTTACGACGGCGCTCAGGATGATCCGCGGCCCAAAGCGGTCGGCCAGCATACCGCACGGCACTTGAAACAAGGCATAGCCGAGCGCAAAGCTCGAAAGCACCCAGCCGATTTGCTTGTCACTCAGTTGAAGGTCGCTGGCGATCTCGCTTTTAGCAGAGGAGATGCAAACGCGGTCCACGTAAAGCAGGACCGAAAGGAGAAACATTCCCAGCACGAGCCAGTAGCGCGTGGCGAGGAGCGGGCGCTGGGTGGGGGTAGTCACGCGCGTGGGTTCAGCCACACGAAAAGGCTGGCCGGCGTGCGGAAGTAACGGGCGCAGGCGTCCGCGCCGGCGCCCCCGAGGGGCC
>CAYWCK010000226.1:3414-8701 GCA_964456685.1 uncultured Bifidobacteriaceae bacterium | reverse complement strand
AAGGCCGTTCCGATCTTTAGATTATCAATGTAGTTCGTACCGCCGCCGGCGTTTTGGCGAAACGCGTAAGAGGCCATCGCTTGCTGGTTGGTCGGATCGTTGAAGTCCGTCGCGGTAATGGAAGGATCGCTTTCGGAGGCGGGATTGATCCAGAGCGTGCTGGTCTGGTTATTACCCAAATCGCATCGGGTCACGACCGTGTACACGGTACCAACTGATAACTGGCTCGGCCACTGCACAACCGCCGTGCTGCCGGCTAGCGACCCGTTACCCAACGACCCGTTGCCAATGCCGACGAAATAGTTGCCGGGGGATGCGGCGGTGGCGGTCGTGTAGTTTGACGTGCTCAGAAAAACGCGCGCGTGGAAAGATGAACCGTTGGCCAAGTTCTTGAAGTGGGAAACATAACCTCCAAGAGCGTTCGGTAGGCCCACTGAATTGGAGATCACCAAAGTGTAGCTGGAATACAGGACGACGCCGCTGTTCGTCTCGTAGCCCGTGGCTGAAAAATCCGCCGAGTCGTCCTCACCACTCAGACCCCGAACCTGCATCATGCCATTGGTGACCTGAATTGGCTGAGTGCCGCTGCTGCTGTGCGAGTACCAAGGCGGATTCCCCACCGAGGTCAGGTTGCCATTCGGATAGTTGAATGTGTCGCTGAACAGGAGGGCGGCTTGGACGGAGGAGGCCAAGGCAACGCAGGTGAATATTCCAACGAGTTTGCTTTTCATAGGTTTGGTCGGGCTTGAGGTACTGCGGGGCATGTTAAAGGGATAACGGGTGGAGGAATTTCAATTCGGCGTATCACAGGACGGATACCAATACATTTTGCGACTGATCACAGGGCCGTTGCAGGGACCCCATTCCTGATTGGCATTGTTGGACTCGCCAGAGGTGCGGACGAAATCATTGGTGCGCGCCGCCCGGGAGCTGCCATCGCAGAAAGCAAAATTTCCACGACGATCATGGCGGCCCACGGCGTACTGCCCCGTGACGCCAGATTGCGAAACATTGCTGTTATCGGGGGAATTGGGGTCAACCTCGGCAATGAAAACTGTGTCGCTCGGGTTTTTCACGTTGGTCAATCTTGTTTGCGCCACGCCCGAGGCGCGGGTGCTCTTGTTGATGCAAAGCCGGCTGTTCTCGCCATACATAAAGAAAGCGCGCGCGAAAGTGGGAAGCGGGCTGGCGTAGGGATTGGCCGCCTTGCTGGGATCGGGTGCGGTGGGGCAAGAAAAAATCGTCCGACTGCCAGGCAACGGTGGCGTCGGAGGGGTCGAGCGGTACATATTGGAAAGCGACAATGACCCAATGTACGGCGTCACGGAGTTGTACCACGCTTCGGAATTTCCCGGGTCAACGACCGGCAAACTGACGTTCCCTTCCTCAGGAACGAAGTCATTGAACTCGTCGGTGTACATCCGGAATGCGATGCCCCACTGCTTCATGTTGCTGAGGCAGGAAATTGCCTGTGCCCGCGCCTTGGCTTTGGATAAAGCCGGCAACAACATTGCCGCCAAAATCGCGATGATGGCAATGACCACCAAAAGTTCGATAAGGGTAAAAGCGGCGTTGCGAGAGACGAGAAGGCGGCGGTTCCGATTCTGAGGTAACATATTATTTCTGCACCCGGTTCAGCTTTGCCGGGTTTGGGTCTTACCGGTTTGGTTAATTCCAGATGAACTCTATGCCGCGATGTGCGAAAAAAGCAAGTCATACATCGCACTTTCCGCCCACAATCTATTCACAATTTGGTTACAAGTTTACGCCACCGTAGCAGCGCGCATTCCGCGCATCGATCGGATCATCGTTTCCATTAAAATCCGCCTCATATTTAAGATTCCACCAGATTCGCCACGAGGCTCCAGTTGTGGCGACGTGAACAAAATTGCCCACGGTGATGTGTTTGCGCCTGAGCGTATCCGAGCAGGCGAAAGTTCATGCGACAACCCACGGTGTTCGCCTTCCACCGCCAGAAGTCCCGCTTGCTGCCCGCGACGGTTTCAAGCTTAATGCCGGCGCGATGAGTCAAAATTCTCCGCGCGGTCTCCGCGAATTCATCAGTTCGTTCACTGATATCCTGAAATGTCCCTGGGCGCTGTGGTTGGTCATCGGGGCCTTCGTAGTCGATTCCGCGGCCTACTTCGGCGTGCTCACATTGATGACCACCTATCTCTCCACCGACCTGGGCTGGGGCGATCAATGGGCGGGCATCACGGTATCGGTGTTCACCATGCTCATCACCCTGCTCATGCTGGGTTTGGGCAGCATCGCCGAAGGTTTCGGTTTGCGCCGCGCAATTATCGCCGGGTTGGTCATGACGTTGGTGGGGCGTTTCCTTTACTGCCTGGCGCCAGACTTTGGCGCGCCCAGAATCCTGGGTCTGGCCATCATCGTCTCGCTGGTCGTCGTTGCCGCGGGCGAAGCCATCCTCCAACCAGTTTGCTACTCGGGAATCAAACAGTACACGGATGAGCGGACCAGTTCGATGGGTTACGGTTTGATTTACGCATTGATGAACCTCGGCATTGTCGGCATCGCCACGCTGTCGTCATGGATTCGTCCTGCCGTGCAGGCGATCGAGGACGGAAAGACGGAAGCCAACGCCAACAACTTGATGAGCTGGCTCGCCGGGTTTTCCCACTCTGGCGTGCAAGCGGTGAACTGGGTATGCCTCGGCGTCACCGCGTTGACGCTGCTTGCTTTCATGGTTTTCTTCACGCGCAAGGTGGAGGCGTCCAAAGTCCGACCGGACACCGCGGAACAAGTTCGCGAGAAGAACACGGCTTCCTTTCCGCAGCGAATCAAGGCCTACTTTACGGAAGGCCCGTTCTCAAACGCCCGGTTTATTTTCTTTATTTTCATGCTGCTGCCGGTGCGCACATTGTTCGCGCACCAATGGCTGACGTTCCCGCAATACATCCTGCGAGCCTACGACAAGGATGTCGCGGACCGCATGGAATGGCTCGTGAACTGGATCAACCCCGGCATCATCTTCTTTGGCGTGCCCTTGGCCGTCGCTTTTACGCGCCACATCAACGTTTACAAAATGATGGTGATCGGGACGCTCGTCTCGGCATTGCCCACGTTTCTGCTGGTCGGTGGCCCGAACTTGACGATGCTTATCACCTACTTCGTCATCTTCTCGATCGGCGAGGCGCTGTGGTCGGCGCGCTTCCTTGAATACGCCTCCGAACTCGCGCCGCCGGGACGGGTCGCGCAGTACATGGGCCTGGCGAACATCCCCTGGCTGCTGGCCAAGGGCACGACCGGATTTTATTCGGGCTGGATGCTTTCGCGCTACTGCCCCGAGAACACCCCGCCCGCGCAACAACACACCGGCACCATGTGGCTCATCTACAGTTTCATCGCTTTGAGTTCGCCGGTGGGCTTGTGGCTGGCGCGGAAATGGGTCCTGGCGGGAATGCACACCGGCAAACCTGTGAACGCTGCTTAGCCTTCGCACCCAATCCGCCATTGGCAATTCGCAATCGGCAATTATCCTCTCCGCCGTGAGCATTCTCGATGAAATGAACTGGCGCGGCCTCGTCGCCGATTGCACGGACACGGCAGAATTGACCAAGCGGTTGGCCGCACCCATCACGCTGTACTGCGGCTTTGATCCCACGGCCGAGAGCCTGCACGTCGGTAACCTCGTTCCCCTGCTCGCACTGCGACGATTTCAACTGCTGGGCCATCATCCCATCGCCGTCGCTGGCGGTGCCACCGGCAGCATTGGGGATCCCAGCGGCAAGACCGCCGAGCGCCAATTGCTGACCCAGGAAGTGCTCGAACACAACATTGCGTGCGTGAAAGTACAGCTCGCGAGGTTGCTCGACTTCGAAACGAAACAAAACCCGGCGCGGCTCGTGGACAACGCCTCCTGGACGGCGGGCCTTTCGTATCTCGATTTCCTGCGCGACATCGGCAAGCATTTTTCCGTCAACCAAATGGTGGCCAAGGAATCCGTGCGCGCACGCATGGAGGATCGCGAGGCCGGCATCAGCTACACGGAGTTCAGCTACATGTTGCTCCAGGCATTCGATTTCATGGTGTTGAACCGCGAGACCGGCTGTGAACTCCAGATTGGCGGCAGCGATCAATGGGGCAACATCACGGCCGGCATCGAACTCACGCGCAAGAAACTCGGCAAACAAGTTTACGGGCTCACGCTCCCGCTCATCACCAATGCCGACGGCTCCAAGTTCGGCAAGAGCGTCGGCGGCGCCATCTGGCTCGACCCCAAGCGCACCAGCGTCTATCGCTTCTACCAATTTTGGATCAATACGGATGACCGGGATGTGATCCGCTACCTGAAGTTCTTTACGTTCCTGAGCCGCGAAGAAATCGCCGCGCTCGAAGCCAAACACACTGCGAACCCCGGCGCGCGCGAGGCGCACAAGGCGCTGGCCAAAGCAGCTACGGATCTGATTCACGGCCCGAGCGCGACGACCGAAGCCATTCGCGCCAGTGATATTTTATTCGGCGGTGAACTCGCGGGCGTGAGCGAGGCGACATTTAACGACATCGTGGGAGAAGTGCCCACCAAGGAAATCGAGAAAGCCAAACTCGAAGGCGCCGGCATTCCGCTGGTGGAACTGCTGGTGCACGCGGGCTTGTGTCCGTCCAAAGGCCAGGCTCGAAAGGACATCGAAGGCGGCGGCGTGAACATCAACAACGTCCGCGAAACCAGCGCCGCACGTGCGGTTACGACGAACGATTTGCAGTTCGGGAAACACGTCCTGCTGCGCAAAGGGAAGAAGAACTACGTGGTGATCACCGGCCGGTAAGGGAATCAGTTGAACTTGATGTGGAGTTCCAGCACCCCGCAGTTCGACTGGTCCCCAAAACCGATGAGCACCGTTTCCACGCCCGGCTTGGGCATGACGCGATAAGCCGTTCCGCGGATGACCGCCGGAGTGGTCAGTGCACAATTGGCGCCGGCATCGCACAACCAGGATTTCAAACCGCCCGCGATCATGTTGGTGACCTCGCCCAAAACGTCCTTCACCTCCGCCTCGCCGAGTTCTTCAGCCGGCAATCCGAGCATTGCCGCCGCAACGACCGCCCCGAACGCAGTCGGCAGATGCAGGTAAGCCTGGCCCGTAACCTTTTCTCCGGCCATCCCGACCATGCCGGCGAGATGGTCTCCCGCGAGAGCGGCGACGGGGTTTTCCGCAAGCGGCGTCACCTTCATGGCGAGCATCGTTTCAAACACCGTTTGCAGGTGTCCGGTGGCGTAATCGCGGATCGCCGCGGCGGCATCATCCACCACGAACATGCTCTC
>CAYWCK010000226.1:0-3404 GCA_964456685.1 uncultured Bifidobacteriaceae bacterium | reverse complement strand
GCGTCGAGTGAAATGCTGTTACTCACGTGCTCAAGCAGCCCTGCCAAATCAAGGGCCTGCTCAATCAGATCGGCAGATTCGCGGGAGACTAAAGTGGGATTCGCCGAAGTAACCGCTGCGCTTCAAGTCAGGCAAACGGTCATCCGTTCGGCCACACCTACCGCCGCCGCGTCACTCCGTCGAAATAAGTTTTTCCCAAAGCGACTCGTTCAGAAGCGCCTTCTTCATGAAGTCCTGATCCGACGCCGGGGCCGGCGCGCGCTCCGGGTTAAGCGGCAATCGCAGAGTGAAGGTGGTTCCCTTCCCGGGCTCGCTTTTCGCCTCAATCTTGCCGCCGTGATGGAAGACGATGAAGTAACAAGCCATCAAATGAATGCCGTATTCCGCCGGTGTGTCGCTGCGAACCACAAACGGATCGAAGATTACCCGCAGGGCTTCCTGCGGCATGCCGGGGCCGTTGTCGGTAACTTCCACCAGCATCTCGGGTTTGCCCCCGCCATTGAGGAGTTGCGCGGTGAAGGTGACTTTCGAGCCAATCGGGAGACTGGCAATCTCGTCCTTCAGCAGGAGTTCAAAAAGCCGGAGAAACTTCGGTTGATCCACGTTGAGCGGCGGCAGCGACTCAGGAATCTCGTTCTGGATCGTGAGATTCTTCGCCGCGAGGCCGGCGGCGAGATTCTTCGCCGCTTCATTGACGGTGGCGTGCAGATGAACCGCGTCCGCAAACCGCGCGGGCGCACCCTCGGAGGCCGCCCAGAGGTCTTTCAGGAGGTTGTTGATGCGCTCGATCTGGTGCTGGACGTTGGTGTGATATTCGCGCCAGAAATCCGGATTCCGCAAACCATCCATGTCCAGCTTCTCCTCTTCCATCTTCATCGGCGCGAGATCGAGGAACGTCTTCACGGCCACCAGCGAATTGCGGATGTGATGGCTCAAGCCTGCCGCCAGCAAGCCCAGGCTCACAATGCGGTCGGCGATCATCATGTTGTGCAGCACCGACATTTTCTCGCGCAACAAATCGTCGCGCTCCCGCTGCACGATGAAGAATTCCAGTCCGCGCTTGATGGTTTGCTCCATCTGCGGGGGATCCCATGGTTTGGTGATGTACTTGTATATGGCGCCGGTGTTCACGGCGGCTATGGCGGCATCCATGTCCGCGTAAGCCGTGGCGAGCAGGCGGATGATGCGGGGCTGCAACTGCCGCGCGCGTTCCAAAAGCCACACGCCTTTCTCGCCCGGCATGCGCTGATCGGTCATCAGCAGGCCGATATCATCCTTGTGTTGCTCCAGCATCTTCAGCCCTTCGTGGGCGTTGGGCGCCGTGAGGATGCGAAAATGATCGCTGAAAGCCCGCGTGAAATTCTTCAGCGATTTTTCCTCGTCGTCCACGTAAAGGACTGCGTAGCGCTTATAATCGTAGAGTGGCTGCATAGAAATTGGCGCGCGGGTTAAATGTCATCCTTTGGCTGGGAATTCCAGCGTAAACTCGCAGAACTTTCCGCGCTCGGTGCGCACCGTGATGCGTCCATCGAAGTCCTGCACAATGCGGTAACAAATGCTCAAACCCAAACCCATCCCCTGCCCCACGTCCTTGGTCGTGAAGAAGGGATCGAAAATTTTGTCCAGATGTTTGCTGTCGATGCCGGGGCCGTTGTCACGGATGACCAGACGGCTCATGCCATTTTCCAACCGGCCTTCGATCCAGATGGTGGGCGTATCGCCATCGAATTGCTTTGTCTTCAACGCGTCGAGCGCGTTCTGCAGCAGATTGAGGACGACGTGGATGATCTTGTTCTTGTTCGCCAGGATGGTCTGGCCGTCGGGCAATTGTTGTTGGATGGTGACTTTGTTCTTCCATTCGCCGCTGAGAAACCGGAGCGCGGAACTGACCACGTCGGCCACCGGCACCTGATCACGGCTCTCGGTTTCCGGATGGGAAAACATGCGCAGGTCGGTGACGATGTTCTTGACGCGGGTGATGCCTTCCTCGACGTCCTTGAGAATGTCGCTGTATTCCTCCTGCTGCTCGGCCGCAATATGCTTGGCCTTGTTCCGCAGCGCATAGAGGCCGGTGGTGGCGAAGTTCAAGGGATTGTTAATCTCGTGAATGATGCCCGCACTCATGCGGCCCAAGGACGCCAGCTTCTCGGATTGCACGAGCTGGGTCTCGGTGTCTTTCAGTTGATCCAGGGTCGTCTCAAGCGCCTGCTTCTGCTTGGAAACCCTGCGCTGATACTCGTGCGATTCGACCAGGTTCTTGATGCGGACATGGAGTTCGGTCGTCGAGAATGGCTTCGCCAGAAAATCACTCGCTCCCGCCTCGAGCGCGGCGAGCTTCGTTTCCTCGTCGGCGCGCGCCGTCAGCAAAACCACCGGGATGCTGTGGGTGGAGGTGCGTTCGCGAATCTCCTTGCACGCCTGCAAGCCGTCCTTCTCCGGCATCATCATGTCCAGCAGGATAATGTCCGGAAGAAATTGCGCCGACATGTCCACGGCCTGCTGGCCATCGGTCGCTTCGATCACGCGATAGTGGGAGCTGAGTTGCGATTTGAGGAATCTCAGCATGTCCGGCTCATCGTCCGCCACGAGCAACGTCTGCCGCGAACCATTCGTCGCGCTCTCGACCGGGCGCATGGAATCCTGCACGGGCGTGACGGATGGAAACAATTCGGCGCGACGGTAAAGATTCGCCAGCCATTCTTCCGAGGTCACCGTGCCCGACACCGCGGGGGCCACACCGCTTTCCGGCGTGCTGACGGGTGCCGCGGCCGTGCTCGTGGCCTCCGCTTTTTGATAGGGCAACCGCAGCGTG
Source organism: uncultured Bifidobacteriaceae bacterium (assembly GCA_964456685.1). Taxonomy (GTDB): domain Bacteria; phylum Verrucomicrobiota; class Verrucomicrobiia; order Limisphaerales; family JADLHS01; genus CAYWCK01. Next base: position 592 of record CAYWCK010000226.1, on the reverse strand, counting down.
AACGTGGTGCCCTTCCCCTCCTCACTGGTCACCGAAACTTTGCCGCCTTGAATTTCGACCAGCTCCTTCACCAACGCCAGACCAATGCCCACACCTTGGTATTTACGCTTGGACGAACCGTCTGCCTGCCAGAACCGGTCGAAAACGTGCGGCAGATTTTTTTCGGAAATGCCCATGCCCGTGTCCGCCACAGCAATGACCAGTTCCTCGCCCTGCTTTTCCGCGCGCACCTCCACCTTGCCGCCGGCGGGCGTGAACTTGAGGGCGTTGAACACGAGATTAAGGAGGATTTTCTCCAGCTTGTCGCGGTCGCCCAATACCGCACCAATCTGCGGATCCACGTGAGTTTCGAGCTTGAGGCGTTTGTCATCCGCCACCTGCTTGGCGGCGCTGGCCAGGCCCTTGACGAACTCCGTCAACGCCAGCGGCTCGCGTTTGACTTCCATGCGCCCGGACTCCAGCCGCACCAGGTCGAGCAGGTCGTTGATCAACTTGAGCAGCCGCATGCCATTGGCATGCATCGTCTGGAAAGTGCCGCGCGTTTCCTCGTCCACGGCGCGCCCGAAGCGTTGCATCAGGTTCTCGAGCGGCG
>CAYWCK010000225.1:0-8742 GCA_964456685.1 uncultured Bifidobacteriaceae bacterium | reverse complement strand
GTTGGAAATTTTCCGGAAGGCGCTAGACTGCCCGCATGAAAACTTTGCTGTCTCTCGCGCTGGCCTCGTTGTGCGCGAATGTACTGAACGCCGCCATCAGGACCGAAACGGTCGAATACAAACAAGGCGACGCGACCCTCGAAGGCAAACTGGTCTATGACGACGCTGTCAAGGGCGCGCGTCCCGGCGTGTTGATCGTGCATCAGTGGAAGGGCGTGACCGAGCACGAAACGCAGCACGCCGAAATGCTGGCGCAGCTTGGTTATGCGGCGTTCTGCGCGGACATTTACGGCAAGGGCATCCGTCCGGCGACACCGCCGGAAGCCGGCGCCGAGGCGGGCAAATACAAAAAGAATCGCCCGCTGCTTCGTGAGCGCGTGAACGCCGGGCTCGCGACCTTGCGCCAACAAAAGGTGGTGGATTCAAAGCACATAGCCGCCATCGGGTATTGTTTTGGCGGCACGACGGTGATTGAACTTGCCCGCAGCGGCGCGGACGTGGCCGGTGTGGTTAGCTTTCACGGCGGATTGGATTCACCGACGCCCGCCGACGGGAAGAACATCAAATGCAAAGTGCTCGCCTGCCATGGCGCAGTTGACCCGTTCGTGCCAGCGAAGGACCTGGAGGCGTTCGAGAACGAAATGAGCGAGTCGGGCGTGGACTGGCGGCTCATCAAATACGGCGGCGCCGTCCACAGCTTCACCGATCGCAAAGCCGATGGCAGCATGAAGGGCGCAAAGTACGACGAGAAGGCTGACCATCGCTCGTGGCAGGACATGAAGTCGTTCTTCGCCGAAATCTTCAAGTAACGTGCGCATCACCGGGGGCCAAGCGGGCGGTCGAATTCTCCGCGTGCCGAAAGGCATGGCGGTGCGGCCCACGCCCGATATTGTCAAGCAAGCCGTGTTCAACAGTCTGGGCGAACGCGTCGTGGGCGCGCGCGTGCTGGAATTGTTCGCCGGTTCGGGCGCGTTGAGCTTGGAGTGCTTGAGTCGCGGCGCGAAGTCCGCGCTCTGTGTCGAGCTGTCGCCCAAGCACGCCGAGTTCATCCGCCGCAACGCCACTTCGCCCGAACTCGCGACGGGCGCGTTGCAGGTCCGGACGCAGGATGTGTTCGCCGTGATTCCTCAATTGCTCGCCGCCGGAGACGTCTTTGATCTGATCTTGGCCGATCCGCCGTATGGGGAGAAGAACGTTGGCCGCCGCTCCGAATCACTCGCCCAACAACTGCTCGACGTGCCTGAGCTGACGAAGCTGCTCGCGTCCGGCGGAACATTTGTGCTGGGTCACGCGCGTCGCGACACGCTGGAAATCCCTGCAAGGTGGAAAGAGCGCAAGGAAATGAAACACGGCGACAACATGATGCGCTTCCTCGAATTGCCGGCGCTGCCGGGCTGACGATCGCGTTGCCTCGCTGAAACGGATTACCATTGGTAAGCCGTGAAAACTGGGAGGTGGGTCGCTTCGCGCTGCGAAGCGACAACAACTCGCCCCGAGTTGTCCCGCCTTTCCGGAAATAAATCCCGGTAACTGCTCTACTGTTTCAGATTCTTGGGTTGGACGGCCTCTTTCGCCAGCACATCGTAACGGGCCCGCAGCTCCTTGGCCTTCGCGGGCTGGCTTTCAGCCAGATTGTTCTTCTCGTACGGATCGTTAGCCAAATTGAACAACTCCACACCGTTCGTCGCACCCTTCTTTTTCTTTTTTGCCTTCGGCTGCGCGCTTTCATCATCTTCACCACCAGCCGTTGCGCCGTTCAATACGAGTTTCCAATCACCGAGTCGCAGCGCTCCGCCGCCGGGCGTGGTGTTGTGCAAAATTTCTTTGCGCGGCGAGGGTTTGCCGTCGGTGAGGCACGGCAGCACGTTCATGCCGTCGAGCGGCAGCTTCTGTTCGAGCGACGCGCCGGCCACGGTCAGCAAGGTCGGATACAGGTCGGTCATGTGGATCAAGGCCTTCACTTTGCCGCCGGGTTGGATGTGTCCCGGCCAGGAGGCACACGCGACCACTTGCACGCCGCCTTCGTAAAGCGTCGCCTTGCCGGCGCGCAACGGGCCGTTGCTCGTCACTTTACCGGGATTCGGCCCGCCGTTGTCGCTGGAGAAAAAGATCAGCGCATTTTTGCGGCGACCAGTTTCGTCGAGCGCGCCGAGAATTTTTCCAATCGCTTCATCCATGGCCGCGACCATGCCGGCGTAGGTCTGGCGTGGCTCGGGCAGGTTCTTGTACGGCTCTTTGTATTGAGCCGGCACTTGATGCGGCGCGTGGACGGCGTTGAAAGGCACGTAGAGGAAAAGCGGTTTGTCTTTCGGTTGCGCTTTGACCAGGCGCACGGCTTCGTTCGCGACGAGGTGCGTCGAGTAACCTTCCTCCTTCAACGGCACGTCGTCGCGATACCAGTCATCCTTTCCGTCGCGAACGTGCGTGAAGTAATCGAGCGCGCCGAACAGATGGCCGTACGAATGATCGAAGCCGCGCGCGTGTGGGTAGTAAGCCTTGTCAAAACTTCCTAGATGCCATTTCCCACAAATCACGGTCGTGTAACCAGCTTCGTGCAGCGCCTGCGGCAACATGCGTTCTTCGAGCGGAAGGCCGTATTGTGCCGTCGGCCGCACCACGCCCACCTGCAGGCCATAGCGCATCGGATAGCGGCCGGTCATCAGCGAGGCGCGCGTCGGTGAGCAAACCGGCTGCACGTAAAATTGTTCCAGCGTCGCGCCGGATTTTGCGAGGGCGTCGAGATTCGGCGTTTTGATTTCGCTGCCGCGCCAGCTCACGTCGTAAGCACCCTGATCATCCGAGAGGATGACGATGATGTCGGGCTTTTGCTCGGCCGCCGTGGCGGCGACTTGGCAGAGTACTGCCAATGCAAACAAACAAGTGAGAACGACGATCAGGCGGTAGGAGAATCCGAGATGGGTGCGTGAGATCAGCGAACACAAAGAGAGATGCCTCTCCCTCACCCCAACCCTCTCCCGCTGGGAGAGGGAGTCGCGGCTGATGCGTTTGGGTTGGTGACGGATCTTTCTGCTACCAGCCGACTCAACTTGACGTTGATGCGGGGCAAGATTCCCCCTCTCCCAGCGGGAGAGGGCTGGGGTGAGGGAGAATCGGCGAGCACCCAAAGGCTGCCGAGACCATCCCGTACTTCGGATTCGCAAATAGTCTGTTTTCATGGCAAAGATTTTCTCCATTTCAAAGCCGCCTCCGAGAGCTGCCTGGCCACCGCGGCTTCCTTGGCGACCAGGTTGTTTTCCTCCGCGACGTCCGCCTTCAAGTCATACAATTCCGCGCCGCTTCCGCTGGCATTGACCAGCAGTTTCCATTTGCCATCGCGCACCGCGACGTTGGGACTGCGGTCGCGGCCCTGCGGATAGCTGAACGATTCTTCGTTGCGCCCGTATTCCCAAAACAACGGCGCACGACGTTTACCCGCTGGCTTGCCCAGCCACACGGCGCTGACGTCTTCGCCATCGAACGCAACTCCCTTCGGCAAGTTCGCTCCGGCCAGCGCACAAAACGTCGGAAAGAAATCCACCGCGCCGAGAACGCTTTCTTCATCCACGCGACCGGCCGGCACGCGGCCCGGCCAGCGCACAATGAATGGCATGCGGATGCCGCCCTCGTAGAGACTGAGCTTGCTGCCGCGAAACGGTGCGGTGCGTTTGCCGTTGAAAGTCGGCAGCGCGCCATTGTCGCTGGTGAAAATGACCAGCGTGTTTTCGTCGAGCCCGAGTTCCTTCAAGCCGGCGAAAAAACGGCCGAACTGCTGATCGTATTCGTCGAGCACCGCGCGGAACTTTCGCTCTTGCTCCGGTCCATTCGGATATTCCGACAACCGCTCGCCGCTCGGCACCCATGGCGTGTGGACGTCGTCGGGCCAGAGATTCACGAAACACGGCTCGCCCTTGTGGCGCTTGAGAAAATCCAACGTCTTGTCCACGAAGAACGCCGTGCGATCCCAGCGCTTCACCTTGTCGTGATCGGACCAAATCCAATTCGTCGCCGTGATGTCAGGATGCGGCTCGGGACTTTCGTAAGTGCTCGCGTTCTCGTCGAATCCGTAAGTCCGAAACAGTGGGGCGTTCGTCACATCGCGACCGCCGCCCATGTGCCACTTGCCGAAATGTCCGGTCGCGTAGCCCGCGGCTTTGAGCGTGCGCGCGATGGATGGCGCTTGCGGATCGAGAAAATCCGCCTGCTCGCACGTGGCGTTGCCTTTGCGCGTTTGGAGATAACTCGTGATCCGCCAGCGCGCCGGATACATCCCGGTCAAAATTCCCGTCCGCGACGGCGAGCAGATCGGCGAGGCGGAATAATACTGCGTGAAGCGAGTGCCTTCGCGCGCCATGCGATCGATGTTCGGCGTCGGCGCGAACTTGCCGCCATAACAACCGACGTCGCCGAAGCCCATGTCGTCGGTGAGGATGAGGACGATGTTGGGGCGCGTTGCGGGCGAATTGGCTGCGAACGCATTCGCGCACAGTGCGCAGGTCGCCAACACGGCCCAGAACCGACTTTTTCTAAACCTCATTGCTTCTGTTTCTTTTTTTTCTGTTTCTGCCTGGCAGCTGGCGCGGCACTCTCGGCGCCCGGGCCATAACTTGATTTGTCGCTGAGCAACCGCGGCTCGTTAAAAACCTTTCTCTCATCGCCCTGCGCGTGCATCCAAGCCTCTAACTCGCCGCGCATTGCCTTCAAGCGCGAAGCTTGGGCCGGGTTGCTTGCAAGATTCTGCTGCTCATTCGGGTCGGCGTTCAGATCGTAAAGCTCCTCCGCAGGCCGCTCATGATAACGCTTCACAATCGCAGCTGCTGGAGCGTTGGTTTTCGCCGCGGCTTCCCACGTTGCGAAATATTGGCGCTGGCCGAGATTTACCGGCAGGTCGATGTGGGTCGTGAACGCGAATTCCGGATGCAGGTTGAGAATGTACTTCCATCCATCCGTGCGCAGGCTGCGCATGGGATAAATGTTGAAATGCTGATCGCCGCTGTGCGTCGTGAAAATGCGGTCGCGATGCTGCGCAGTTTTTCCAAGCGCGACGCCGGCGAAAGATTTTCCATCAATGTCGGTGGGCGGTTTGCCTCCGGCGATTTCCAAGAGCGTCGGCAGTAAATCGATCCAACTCACCGCCGCATCCGTGCGTTGCTTGGCTTTCACCATGCCGGGCCACGAAATAATCAACGGCACGCAAATCCCGGAGTCGTAAAGATTCCATTTGCCGAATGGCCATTGCGCGCCGTGATCAGCGCTGAACAAGAACACACAATTTTCGCCAAGCGTCTCTCGCGCCGTATCGTAAATCACGCCGAGTTCGTCATCAGCCTTTGTCACCGCGGCGGCGTAGCGCGCGCGCCATTCGCGCGTGAGCGGCGTGTCCACCGATCCCGCGGGCAGGGTCAAGTCAGCGGGATTATATCCCGCCGTGTTGGTCGGCCACGGAACGTGCGGCCAGTTGCTGCCGACGAAGATGCAAAGCGGTTTGGCGTTCGCGCGTGGGCGAGCCTTCAACCATTTCACCGCCGACGGAATGCCCTCCGGGTCGTGAAAGCCGAGGTGTTCGCAATGATCGAAGCCGTAATCCGCCGTTTGGGTGTAGTGCGCCACCTTGCCAAACGCGACGACTTCGTAACCCAGCTCCTGAAAATAGGCCGGCCATTTTTTGATCTCAGCGCGCGGCTTGGCGTGATTCGGTTCGGCGCCATTGCGTGCGGGCATCAAGCCGGTGAGCATCGCCCCACGACTCGGCGCGCAACTCGGTGATGCCACAAACGCTCGCGTGAAGGTGAGGCCCGCGTCCGCGAGCCGCTGCATGTTGGGCGTGCGCAGCGTCGCGCCGTAGGGCGTGGAGTCGAGTTGGCCTTGGTCATCCGTCAGAAAAATCACGATGTCGGGCGGGCGATTGGTCGCCGCAGACGCCGTGGAGGAGACTGAAAGCAGCAGGATCGCGATGAATAGCGAGGCGCAACCGAACTTGAATGATAGTCTCATTCTGATCTTCCTCCCTTTGCCGGAGCACGCCACGCTCCCAGCGGCAATACATCCGAGCGTGCCGCCCAAGCGTCCCATTTCGCCGCAAGTTCGGCCGCTTTCTTGGAATTGTTCGCTGACAAATCGTGCAACTCTGAGCGGTCGCTACTGATATCGTAGAGTTCCCAAGGTTGATTTTCCTTTGCCACGAGTTTCCATTTGCCGTCACGGATTGCGCGATTGCCCTCGTGCTCCCAGCAAATCGGTTGCTCGCGTTTGAGCGATTTGCCTTTGAATGCGGGCTGCAGCGACGTGCCTTGCATCGGTTTGATTTTCTCGCCGGCAAGTTCGCTCGGGTACTTGGCGCCGCCGACGTCCACGCACGTTGCCATGATGTCGATCAAGTGTCCGGGTTGGCGCTCCAGCTTTCCGTCACGACTCTTCGGAATGCCCGCCGGCCAATGCACGATCAGCGGCGTGCTGATGCCGCCTTCGTGAACCCAGTGTTTGTATTCGCGGAACGGCGTGTTCGAGACGTTCGCCCAACCGCGACCGTACGCGACATACGTGTCCGCTGGTCCAGGCATCACGTCCGGACCCTGGCGCACCCAGCGGCCATCGCGCGTTTGCATCGGCGGCCAGATGTGCGGTTGCAAATCGTCCGGACCGAACGGCTTCAGCGGCTTGGGCGATTCCGGCCGATTCGCCGTGCGGCCCATTTGTTCGGCGCAACCACCGTTGTCCTGCAAAAAGAAAATCAGCGTGTTGTCGAACTGCCCGACCCTTTTTAACTGCGCAATGATGCGACCGATACCTTGATCCATGCAGTCAATCATCGCCGCGTAAACTTCCATGCAACGCGCGTTCCATTCCTTGTGCTCGGTCTTGGCCCAATCCTCCGCGATCGGGGAGAGCTCCGCTTTCGCATCAATCAACCCGAGCTTTTTCATCCGTTCGAAACGTGCGCGGCGAATCGGCTCAAAGCCGCCGTCATATTTACCGCGATACTTCGCAATGTCCTTTTCCAGCGCGTGCATCGGCCAGTGCGCCGCCGTGTAGGCAATATACATGAAGAACGGCTTGTCCGACGATGAAGTCTGGTGCTGTTGCAGAAAACGCACCGCGTTGTCGCTGATTGCGTCGGTGTAATAAAATTTCGCCGGTTTGTATTCGGGATCGTTATCCGGCGTGATGTATTTATTCTGCCGGCAAAGTGTCGTCGGATCGTAGAAGCTGCCGCCGCCGGTGATCGTGCCGTAAAATTTTTCGAATCCGCGCTGCACCGGCCAGTTCGAAATGTCGCCGTCCGGCTTCATGTCGCGCGTCACGTGCCACTTGCCGCACATGTAGGTGTTGTAACCCGCGGCGTGCATTACCTGCGCGATGGTCACCGACTGTTTGTTCAATCGTCCGTGGTAACCTTCCGCCCCGCGATCTTCCATCATGTGGCCCACGCCGGCCTGATGCGGATAAAGTCCAGTCATAAGACTCGCACGCGTCGGGCAGCAACGCCCCATGTTGTAGAACTGGGTGAAACGAACGCCGCCTTGCGCGAGCGAATCAAGATTCGGCGTCGCGACCTCGCTGCCATAACAGCCGATGTCTGAAAATCCCATGTCATCGGACATGATAAGCAGGACGTTCGGGCGGTCTTTGGCGGAAGCCACCAAGCAGAACATCGTCGAAAGAACGAGATTAAATCGAACGAGAGCTTTCAACATCGGAGAGCGAGATTACACGGCAAGGGAGGCGGGGCAAGCGGGGAACAGCGCCCGTGATGCCCCTCAAATGAGGGTAGTGACCCGATGGTCGAACGGATACGCGAGAAAGATCGGGAGGTAGAAAAGGGGAGACAGACGCGACGCCGGCCCTACAATTCCCGCATGTTCAAACCGGCTGATTTGTTTGACCTTGCACAGACGGACCACGCGGCGGTCTTTGCCAGCTGCAATTTTGCTTGGGAGTCGCTGGAAAAAATCGGGAGCTATCTCGCCACGAATCTTCAGCCCAAGCTGAGGAACAAGTGCGAAGGCGCCGCGTTTATTGGCGCGAAGGTTTTCATCGGCGAAGGCACGGTGGTGGAAGACGGTGCGATGATCAAAGGGCCGGCCATCATCGGCCGCAACTGCCAGATTCGGCATAACGCCTACATCCGCGAAAATGTGATCGTCGGCGACGGCTGCCTGGTGGGCAACGCCTGCGAGCTGAAGAATGCGCTGTTGTTCAACGAGTGTCAGGTGCCGCATTTCAATTATGTCGGCGATTCCATTCTCGGCCACAAAGCACACCTTGGCGCGGGGGTGGTGCTTTCAAATTTCAAATCACTCGGCCGCAATGTGACGGTGATGGTGGACGGCGTGCCGCTCGACACGGGCTTGCGGAAGTTCGGTGCGCTGCTTGGTGACAGCTGCGACATCGGCTGTAATGCCGTCTTGAATCCCGGCAGTATCATCGGTCGGGGCGCGGTGGTTTATCCGAACACCAATTGGCGCGGACATCTCCCGGCGAACATGATCGCGAAGAACAAGGCGGAGATCGAAGTGGTGGTGAAGCGACCGCGCGGGAGCTGAGTCTGATTCGCGGAAGCTGTTCGTTTCTTGCCTTATTGCTTGCTGTTATTGGCGGCGGGACGCTTTCCGCTTGCCCGAATCCATGCCGGGGTAATGATGCGCGCGGGAACGGGCAGAACTATGGCAATGTTCGACACCAAAGGGCAGACCGCCGGATTGGACGGTCGCAAATCGGGCGCGTTGGAAAAGCTTCACCGCCTGA
>CAYWCK010000224.1:0-8760 GCA_964456685.1 uncultured Bifidobacteriaceae bacterium | reverse complement strand
AGGACGCGCCGGAAACGCCCCGCGGCAAACTGACCGAAACGTTCGCCTACTACAGCTGGCTGACACCAGACTTCCCCGTTCACCGGGCGCTGTTGCGGTTCAGTTCGCAGGGCAACGTCCGCTTCGAGCGCGTGCTTTCGTGGCTGGATCAAAATCTCAAGACAAGCAACTTCGACGGCACCATCGCCACAAACCTGTCGTCGTGGGATCCGAACACGCTCGCGTTCAACTGGCCACCCGGCTTAAGCGCCCCGCGCGTAGTAAACCTCACCGCGAATGTTGGCGACCGCATCGGCGCACCTGCGGGTGAAGCGGGCGCGGGCACGGACACGAATTACCTCGCTGGCTACGTACAGAAATCCGCCGGGCGTTCGTTCAATGCGTCGGCCTACATTGATCCTTTTGCCGCCGGCTTCACGGCAGCGAATTTGGGCGCAATCATTCCGGTGAACGCCATTCCCGGCACGAACACGATCGAGGTTTGGTGGTTCCGGCAAAACTCGGTCAATCAAGGCCTGGGCTTCCAGAACAGCTACTGGCCGGCGGTCATCGGACGCTACACGTTGCAATGGCCGGCGAGCAGTTCGGAGATTGTGCTTGCGAGCAATGACGGCTCGGGCGCGTTGCCAAGCGTGCAGGCCCGCGGCAGTATTTATTATCAGAACGACAGCACCGCCTACGGCTACAATCCCAACGAGGAACACGCCTTGATGCAAGGCGGACAGGTTTATGCCTTGCGCGATGATTTGAATAATACAAACGCGGTCGGCTACTCGTCGCATCCGTTCGTGCTGCTTAGTTACACCGAGAGCGATGGACGTCCGGCGATGCGCGCGTTCAAAGTGCTGCGCGAGAAACCGGAGCACGGCATCACGTTCAATTACCTGAAGGAAGCCGGCTCGATTCTGCAACCGCCCATGCCGTTGCCGCTGCTGGAAAAGCCGCTCGCGCCTAGCTTGCCGGGCAAAGCGCCGCGGAATTTGAATGAGGAAGTCACCGACTATTCGGTTGCGTCCTCGACGCGCGGCGCCGCCGGAGCGTTCTTCCGCTATCGCGTAACGACGGGTGGTCGGCATTACGCGGCGCCGTTTGCGCCGATGGCTCTGCAGGACTTGCTGCAGGGGAACACTCTGTTCTGGCTCTTCCCAACCAACGTCGGCAAAGACACGTTGGACGGATGGATCAGCACGCAACGCCCATTGCACCTCACGACTTGGACCGGCGTGGCCAGCACGAACGCCAATCGCTGGCGATTTGCCGCGGCAACTGAAATCACCGCGCCAGCCGCGAATGCGTTGTTGTTCAATACGGCTTCCAACTCCACCTGGCAGGTCAACATCACCGAAGCGACGAATGGTTATGTGGAGGTGGATTTTGGGGTGGTCGTGCCGACCCTCGCGAAACAAGCGGACGCCCTTACGCTGCCGACCGGCACCCCGGCGAACAATGCGTTTGCGGGCTATCGTCTCGCCGCCGAACCGCTCGTCAATGCCAACGTTTCAGTTGCCGAGCGCGATGCCTACGCGGCGTTCACCTTCCAGGATCGTAAGGGCAACACGTGGATTTATCGTGGGCCGCACGACACGCGTCTCAATGGCGAGGGCGGCCCGACGCTGGTGTTGAGGTATTACTACAAGACGCTGCCCGGCTTTTTCTTCCCGTCGCTGGCGTTCAATGCGCAGCCGCCCATCGGCACGGTGACGCCCTATCTGAGAGATGCGAACGCCGATGGCAGTTTTGACGGCGACGAGGTTTACGGCAACGCCGACAACGCCCAGCGCGGCGACGGTCAACCGCTGGGGATCGTGTATCGCCCGGTGTGGCCGGATAACGCGCCGCTGCTCCAGATGGCGGAAACGCTCACCACGCCGAAACGGGGGCTGCCCGCGGTGCGCGGTCAGACCAGTTGCGAGATTCTTTATCAGGAGTCGCAGGCCAACGGCGGGAAGGAATCCGCCGTCCTGCACGATCCGACGCGGGAGAAGCGCTACGCACTTGGCGAAACCGATGGCGCGATTCTCGACGCCCTTCCCGGCTCGGTGAACACGTCCACGTCGCAGGGCAAAACCTATTTCCCGAATCTCGCGCCGCATCTCGTGGAACGGTTTTACTTCGATCCCAATCGCGGCGCGCACGGCTCGCTGGTGTTCAAAGGCCAGTACGTGGATGCCGCGCTGGGCGACAAATACCTTTTCCTGAACGTCCTTTCCGCCGGCGACAAAGCCGCGCTCAAGGCGCTGTGTGCCACGGGCGATTCCAAATACTCCAAATGGACCGCGGCCATTGATGGGCTCGCGACGCGCATGGAGACGTTCATCCCGAATGCCGCTGTGCCGGGGACCTACACCAACAACGGACCATTCATCGACGTGGCAGCGGGCGGGCTGGCGCGGGTCAACAACTCCGACGTGGCGGTGGATTCCTACGCGCTTACCGCAAGCGGTCCGGGCACGGGCTTCGTCACGCTCATCAGCGGCAACGGCAGTGCCTTTACGCCCGCTGCTGATCCCGTGAGCGTCAAGATCGTCAAGGTTGTGAACACGCTGTATCGCGGCGAGGTCAACGTCGTTGAGTCGTCGAATCCGCTGAACGAGAAACTCACGCTTCAACAGGTCGTGGATCTCGCCGGCAACATTGGGAATTACAACTTTGAGTGGAAGATCGCCGCACCGGTGGACGGTCTGCCGCCGGTGGTTTACCAGAACACCGCGGTATCGCTGCTGGCCGACGGCGCGTGGAGTCATCTGCGTTATCCGCTCGCCACGGATTCTCCCGCAACCGTCACGGCGGCCGCGGCCAAACGCGTCGCGCAAGACGTGAGCACCTCGGTTGCTCCGGTCACCCGCGTCGCGTTCACCGGCGTGGTTTTGAACGACGTCTATCTCAATTTCGCCACGGACATCGCGCAACCGCACCGGCTCGCGGTGGAAAACCAGCTCGTCGTTCGCACGCGCAACGGGGCGGAACTGCCTGCCCTCGTGCAAGCGGTCAGCGATACGAATGTCCTGGTAACCCTCGTGAACGCCCAGGACGCGGTGGACGTAGCCGAGATCATTGATCTCTACGAGCAAGTCGCCACGAACCAGACGCAGAGCATTGTGTTCCGTCAGTTCAACGAACCGGCGGGGAATTACTCGCAATACTGGTTGAGCCTTGATCTCGACAATGCGCTGGGCGCGAAGGTATATCTCGACGGCCAGCTCGCGGTCACAGTCAACACCGGCAGCAACGACACGGTACCCAGCACTGCGCCTTCGAGCCTCACGCCGTTGAGCCGGAGCTATCGACTGAACAACGCACTGCTGGCCGGCGGCACGCCGAATGCCGATGGCAGCCGCACGCACACCATCGCGGTTGAACTTATCTCCGGCGCGTTCCCGGATGAATACCTCACCTTCAACGCGCACCTCGATTCGTTCGCCTCCGTGGACGTGACCTCGCAACAATGGTTGCCGCTCGATCCCACGCGTTACGCCGACGGCGTGCGCGCGGTGATGGGCGGCAGCGCCGACGTGCAGAGTCTTTCGGATAATTACCTCATCATGCGTTATCAGGCGAAGAACGCAAACCACGCCTCCTACGTGGACAGCAATGGCACCAACGCCTACTGGTCGCAGTGGACGACGCCGGCGCTGGCCGAAGGTTGGATCAAGCGCGTGCTGCGCGGAATTAATCCGTTCAACCAACGGGTGACGGACTTGTTCAACAACTCAGTCAACACGGACGTGAGCATCGTCCAGCAGGCCGGCCCGCGCTGGGAAGGTGACGTGGCGTTGAATCTCGATGCCCTCAACAACGCCGGCCTCATCGAGATTTACGAGACCGTGCTGAATCGCGGCAAGTCGCTCAGCATCGGCGGCGGCATCAATTACGGCCCGGCCAACGACGCGCTGCTGCTGGCGGCGGGCTACATCAACGACCTCTACATGGTGCTCGGCAACGAAGCCTGGGCGGACGCCGCGAATCCCACCATCGGCATCGGCACGGCGAACAACACTTACGGCAACATCGCCTCGGCGCAGTTCTCCTTCCGCGGCCAGTTGCCGTCGCTGCTCGAAGAGGAACTGGCGTTGTTGCGCGGCCGCGACGACTTCCTGTTGCCTGGCGTGGAAACGCGCCCGGTTTACAACCGGCTCGTCTGGAATTACACCCGAGGCATTGACGCCGGCGAAGTCATCTACGCGCTGAATTACAACATCCTCGATCAGAATAACGACGGCCGCGTGGACGCCGCGGACGCACAGAAGCTGTTCCCGCAGGGCCACGGCGACGCCTACGGACATTATCTTTCAGCGATGAAGAATTACTACGCGCTGTTGATGAACAACAATTTCGACTGGGTGCCGCGCATCGAAGCCGTGACCGTGCTGGGCAAACCGGTTTCGGTGGATTACCAGGACGAACGGAAGTTTGCCGCCGCCGCCGCGGCCGTCGCGCGCTCGGGCAAACAGATTTTTGAGCTCACCTGGCGACGCGATTACAAGTCCGGCACGGCAAACGGTTGGTCGCACTTCAACAGCACGCGCGCCAACACGACTACCCGCGCGGTGCCGACGACGGAATATTGGGGCATGGATCACTGGGCTTCGCGCGTGGGCCAGGGCAGCTATCTAAACTGGGTCGTGGGCAATACGATTCTGCCGGACGTCGATCCCGATCCGACGCACCAGGGCAGCATTCAACAGGTGGATCGCACCACCGTGCCGGAGTTGAAGGAACTCGTGGCGGTGGCGAAGAGCTTGCAGACGGCGATGGACAATGCCGAGTCCGGTCACACGCCGCTCGGGTTGCCGTCCACCACGATCCCGTTCGACCTGAATCCGAATCAAGTGGTCGGCACGGACAACGTCACGCATTTCGAGCAGGTTTACACGCGGGCGAAAGGCGCCCTGCGCAACGCGCTCACGGCGTTCGACGATGCCAAGGACGTCACGCGGCTCATGCGTTCCGAGCAGGATTTGTTGCAGGATTTTCGGACCATGGTGGACAAACAGGAGCTGGCTTACACGAATGCGCTGATCGAACTCTATGGCACGCCCTATCCCGAAGACATCGGCCCCGGCGCGACGTATCGCTCGGGTTACGATGGCCCAGACCTCGTCCACTACGCCTACATTGACAACGCGGAACTCACGTTCGGTTCGCTGCTCACGCCGGAGACGGATTATCCGTGGACGATTGATATCCAATCGTTCATTCCCGGTTGGGCGGACACGAATTTGATTTCGACCTTCAACTTCGTCGTTCTCGCCCGCACGAACGAAGTGGACGGCACCAGTCAGTCGGACAGTTATTTGCAGCAGACCAACCTCTACATTTCCTACAATTTGAAATCGCACGGTTTCTTTGCCAAGCCGCCCGCGTGGACGGGGCAGCGCGGTTCGCCCGGCAAAATCCAGCAGGCGATCTCCGACATCGTGAAAGCCCGCAACGCCGCCTACACCGCGTTCTACTGGGCCGACGCGGCGAAGTATGATCTGGATTGGGCACTCGTTTCCTACGAATACAAGAAGGCCTCGCGGCAAAAGATTCGGAGCTTCCAGGAGGCGATCTATGGCATCGACCTCGTGACGGAAACAGCCAAAGCGGCAACAGAGATTGCGGATCAGGTGCTAGAGCAAACCCGGGACGACGTCCAGAATCTGGGCGACACGGCGATCACAGCCTTGCCGTCCTCGTTCATCGCAGGCACGTCCGCCGGCGGTGATCTGACTTCTGCGGCGCGGGCATTGTTGGAGGCCTCGGACTTGACGGTGACGAGCGTGATCGATTGGTCGCGCGTGACCACGTTCTCGGTGACCAGGGCGCTGGAAGTTGCGAACAGCGCTGCCGTGAAATCCATCGAGTTGTTCGGCATTGCGCCCGAGGAGTACAACCAGGAACTCCGCGACGCCACGAGCGAGATTCGCGACAAGGTTTATGGAATGAACAATTACTTCATGACCATCAACCAGCGCCTGCAGGAACTGGACGACGCCCGCCGCCGCTACCGTGCGCTGCTTGCCGAGGGCGACCGCGTTCAGCTCGAGCGCCAGATCTTCCGTCAACGCGCCGCGGCGGTGATCCAGGGCTACCGCACGCGCGACGCCGCGTTCCGCATCTTCCGCAACGAAAAACTGGAGCGTTACAAGACGCTCTTCGATCTGGCGGCGCAGTATTCCTTCATGGCCGCGCAGGCTTACGACTACGAAACCGGCCTGCTCCACACGGATCAAGGCAAGGAGTTTATCAATCGCATCGTTCACTCGCGGGCGCTTGGCGTGATGCAGAGTGGTGAGCCGCAATTCGCCGGCAGCAGCACGGGCGATCCCGGGTTGTCGAGCGCCATGGCGGAGATGTTCGCCGACTGGTCGGTAGCGAAAGGGCGTCTCGGGTTCAATAATCCGGACGCGTACGGCACGACGGTTTCCTTGCGCACGGAGAACTATCGCATCCTGCCGGGCACGAACAGTACCACGAATTGGAAGGATATCCTCAATCGCTCGCTGCGCGCCAATGTCCTCGACGATCCGGATGTGAAGCGTTACTGCATGCAAATTGACAACGGCACTGGCGCGGCGGTGCCGGGATTGGTCATCGAGTTCAGCACGACGATTCAAGACGGATTGAATCTCTTCGGTCGTCCGCTCGCGGCCGGGGATCACGCGTTCAGCCCAAGTTCGTTTGCGACGAAAATCTTCGCAGCGGGCGTGGCATTCGAGGGATATATCGGCATGGATGATCCCAATGCGAATTCCGGAGCTGTGGGCGGCTCGGGCAGCACTTCGCCAGGCGATCCGACGGTGACGTTCCTCGATCCGAACGCGCTCGCCGCCACGCCGTACATTTACCTCGTGCCGATGGGCGTGGATTCAATGCGCAGCCCGGCGCTGGGCGACACCAGCACGGTGCGCGGTTGGGCTGTGGACGACGTAGCGATTCCGCTGCCGTTCAACATCAGCGGCTCGGATTTCTCAAGTGCGCAGCTCTATCAATCGGCTGATTCGTTGAGCGAGCCGGCGTTCGCGATTCGCAAACATCAGGCATTCCGGCCCGTGTCCACAGCGAGCGTGTTCAGCCCGAGCATCTACACGTCAACCGGTGGATTGCAGCGCTCGCAATTCACCAGCAATCGGCTCATTGGTCGCTCGGTCTGGAACAGCAAGTGGAAACTGGTCATCCCGGGCAAGACGTTGCTGAGCGATCCGAACGAAGGTTTGGCGCGCTTCATCCGCACCGTGAACGACATCAAGCTGCACTTCGTCACGTATTCCTATTCCGGCAACTAAGGCAATAACCGAAGCCAACGTATGAAATCGTTTTCTTTAGTTCGCGTTTTGATTGTTTGCGCGGTGGTCGCGGCTGTTGTGCGACTCGCGCAGCCGACCGCACGAGCGTATCCGCCGGCGCCGCATCACACGCTATTTGGCATGGTGCGCAACGAGTGGGGCGAACCCCTCGACTTTACCGGTGCCGAGGTGTTCATCGAAGCGACCAACAACGTCACCGTGCGCGCCACCGTGACCGCGTCCAGCGATCCGGGAACGAATTATCGGATGGAAGTGCCGATGGACGCCGGCACAACGCTCGATCTATATGCGCCGACCGTGATGAAGCGCAATCAAAGCTTCCGGCTCAAAGTTAAGATCGGTTCGGTGACCTACCTTCCCATCGAGATGAAGCTCTCAAAGGCGCTCGGCCAAGCGGCGCAATCCACGCGGCTTGATCTCACGCTCGGCGAGGACAGCGACAACGACGGATTGCCCGACGCGTGGGAGCAGGCGTTGATCGACATCTACGGCGGAACGCTGGCGGACATCAAACCCGGCGACGACCTCGACGGCGACGGCATCAGCAATTACAACGAATACCTCGCGGGCACGTATGCCTTCGATCCGGCGGATGGATTTTTCCTGAACATCGTTGGCGCGAACGGTGGCAATGCGGTGCTGGAGATGTTCGTGATTCGCAATCACACCTACGCCATCGAAAGTACGGGGGACTTGAATCAGCCTTGGTTGCCCACGCAATTCCGGCTCGACTCCGCCGGTCCGGGTGGCGATTTGAAGGCCAGCTATCAGGCGACCAACTCTGCCATTCTCCGCATTCAAGTCCCGCCCGCCGGTCCGGCGTCCACGCGGAAATTCTATCGCGCCAAAGTACAATGAGGCCTTCATGAAAATTGCACACAAAGTATTTCTCGTTGGCGCGCTGGCGGCGGTGGTTGTTCTCGCGGTTGTCGCGGTGCGCCGGACGCCGGTCGTCGAACGCGCGGCTGCGCCAGAAATTGCTCGCACGAATCTGGTGCTGCTCAGTGGACGGCTGCATCGGGTAGGCGAGACGAATGCGTTTTCCGGCATCATGCTTGATTACGGTCCCGACGGCATTCTGCGTTCGCGCTCCGCGATATCGAAGGGTCTGCTGCACGGCCTGTCGCAGGGCTTCCATACGAATGGCCAGGTGCAAGTCACCGAGTATTTTCGCGAAGGTATATCGGACGGACTCCGAACGAAGTGGTATCCGAGCGGCGCGAAGTTGTCGGAGGCCACGGTGGTGAACGGCAAACTGCAAGGCACGTTTCTCCGTTGGCATGAGAATGGAATCTTGGCCGAGCAATTGAATCTCGTGGACGATCAACCGGAGGGGGAGGCGGTTTCGTATTTTCCGAGTGGCTTCCTGAAAGCGCGCGCGACCCTCCAGTCGGGAAAGCTGGTCGCGCAAAATTTCTATACGGACGGCCAAACGAAGGAGTAGCTCGTGCTATGACGGAGCACAGCGCCA
>CAYWCK010000223.1:0-8767 GCA_964456685.1 uncultured Bifidobacteriaceae bacterium | reverse complement strand
CCGAAATTTACGGAAACACAGACAGTGAATCCAGCCAGAGTGTTCAAACCCGGAAAGACAGAGTTATGGACGAAATTCGCCCGGTTTCCGGAAGGTAAACGGCAGGTTGCCGGCTCGCTCACTCGGGCTGCCGCCGGTGGCTCAAAAAGACTTTTGCGCCGCCTCGATGTCGCGCCGGATTTGCGCCTTGAGCTCGTCGAGGGAGGCAAACTTCAGCTCGTCGCGCAGCTTGGCGGTGAACTCGACTTCCAGTTCGCGGCCATAAAGGTCACCGGAAAAATCGAGCAAATGAACTTCCACGCGCGGCAAGGGGGTAAGGTTTTGCACCGTCGGACGGCGGCCAATGTTGAGAACCGCGCGGTGGGATTGGTCAGCGACAGTTGCGTGGGCGGCATACACACCGTTGGGGGGCAGGAGCAAACCGGTGGTGTCGAGGTTGGCGGTGGGGAAACCCAGTTTCTGGCCAAGTTGATCACCGCGAATCACCGTCGCCGCCAGCGCGTAGGCGCGCCCCAACATTTGACTGGCCGCATCCAAATCACCCGCAGCGATTGCTTCGCGAATGCGCGTGCTGCTGACGATCCGGCCATCGAGCGCGAGTTGAGCCATGCCGTGGACCTGAAAACCGAGCTGAGCCCCCAGAGTCTTAAGCAACGCGACGTTCCCGCTGCGTTTGCAACCGAACACAAAGTCCGCCCCGACGCAGATGCTTTGCACCGGGCCAAGGTCCGGCACGAGCCCGTGAATAAATTGTGCGCCCGATTGCTCGCTGAAATCCCGATCAAAGGGAATCTCCAGCAACGCATCCGCCCCCAGCGCCGCGATGGCGCGCAGTTTTTGAGGACGCGAATAGATGAGCGGCGGGACGCGCTCAGGCGCAACGATCGCGCTGGGGTGCTTATCAAAAGTGACGATCAGGGCGAGAGCTTCGTGTTGGTGTGCGTCCGCGATGGTTTGCCGGATGATTTGCTGGTGACCCAGATGAACCCCGTCGAAAACGCCGATGGCAAGACAGGTCCGACGGCGGCCGTTCATGAGTTCCTTGGCGGCGCGGACGATTTTCATCTCGCGTGAATTTCAGGCGCCCGCCGCCAGTTTCAAGAACGGAATCACGCGCTTCTCCAATTCCGCAAGGGAGAGATTCAGCACCGCATCGAGTGTGGTCGCGTCGGCGACGTCGAATTTCCCAGAGACGCTGCGCCGAAGCGTCGCGAGATGCGCGCCGCAGCCGAGTTTCTGGCCGAGATCGTGCGCGACGCTGCGGACATACGTGCCCTTGGTGCAGGCGAGCTTGAATGTGCCAACGGGCTCCACGTAATCCGTGAACCGAAAATTGTAAATGTGGATGAGCCTGGGCTCGCGTTCCACTTCCTGCCCCTTGCGGGCGAGTTTGTAGAGCGGCACGCCGCCCTTTTTGATGGCGGAGACCATGGGCGGAACTTGCATGATGTCCCCAATGAAAGCGCCGGCTTCCTCATTCAACTGCTCCAGCGTCATCGGCATGACCGGCAGCGAACCGGTCAACTCCCCGTCCGAATCGTAGCTATCCGTGGTCTCGCCAAATTTGATCGTGCCCTCGTAAACCTTGTCGTCGCCCATCAACCGTTCGGAGAGCTTGGTGCCGCGGCCGAGCACGATGATGAGCAGGCCAGTGGCGTTGGGATCCAGGGTGCCGCAATGGCCGACTTTCTTGATGCCGAATTTCCGGCGGATCGCATCCACGACATCGTGCGAGGTCGGACCGCTGGGTTTATCGATGAGAATGGCGCCGTCCAGGGCGGAGAATTCTTGCATGGCGGCTTACTTGGCGGAGTTGATCGCCTTCTTGATGGCGGCGATGACGGCGCTTTGAACGGTTCGGGGCGCACCCGGAATTCGCGCGCCAGCCGCGGCGGGATGACCGCCACCACCGAATTGCGCGGCCACCTCGTTGACGTTCACCGCACGGCTCTTCGAACGGAGACTGATGCGCGTGAGTTCCGGCTCAAGCTCTTCGAAGACGCAGGCGACGACGACGGGTTCGATGGCGCGGATATGATCAATCAAACCTTCCGTGTCGTTGCTCTCTGCGCCGGTGCGGGCCAAATCCGCCTTCTTGAGCCAGAAGTATGCGATGCGGTCGCCGTGAGCGAGTTTGAACTTGCTGTAAACGTGCTTCAACAGGCGTGCGCGCGACAACGGGAACGACTGGTAAACTTCGTCGCAGATTTTCGCCAGATTCGCGCCGCGCGTAACCAGATCCGCACCGACGTGAAAGGTGCCGGGGCGCGTGCTGGGATATTGAAACGAGCCGGTGTCCGTGGACACGGCGGTGAACAGGCAGTCCGCGATGCGCGGGGTGATCTCCCAACGAGCAACCTTGAGCAAGCGATGAATCAGTTCGCCCGTCGAGGGTTCACGCGGGGAAACCCAGTTAAGATCACCATACCGAGTGTTGCTCTCGTGGTGATCAATGTTGATGAGCGGCTTGCGGCGCGCGATAAAAGGTCCCGTTTTGCCAAGCCGCTCGAAGCTCGCGCAGTCCGTGGCGATCACGCAGTCGAACTTCACACCCGCAGTGGGTTGTTGAAAGTCATCGTCCGGATCGAGGAAGCGATATTTCTGCGGAATGGGATGCTCGTTCCAGCACAATACCTTCTTGCCCGCGGCCCGCAGGGCGTGGGTGAGACCGAGTTGCGAGCCAATGCAATCACCGTCCGGCCGGATATGGCCGACTACGCAAATGGTTTTCGCGTCACGAATGGCTTCGAGAATGCGATCAATGATTGGTGGATGGGGTTTCATCGGTCACCAACGGGCGAATCACTCCTTGGCGGGCTTGGTTTTCTCAAGCTCCTCAATGATTTGCATTACCTTGTTGCCCCGCACAACCGAATCATCAAGGACAAACCGCAGCGTGGGGGTGTACTTGAGAATCACTTCGCGGGCCACGAGACCTTGAAGGCGAATGCGATGTTCGGCGAGGGAAGCGAGGCCGCGCTTTTGTTGCGCCGCGTCTCCCAGAATGCTGACGAAAACGGTGGCGGATTTCAAATCGCCGGCGCACTCGACGTCGTTCACGGAAATGAGGCCGGCTTCGCTCACGTTGAACTCGCGGCGGATAACCTCGCCAAGGGCACGCTTGAGCAGTTCGCGGACTCGTTCGTGACGGAGGGTAGGCATCGGGGATTGAAGCGTTCGGGTGTCGAATCGGTTGAACGCGCTAACGGTCCAACCATCAACCTTCGTTTACAGTTTTTGCGCCACCTTCTCGACCGTGTAACACTCGATGACGTCGCCGACGGCGATTTCGCTGAAGCCTTCAATGCGGATACCGCACTCCATGCCCGCGCGAACCTCATTCACCTCATCCTGGAAGCGACGCAAGGACTGCGTGACACCTTCGTAAATGACGTCTTTGCGACGGCGAACGCGAACCTTGCCGCGGACAATTCGACCGCTCGTGACCATCGAACCGGCGACCGGCATGCCTTTGGAAAGCTGGAAAATCTGGCGGACTTCGGCCGAGCCAACGATGACTTCCTTCGCGACCGGGTCGAGCAAACCCGCCATACCGTCCTTCACCTCGTCAATCAGTTCGTAGATGATCGCATAAAGCTTGATCTGAACGGACTCATGCTTGGCCTTCTCAGCCGCCGTACTGTCCACGCGGGTATGGAAACCGAGAATGATACCGTGAGACGCCGATGCCAGCGCCACGTCGTTTTCCGTGATCGTGCCGACGTCACTGTGAATGATTTCGAGGGAAACCTTGTCGGACTCGATCTTCTTGAGCGCCTCCACAATGGCCTCAACCGAACCTTGAGTATCGGCTTTGACGACAACTTTGAGCACCTTGCCCTGCTGCGAATCGAGGGTGGCGAAAAGATTCTCGAGGGTGACCTTGGATTTTGCTTCCAAGCTTTCGGCCCGACCGGCCTGAACTCGCTCCGAGGCCAGATCGCGGGCCGTGCGTTCATCATCACAAACGCTGAATTCCTGGCCGGCATCCGGAACGCCATTGAGGCCGAGGACCTTCACGGCGACGGAAGGTGTGGCTTCCTTGAGCCGCTTGCCTTCCTCGTTGATCAGCGCGCGCGCCTTGCCGTAATGCTCACCGCAAATGATCACATCGCCAACGCGCAGTGTGCCTTTGCGCACCAGCACCGTGGCCATCGGGCCGCCCGGCTCGATACCGGATTCGATGACATTGCCCTTGGCATTGCGATCGGGATTGGCCTTCAACTCGAGCAGGTCCGCCTGCAGCAAAATCATCTCCAGCAATTTATCCACGCCCTGCTTGGTCAGCGCGGAGCAATCAACAAAGATGGTTTCGCCACCCCAGTCGTCCGGAGTCAGGCCCTTTTCCTGTAGTTGCTGCCGAACCTTCATCGGGTTCGCATTCGGATGGTCACATTTGTTGACCGCAACGAGAATCGGCACCTTCGCAGCCTTGGCGTGATTCAAAGCTTCGACGGTTTGCGGCATTACGCCATCATTGGCCGCGACCACGAGCACAACAATGTCCGTGACATTCGCGCCACGAGCGCGCATCGAACTGAAGGCCGCATGGCCCGGCGTGTCGAGGAACGTGATTTGTTGCAGGTCATTCTTCCGTTCGGGATGCGGGAAGGAGATGGTGTAGGCACCGATGTGTTGCGTAATCCCGCCGGCTTCGCCCGCGGCAACGTTCGCCTTGCGAACGACGTCGAGCAGCGAAGTCTTGCCGTGGTCAACGTGGCCCATGATCGTGACAACAGGCGGACGCGGCTTGAGTTGCTCGGGTTTGTCCTCGAGATCAACTTCGGCCTTCTTGACGGGAGCGTGAACCTGGCCTTCACCTTTTGCCCGCTTTTCAACTTCAAAACGGACGCCGTATTTGGCGCAAACTTGGGCGGCAATCTTTTCGTCAATGGCCTGATTGACGTTGGCAAACACGCCGGACTCCATCAAATCCGCAATAATCTTGAATGGCTTTTGCTTCAACGCCTCTGCCAGTTCCCGAACAACGATCGGCGGCTTGATGACGATGACTTGCGCGCCTTCTGGCAGCACGGGCTTGGCGGGTCCACGCGGCGCGTCGCCGGGTCTGGCTGAGGGTGCGCCTTTTTGCGGCATGGCGGTGCGCTGCCCACCTGGCCCCGAAGACATGGGGCCGCCACGGTTCGGGCGACCGTCACCACGCCGCATAAATTCCGGCCGGCCACCACCATCCGAAGGTCGGGGCGGTGGCTTGACGGGCACATTTTTGTCTGCCGGACGTGGTGGAGGTCGTAGTTGGATGAAACCAACTTTTTCGCCAACGCGTGGCTTGGGCGGTTCTGGTGGCGGCGGCGGCGGAATTGTCACCGCGGGTTTGGCAGGTGGCGCTTCCGGTGCGGGCGCGGGCGGAGGTGGAGTTGCGACCGGCACTTCCACAGGCGCCGGCGGAGCCACGCTGGTGACCACAACCGGCGGCGGCGGTGGCGCAGGTGGTTCTTCAACTGGCACCGGCTCGGGCGCCTTGATAATCTCGATTTTTTGCTCAACCGGAGCCGGTTTGACTTCCGCTACTGGTGTGGCGGTCGGAGTAGAGCCGATCTCCGGGTGGTCTTTGCGGATCTCGCCTTCGAGATATTCCGCCGTGATTTTGTCGAGCGAACTAGAAGGAACTTTAGCCGCGGCAATGCCCAACGCTTTGGCTTTGGCGAGGATTTCCTTGTTTTCCAAGCCAAGCTTTTTCGAGATGTCGTAAATGCGTACGGGCATAAATCTTCTGAGGCATCGACCTATTTGGGCACCATGCCTTCATAGGTCTATCGGCTACCAACCAAAACTGTGCACTTCGTCGCCATGACTCAACCTGCGACGGGTGTTTCGCCAATCTTCAATGTGCGCCGCGCTGCCTCGGCTCGGGCGGCATCCAAAATCGCAGACGCCTGCTCACCGATCTGCGGCATCTCCGCAAGGTCACTCGGTTCGGCTTGCAGCAGATCTTCCAATCGGAGCAAACCATGGTGGACCAACACATCCGCTTGTTCGCGCGTGATACCGGGCACGGATGCCAGCGATTGCACCGCTTCCGCCACCTTTTCATCAAACCCCTTGGTGGTGACGATTTCAGCTTCAACGTCTACCTGCCACCCTGTGAGTGTGGAGGTTAGCCGCGCATTCTGCCCGCGTTTGCCGATAGCAAGGGACAATTGGTCTTCACTGGTAATGATGCGCACGCGCCGGGTGGCCTCATCGATTTCAAAGGATTTGAGCTTAGCCGGATTCAGCGCGTTGGTGATAAAATCTCGAATGTTGGGTGACCACTTGATGATGTCCACCTTCTCGTTATTCAATTCGCGGACGATGTTTTTTACGCGTTGACCACGCAGACCAACACAGGCGCCGACGGGGTCCACCTTTTCATCACGAGTCCACACCGCCAGCTTGGTCCGGAAACCGGCCTCGCGAGCGATGCCTTTGATTTCAATCGTTCCGTCGTTGATTTCCGATACTTCCAGTTGAAAGAGTTTGATGACAAACCGTGGATCAGCCCGGGAGAGAATGATGTCCGGTCCGTGCGGTCCCTGCTCAACGGCTTTAACGTAACAGCGGATGCGCTCACCAATCTGGTATTCCTCGGTGGGAACACGCTCGCGGTTAGGCAACAGCGCTTCATACTTTCCCAAATCCACAATGACATCAGAGCGATCAAAGCGGCGCACCGTGCCGCTGATGATATCACCGACGCGGTCTTTGAATTCGGTAAAAATCAGCGCTTTTTCTGCACGTCGAATCTGCTGCATGAGCGCCTGCTTCGCGTACTGGGAGGCAATACGCCCAAAGCCAGCCGGGGTAACCTCAACTTCTACTTCTTCCCCTACCGTGGCGTCGGCCTTAATGCGTCGAGCATCAAATACAGAAATTTGATCGTGCTTGGAGATGACCTTGTCGGAAACCACGAGCTTGGCGAAAGCGCGGATATCCCCGTTCTTCGGGTCAATCTGTACACGCAGTTCACGCGCCGGTCCGACCGCCTTCTTGGCAGCCGATAGCAACGCTTCCTGCACCGCCGCGACGAGAACGTCGCGGCTGATGCCCTTTTCACGTTCCCAGAATTCGAGAACTGCCAAAAAATCAGCATTCATACGCTCGGGACGGCCATCCCACTCAGGGAACAAAAAAGTCGGCAGATTGTTACTCTTCCGACTTTTACACGCTGGCGGAAGCCAGCAACTTTACCGTTCGATTCCTAACTTAAAAAGGCTGTTCCTAGGCGTCAAGCCCAAATCCTTGAGCCATTCGCTGCAAGTCCGTCTGGCCAAAAGTTTTTTGCATTTCTGGATGGCCCACGGCACTCTGTGCTGGTGACACAACCCTTGGCGCTTGTTTTCTACCAAAAACTGATGCCCGGTAGCCAATTGGTGAACCGCTTGCAGGATTTGCATTACCGGGTCACTGCAATTTCAGAGGCCGATAAGCTACTTCTTGGCGCAGGCAACGAGGGCCCAATGATAATCTTTCTGGACTTGGACTCGCCGGATGCACTGGCTTTGATCGACAAACTGCGCGCCAATAATTCCACTTCGCACATACCTTTGGTGGTTTTTGGCCCGGAAAACGAGGCCCGATCTGATTCAGCCCGGCAGAAGGGCGCAACTTTGGTCGTAGGCGAGACCGCGTTGCTAAGCCACCTGCCTGGCCTTCTGGAACAAGCACTCCGCATTGATTGAGGTCAGGCATTATTTGCCGGATTTACGTCGGATTGTACCCCTACACATAAAAATGACATAAACATCATCTTGACCGGGGAATTACGAACAATTATGCTGCCGTGCGAGTTAGGGCGCATGCACCCAACGAATTCCCAAAAAACCACAGGCTCAGGAGCGATTGCGCCGTGGGTTTTGCGTTAGGGCGCGACGCATTGGCTCAGGAGAGACATGTATGGCTAGTGGCAAAGTAAAGTGGTTCGATAACAAGAAAGGTTTCGGTTTCATCGCCCAAGATACCGGTCAGGACGTTTTCGTGCACCACACGTCCATTGCTGGGGCCGGATTTAAGACGCTGAATGAAGGTGAAGAAGTCACCTTCGACATCGTCACGAGCGACAAGGGACTTAAAGCCCAGAATGTTCATCGGCAGCACGCTCCCTGACCGGACGTGCTTTCAACACGATTTCTCACAAATCCCCCACGGAGAATTTCGTCGCTCCCGGCGACTTGGACGCATAAGCTGCGTCTATGCTGGAAACCAGCGAGCCGCGAGTAACGAGCCTCTATGTTCACGTGCCTTTCTGTGCGCACAAGTGCGCATATTGTGCATTCTACTCCGAGCCTTCCGGCGGTGAACTGATTAACCGTTATGTCACAGCGCTTGATCATGAACTGGAATTGGTAGCTCATGATCTGCAGCCGGCAACCATCTTCTTTGGCGGGGGCACACCGTCGCTTTTGAATCTAGAGCAATGGAAAAAAATCCTCCGCAGCATGGAGCGGTTGAAGTTGCTCGGGGCATACGAATTCACCGTGGAGTGCAACCCGGCTACAATTTCAAAGGAAAAGGCGGGACTCCTACGCGAATTCGGAGTGAACCGGGTCTCGATGGGCGTGCAATCATTGGACGAAGCTCTGCTGGACCGATTAGGCCGCGTTCATACCCGCGATATGGTTTTCCGATCGTTCGAAACATTGCGTGGGGCTGGCTTCGAGAACATCAATCTGGATCTGATGTTCGCCATCCCTGGGCAAACGCGGGATGTCTGGCGCGCCACGCTGCGCGAAGCCATTGCTTTGCACAGCGAACACCTTTCTTCCTA
>CAYWCK010000222.1:0-8791 GCA_964456685.1 uncultured Bifidobacteriaceae bacterium | reverse complement strand
GAGAAAGCGGCAGTAGGGCCGACCGACGAACATGCCGAGCACGAGCGTGGCGACCGCGAGAAAAATGAGCAGACCCGGACCGTTGAGGCGGAAGATCGGCACGATGGGATCGTAGCGGCAGATCGGAAAGCCCGTGCCTGTCGCGGCGAACGTGAGGCCGAAGCCGAGAAAGATGAACGGCAGGACGCCGAGTGCGTGTTCAAGCCAGGCGGGAACTTTGAGCGGTTTGATCAGCAGCAAATCCTGCAACGCGCCGTGCGGGCAAACCCCGGCGCAGAACGCGCGCCCCGCAAACAGCGCAACGATGAGCGGTGCGGCGAAGAACGCGATGACCGTGAGTGGCACGGCGTAGTTAGAATCAAACAGACCGAGGATGATGTTTTGCGGCGCGCCGATGGCGCAGACGCAGCCCTTCCGCCAGAAGCCCAAGTAGGCGAGTGAGAAAATGCCGAGCCAGAAGAGTCCGCGACGGGAACGTTGTTTGTGGACGAACCACACGGCGACACCGAGGCAGGCGAACAGCACGGCGACATCGAGGTATTGCAGCCACTCAGCACGAGCGGGCGGCGTGGTGGTGGTCGGGATGAGATGATTGGTTTCCGTGAAATCCGGCGGCGGGAAGCGTTGTTCGGCTATCGTGGCGAATGGGAACAATAGAACCACGATCAAGAGCAGCGCGGCGCGAAAGGGAGCAGAGGAGAAAAGGGGAAAGGGAGATTTGGCGCGCGATGCCGCATTCTCCTTTTCCCCCTTTCTCCCTTTCTCCTTTTCAAGCTGAGAAACCATAAAAGCGTCTGTTCAATGGGCGTGCTTGGTCTTGAGCAGATAGGGCTGGCTCGCGGGCACGCGGCGGAAGGCGTCGGTCGGACAGGTGCGCGCGATGGCGCATTCGTTGCAATGCACGCAACGGTCGTGGCGGATCTGGAGGAAGAGCGAGCCGTTGCCAAAACGATTGCAGCCCTCAACGCATTTTGCGCAGCCGATGCACAGCGACTCGTCAATCTTGTATTCGTAATACGGATCTTCGACGAACGTGCGCTTGATCGCGGCGGTCGGACAAAGCTGGTTTTCGGCGGCGGTCGTGAGCGCGTTGGGCTCGGGCTCGAAGTAGCCGGTGCAAAGATTGCAGTAGCCGCACATGGCAAAGGCGTGCACGCACTTCACGGCGGATTGCTCGAGCACGCAGTTGGTCGCACAGTTGCCACAGCGAACGCATTTGTCGGGATCAAGCTGCCAGACCCAATCCTCGGCTTTCGTGCGGCTGGCCAACACGCCGCCAAGTCCGGCCAAGCCGGTGATGCCGAAGATCCGCGCGCCGTTCCGCAGGAAGGTGCGGCGCGTCGTGGATTCGGATTTCGGTTGGTCGCTCATGCCTTGCGTTGCATCACGCGGATGTCGCCGGTGACGATGTCCAAAATGTAAATGCGGCCTTGCGAATCCACCGCGACGTCGAGTCCGCCAGCGGTGCAGTCGGACGGACCGCAGGCGCGTGCGTTTTCGGAAAATGTTTCCACGCCAGCAACGACAGATTCGAATTCGCCGGTCGCGCTGTAGATTTTCACGCGCGGCAAACCTTTTTCGCACGTCACGTATTTGCTGTCGGGCAGCAGGGTGAAATTGATCGGATTGCAGCAACCGCAGAAGCCGGTGATTCCCATCGCGGTCACGCCCCACGAACCCTCGAAGTCGCCGTCGGTTGTGTAAAGCTCCATGCGATGGCGGCCGGGATTGTTGACGCGCAGCAATCCGTCGTGCGCGAGTTCCACCTCGAAGAACGGGCTCGGAATAATGAAGCCGGGGATGTTGCGGTCCTTGTCCTTCTCGCCGATACGCCGGACGAGTTTGCCGGACCGGTCGTAGCGCAGGATGACGCGATTTCCCGCGTCAGCGACAAAAACATCGTTCTCCGCGACGGCGATGCCAGTGAGCCAGGGCTTCTTGCCGGACGAATCCCAAACCGCCTTGCGCTGGCCTTTGGCGTCGAAGACTTCGATGTGATCGCGCACGGCGAGGTAAATCGTCCCGTCCTTCGCGAGCGTGCAGCAACGCGTCGGTTCGCTCGCGGCAATCTCCAGCACCGTTTCGCCGTTGGGCTTCATCGCAGTCAGATAATTGCCCGAGCAAACGTGGAGCGTGTCGTCCGTGCCAATCGTGATCCGTTTGGCCTCGGCGTGCGGCGCTTTGAGTCGGGACTTTTCCTCGTATGCGAGCAGCTTGGGATCGGTCTTTTGAAGATGCGAGACGTCGTAGGCGAAAGGATTTTTCGGCGCGGCCTCGCCGGCATCGGCGCGTTGGTTCGCGATGACATTCAAGATTGCCATCGAGGCGGCGGCATCGCGGAAGAATTTGCGGCGCGAAGAGAGATCGAATTCGCGTTTCATGCTTCCTCCTGTGTAGCAGCCGACGTAAGAAGGCTCTGCTCCCTGTTGGAAGTTTGAGCCTCGTCACCTCGGCTGCTACGGGATTGAATTTGTTTCCGCGAGATCGCCTGCGGCAGGCCACAGCCCGCGTACGCGGTGCAGCCGGAGCAGATGCCCTGGTTGATGCAGGTCTGGCCGGAGATTTTTCCGCCGCTGCGCTTGAAGAGGGTGGCCGACACCGCTGCCAGCGTGGTGAGCAGCGCATAGCGCGCACCGCCACGCAGAAACTCACGCCGGTTGGCGCGGCTTTTCTCGTCGGCTGTGTTCATGCCGCAAAAACAAAAATGCGCCGGCCTTCATCCCTGCGGTCCCGGTGCATCTTTGACTGTCGCCAAAAGCTAGACGCGCCCCCGCAAACCGGCTCGCTTTCGGTTGCCAAAGGTTGGGCGTTTATTGGCTCGCCCCGGCCAAGCGCCGTGCTACTTAGAAGAAACGTCCAGGCAAACGAGCCGGGTCAAATCGCGGAGCAGCAGCCGGTTGCCCGCCAAGGCCATCGGCGCCCAGGATTCGCGATTGGTGAGCGGCTGGATTTCGCCCAGGAGATTGAACTTGGCAGCCGAAGCATCGAAGAGACGGAGTTTGCCGGAGTCGTTCACGGCGTAAATCAAATCGCCCGCGATGAGAAATGAGCCGAGCCCGAAGGTTTCGGTTGGGCTACTGGCCCAGACGACTTTACCGTCGAGGCCGACGCAAACAAAGCGACCGTCGGCCCGCGCGCCGTAGAGGAAGCCGTCTCTAAGAATCGGCGTGTGCTGGGTCGCCCCGAAGACTTCGGGTGGAAGTTTGAACAAAGTTTTGGGCGTCAGCTTTCCGTCTTTGTTTTCCAACTGAAGCATCATACTGCCCGCGCCGTAGCCGCCCGTGAGAAAGATTTTCCCTTCCGGCATGGGCAACGGCGTCGGCACGGTGGCGATGCTGATTTTCCAATCGGTGGTTTCCCACAGCAACTTGCCATCGGTCGCGTCCACACCGACCACGCCTTTGCTGGCGCAGTAAACGAATTGCCGGCGCCCGCCGAACTCCAGCGGCATGATGGATGAGTGCGTCATCTTCCAATCGTGCGAATTGGGCGTCTGCCAGATGGGTTTGCCGGTGGCCAAATCGAGCGCGACGAGCAAGGCGTTCTTGCCGCCGGGCGCGAGGATGACGCGCTCGCCTTCCACGAGCGGACATTGACCGGCATACCATTCAGGCACGGCGGCGCCGAATTCGCGGACAAGGCTCACGGTCCATTTCAATTCACCGGTCGCAACGTCGAGCGCGAACACATTGCACTTCGAGTCGAGGGCGATCACCAACTTGTCCGTCACCGCGGGCACGGTGCGCGTCATGCCGTGATTGCGTTTGATGGTGAGCGGGTAAGCGTAGCGCCAGATTTCTTTGCCATCGGCGAGCGAGAGGCAGCGCAGCGCGCTTTGCTTGGCGTCGCGATCGTAGTCGAAAATGAACACGCGGCCGGCCGAGATGGCCGCGCCGGCGTAACCTTCGCCCAAATCCAGTCCCCACAACTCGCGCGGCGGTGACGCTTTCCAATCACGCGACAATTTTTCACTGCTCGCCGTTATGCCGTCGCGCTTCGGACCGCGGAATTGAGGCCAATCGCCGGGCAGCTCAGCGGGCTTGCCCTCGCCAGGAAAGAGTTTGCCCGAAAGAACGGGATTGCCGCCGCCAGCTTCGCCGCCGGGCGCGGCATCCGTGCCGGGGATGCGGGCCTTGAGGCCGCCTTCCGAATGGGAAGCCCACCACCAGGCCAAAGCAAGGGTACCCATTACCGCCACGGCCACGGGCAGCCACTTTCCTTGCACTCGCGCAAGACCCTTCATAGTTTCGGCCTCGACCTTGCCCTGATCCCGGCGCCGAAACTACGCGCCAATTGGCGAAAGAGCCGCAGGCGTTGGGGACTATTTCCCCGGTTTTTCTATGGCGTCAATGAGCTGCTGAGCCGCCTCGCCGGGTTTGAACTTATTCTTGAACAGAATGTCCTCAAGCGTCACGTATTGCTCGTAGTAAGCGGTGTTCGCGTCCTCATCCGAAGAAACCGCGCCGCCTTTCAGCGCCGCACCGCCATAAAGACCCTTGCGATCATCGTAAACCAGCACCGAGGGCGCGGGGTTAATATTGCCTTCGGCACCGGCTGTGGAATTCCCCGCCGTGCCGCGTGCTTCCCCGCCAAACTCGATGTCGCCATCCGTCAAGAACCGCGTGGAATTGGTGTTCATCAACAGGATGACGACAAAGGATTGCTGTCCGCCTACCTGGAATCCGAGGCTGGCTTCCGCGGCTGACAGGAAGGCCGGCGCGCTCCACTTGCCTGATTTGACGTGGCGGACCATCGCCAGACCGCCGCCCCCTTGGAAGGCAAAAATAAACCCGGCCTTGGTGCGGTCCAGCAACACGATGCCGCGGGCCTGCTTCAAAGTTTCAGCCGGAATGGCTTTGTCGGATTTGGCCTGCAAGGATTGGAATTTGCCCGTGAGTTTCCGGATGCGGTTATCCAACTCAGCCTTGCTATCCGCGCAGGCCGACAGCGTGAACACGACGGTACACACCATTGCGATCAGTTTCTTCATCGGGGAGAATATGACCCAACTTCCCCCGGCTCGCAAAGCCAGACTGAGCCGTAATGACGGGCGCGCGGCGCTAACGGGCCGATTTAAGGCAAACGTAAGCCGCGGAATTCAAACCCACCGGGCACTTCAAACGCATGGATGATGTGTTTCGGCCTCATCCCCGTCCATCAGGCTGTCCACGATGACGGTCACAAGAATATTGGTTACGATAGCACCAACCATGAGCATCACGCTGCCGGGAACAGGGAGGTAATCCACACTGACAGGCAAGCCATTGCGAACTAATCGAGGGCGCAACGGGTCTTTGCGACGTCCACGGCTTTCAGTCTGGCCGGAAAACGCGCCTGGTGCAACCGCTAGGCCAGCCCCAAGTTCTTCAAAACGCGCACCGTTGAGTGCGCCTTGTTGAGCGTGTAGAAATGCAGCCCCGGCACGCCGGCTTTCAGCAGTTCGGCGCATTGTTGGGAGGCGTACTCGATGCCAAATTCCACCGCCGCCGCGTCGTCGGTGCCGAGCGCGTCGAGCTTCGCGCCCAAAGCCGGGGGCATTTTCGCGCCGCAAAGCTGGGTGAATTTCCGAATGCCCGGCGCGCTGACGATGGCGATAACGCCGGGGACGATAGGAACGTTCACGCCGAGCTTCTGGGTGAGGTGGTCGCGAAATTCAAAGAAGTCCGCGTTGTCGAAGAACAACTGCGTGAGCACGAAGTGTGCGCCCGCGTCAACCTTCTCCTTCAGATGCTGCCAATCAGCATGCTTGCCCGCCTTGCACGCGATGTGGCCTTCGGGAAAACCCGCCACGCCGATGTTAAATCCGCTATGCTCGCGAATGAACTTCACGAGTTGCGCGGAGTACTCAAAACCGCCGGGCGTCGCTTTGAACTCGCCGCCGCCGGGCGGATCCCCGCGCAGCGCGAGGATGTTGTGGCAATTCGAGGCTTTGATCTTTTGCAGCAACTCGCCGACCTGCTCCCGCGTGTGGTTGACACACGTCAAATGCGCCAGCGCAGTGAGTTTGTGCTCACGATGGATGCGATCCACGATCATGAGCGTCTTGTCGCGGGTGCTGCCGCCCGCGCCGTAGGTCACCGAGCAGTAATCCGGCTTGGTTTGCATCAGCGCCGGAATGTGTTTTTCCAGCAGCGCCTTGTCGCCCTCCTCGGTCTTGGGCGGAAAAAACTCGAAGGAAATGACCGGCCGGTTGGCCAGGGCTTTGGCTCGATAAATGTCCCCGATGAATTGCATGCGGTGCTAAGAGTATGCGAAATGCGGCGCGAAAACCAAGCCGGGATTGCAGCGGCTCGAAGGACGCGGTGCGCGGGCGCTACATCTGCTCGATGGTCTCGATTCCCAGTACGGCCAGGCCTTGTTTCAAGACCCGGGCTGTCAGCTGGCAAAGCGCGAGGCGGGTGGCGCGAATGTCAGGCTCGGCCTTGAGCACCGGACACGCCTCGTAGAACGACGTGAACCGGCCGGCGAGATCGTAAAGGTAATTGCACAGAAAATTCGGCCGATATTCCTCCGCGACGGCTTCCAAAGTCAGGCCGAAGATCAACAGTTGTTTGGCGAGCGCGATTTCTTCCGGCGCACCGAGTAGGACAGGCGTCTCGCCTGTCTCAAACTTATTGCCGACCTCATTTTCGGGTGGAGCCAGGCGAGACGCCTGTCCTGCGTCCGCCTTCCGGAAGATGCTCTGGATGCGGGCGTAGGCGTATTGGAGATACGGCGCGGTGTTGCCTTGCAACGCCAGCATCTTGTCCCAACTGAACACGTAATCACTCTGGCGATTCGGCAGAAGGTCCGCGTACTTCACCGCGCCCAGGCCGACCACGCGCGCAATCTCCTGCCGCTGGGCCTCGGGCAGCTCGGGACTTTTCTCCGTCACCAGCTGCAACGCCCGTTCCTCGGCTTCGTCCAGCAATTCCCCGAGCTTCACCGTGTCGCCGGAGCGGGTTTTGAACGGCTTGCCGTCTTCGCCCATGATCTTGCCGAAGCCGATGTGAACCATCTTTACCCGCTGCGCCGCCTCGGGTTGCCAGCGGGCAAAAGCGAGAAACAACTTCTTGAAATGCGGCCCTTGCCGGTCGTCCACCACGTAAAGAATCCGGTCCGGCGACCACGTTTTCAGCCGGTAATCGAGCGTGGCCAGATCCGTCGTGGTGTAGTTGAACCCGCCATCGCTTTTGCGGACGAGCGCGGGATCCGCCACCCATTCACCGTCGCGATTCACAAGAAACGGATCTTCCTTGGGCGGCAACGTGCCATCGCTGAAAATGCCCACGGCGCCTTCGCTTTCCCTGGCCACGCCCCGCGCGAGCAGATCCTTCACCACCTCCGCGAGCCACGGATTGTAAAAACTTTCACCGAGCGTGCGGTCGAACTTCACCCCCAGCCGGCCATAGGTCGTATCGAACTGCACGTTGGAAAGGCGGGCCATTTCCTGCCAAATCGCCATGTTCTCCGGATTGCCGGCCTGGAGCTTCACGAGTTCCTGCTTGGCCTTGTCCAGCCGTGCGGGGTCGGCGTCGCATTCCTCGTTCACGATTTTGTAGAGCCGCTCCAGCTCCGCGATGGGATCGCGCTCGAGCGCCGCACGATCCAGCTTTTCCTTCCAGCCCAGCAGCAGCTTGCCGAATTGCGTGCCCCAATCGCCAATGTGATTGTCCGTGATGACGCGGTGGCCAAGCAGGCGCAACACCCGTTGCAACGCATCCCCGATGCCGGTGGAACGGATGTGCCCCACGTGCATCGGCTTGGCCACATTGGGCGAACTGTAATCCACCACGATCGTGAGTGGCTGGGCCGCGGGTTCAAAGAAGAGATGCTTTCCCGCCACGGCGTCGCTGAGGGCCGTGTTGAGCGCGGAAGTTTTCAATCGGAAATTCAAGAAGCCCGCGCCCGCAATGTCCACACCGTCGCAAAGGTCGCTCACGTCGAGCTTTGCCTTCACATTCTCAGCGATCTGCCGCGGGTTGGCCTTGCGCGCCTTGGCCAGCGCCATGATGGCCGTGGTCTGGTAATCGCCGAACTTGGCATCCGGACACGGGCGCACGAGCACACTCGCCACATCGGCGTCTGGCAATACGTCGCGGACGGCTTTTTGCAGGCGTTGCTCAATCTGTTTATGCGGCAGCATGGAAATTATTAAACCACGGATGGACACGGATGAGCACGGACAAAAACTGTCGAGGTAGAGGGCGTCTCTCCGTGCGGGCTGAATATTGGGAATGCTACCGCGGCGCGCACGGAGTGACGCGCCCTACCAGCTTCACTTCTTCCCGAAATCCTTGATGATTTTGAACATCGTCTCGGCGTCGGGTGCCTGCTCCAGCGCGGAGCGAAAGTCGGCCTTGTGCAAAAGTTTGGCGATGTGCGCGAGCGTGTGCAGATGCTTTTGGAACTGTCCCTGCGGCACGAGAAACAGCACGGTGATTTTGACCGGCTGATTGTCCAGGGCCTCGAACGCGATGCCCTTCTTCGAGCGGCCCAAGGCGCCGACCACTTCCGTGATCAAATCCGTCGAGGCGTGCGGGATGCCGATCCCGAAGCCGATGCCGGTGCTCATTTGGGTTTCCCGCTTGCGCACCACCGCCGTCACCGCGTCCTTGTGTTCAGCCTTGATCTTGCCGGTGTTCACCAGGTTGGCGATCAACTCATCAATCGCCTGCCAGCGGTCGCCCGCCTGCATGTCGGGCAAAATATTCGTCGGCCCAAGAATGTCACCAAGGTCCATATCAATGCTTCCAGCCGAGGCATTTCGCCGGAAACGGCGCGTCAAGACAAGGATGAATTCACCCGACGC
>CAYWCK010000221.1:0-8813 GCA_964456685.1 uncultured Bifidobacteriaceae bacterium | reverse complement strand
GGCCAATTCTCAATCTAACCCCCGCACCGGAACAGGCTGCGGACGGCAGTGATGCGCGGCGAATGCTCTGGCTGAGCCTGCTGAGCCAGCCGGTGGCCGGCGCCAGTTATTGCGCCGCGCCGGTCATGAACTGGGAAACCAACATCGTGACGAATCCGAGCATGACCCCGCGCACCTTGCCCGCCTGGCGCAACGCGCTGTTCCTGCCGGGCGTCAAAGCCGTGAGCACGGCCGGGGAATTTTTTCGGACTTTGGATTTTCGCCCCCTGCAACCTGCGGGCCGGCTGCTCAAGTTTCAACCCGGTCTGGACGCCCCGCGGCGCCACATCGCCGCGGTGGGCACGGATTCCAAAGCGCTCGCGCTCGCCTATGTGCCGGAGGAACGCGCCATCGAACTCAACCGGGAATCCCTGCCCGCCAACCTGGCCGTTTCCTGGCTCGATGTGCGCAGCGGCGCGCAACGCCCGGCGATTGCCGTGTTGAGCGGTGCGGCCTGCAGTTTCCCGACTCCCGAAGCCGGCGACTGGTTGCTCGTCATCAAAGCCGGCAAGTAGAGCTGGCTTCGAAAAGCGGATTGAGTCGGCTGCGAAGCTATTCTCCGAGGAAGATCGGTTTGACGTGGCGCTCGAACAAGTTGCCCGTCACACCAGCGCCCACGACTTCCTGACTTCGCCGGACCAGCGCGAGGTAGCGATCCAACTTGTGCGCCGCGACCTTGTAGCCGACGTGCAGCAACTGGCGCACGTGCGGATTGAAGTCGGGACATTTCGGATCGTGCCGGACGCTGGCGGCGAGTTGCGCACCACTCCAGCCGTTCACCGTGGCGGCAGCGGGCAGCTTGCCCGGGTCGATGTCGATCACGGTCGCGTACGGTCCGCACAATTCCTCCCGGTGCGCGAGCGCTTCAGCGTAAATCTCCTTGGCCAGCGCCAGGCCCTCGCCACCGCCAGCGGCCAGGCCGATGATCTCTTCCAGCCAGGTCGTGCCCGCAGTCTTCACGTGCAGACCGGCATTATGCCGCTTGATCGCTCGATGAATCGCGCCGTAAATGGAAAACTTGTCGCTGCCGGAATGAACACTGAGTTTTAGGTTATCCGGCAAGTGATAGCGCCCGAGGGCATGGGCGATGACGCAGAGGTCGTCATTAAATTCCTGCTCGAACTGCATCACGTTGCCTACATAGTTCACACCCTTGTTGAAGCGGCCGGTGAACTTTGGGGCAATCGTCTGCACCGGAATCTGCTCATCCGCGATCGCCGCGAGAATGATGAGCAGTTCCACCGGCGTTTGCGGCGAGTCGGTTTCATCCATCGAAACTTCGGTGATGAAACCAGCCGCGCCCTTCTTGCTGGCGATATGGCGGTAAATGACGCCTGCCTCCTGCACGGCGAAAAGAAATTTGCGGGCGACCCGCTCGACCTCGGCGCGCGAAATGTTCGCGGTGGGTTGCACCCCGGGAATCGTGACGGCGCCGACCAATTCGGGGTGCCGGTCCACAAAAGCCTGCACGGCTTCCGCCGCGGCCGGTTTGCCGATCGAATCCGCGACGTCAATCGTGAAGAAATCGGAGCACGGGACAAAGCGGTCCACGGTTTCGAGCCGGATATGATCGGCATCCACATGCCAGGGCTTGCGCCAGTCGAGCTGCTGCACGGCGGCCGCTGCGGCGGCCCGGACGGTGGGCGGTTCGCTGCCGATGATCAGGTGCTCCCGGTTGGATTTGTTCCAGACGGGCACGACTTCCACGCCCCGCTCCGCCGCCAGTACACAAGCCCGGAGTTGCGCGGCGGCTTGCTGGGCGAAACGATCGCCGACGCCGAGTGAATATTTTTCCAACCGCAAAGATGGTTGCATAATCAATTTTGGTTTTCGGAAGGCGAACCTAACAGACCGGGCGGCGCGTGGTCAGAAGAATTTTCTGCATCGGCGCATGAAAAATCGGCATCCGCCCGGTGCACAATTTTCAAGCTGACCGGCACTGATGTTCGCATTCTGGATTGGCTTCGCGCCGGAGCGCCGACTAGATTCAACGGCATGAAATTCATCCACGAGGATTTCCTGCTGACCACGCGCACCGCCCGACGCCTATATCACCAGTTCGCCGCCAACGAACCGATTTTCGATTATCATTGCCACCTGCCACCGAAGGACCTCGCCGAGAACCGGCAGTTTCAGAACCTTTTCGAAATCTGGCTGGAAGGTGACCACTACAAGTGGCGCGCCATGCGCTCAAACGGGGTGGCGGAAAAATTCTGCACCGGCAACGCGGAGCCGCTGGCGAAGTTCCAGGCGTGGGCGGCCACGGTGCCGCACACGCTGCGCAATCCGCTCTATCACTGGACGCATCTCGAACTGAAACGCTACTTCGGCATTGATGAATTGCTGGACGAGTCGAGCGCGGCGCGCATCTGGAAAAAAGCCAACGCTGAACTCGGCCGCCCGGAACTCACCACGCAAGGCATCACGAAGAAATTCAAGGTCACTACGATTTGCACGACGGATGATCCGGCGGACGACCTGAAATTCCACGCGACGCTCGCGAAATCCGACTGCTTCGCGCGCGTGCTCCCCGCCTTCCGGCCCGACACGGCGCTGACAGTTCATCAGCCAGCGGGATTCAACGACTGGATCGGACGCCTCGCGGCCGCGAGCAACACGGAGATCAATGGTTTACCGTCTTTCCTCGCCGCGCTAAAGCAACGGCATGACTTCTTCCACGCGAGCGGCTGCCGGCTGTCCGACCACGGGTTGACGCAGTGTTACGCGGATTTTTGCACCGAAAAGGTGGCGGCGGAGATTTTCAACCGCGCGCGCCGCGGCCAGGCGGCCACGCCGGAGGAGCACGGAAAATTTGCCGCGTTCATGATGCTGTTCTTCGGCCAGCTCGATGCGGCGAAAGGCTGGGTGAAACAGCTTCATCTCGGCGCGATGCGAAACAACAACACGCGCTTGATGAAGCAACTCGGGCCGGACACGGGGTTCGATTCCATCGGCGATTACCCCCAAGCCGAAGCTCTCGCGCGCTATCTTGATCGGCTCGATCAGGACAACACCCTGCCGAAGACGATCATTTACAACCTCAACCCGGCGGATAATTACCTGTTCGCGACGATGATCGGAAATTTCCAGGACGGCAACGTGGCGGGCAAGATTCAGTGGGGCTCGGGCTGGTGGTTTCTGGATCAGAAGGAAGGCATGGAATGGCAGTTGAACGCGCTGTCGAACCTGGGCTTGCTTTCCCGCTTTGTCGGCATGATCACCGACTCCCGTTCGTTCATGAGCTACCCGCGCCACGAATATTTCCGCCGCACGCTCTGCAACCTCATCGGGCGCGACGTGGAGAACGGCGAGATTCCGAACGACGACTCGCTCATCGGACCGATGCTCCGAAATATCTGCTACACGAATGCGGAGCGGTATCTCAATCTGCCCGGCCGCGTGAACCCGCCCGCCACCGGCGCCGCGGGCGCGAACCAAACGAAGAAGAAGCCAAAACGCTCCGCCTGAATGGCGACGATCCGTCCACTCACCAGCCGCCAGCATGACGCCGGGCCAAGTACGTTCGCGTTTGGCGCTCGCAATCTACCGGGGCGGATCGCCCCACCCCTCGCATGAGCTTCACCGCCGTAAATGAAACCATCGGGCGCCATCGCTGGACGATCTGCGCGCTGGTCTTTGCCGCCACAACGATCAATTACCTGGATCGAAATGTCCTCGGATTGTTAAAACCCGTCCTCTCCGCGGCGGGCGTGTTTGGGGCGGACAAAGCGGATCAGGAATTGAATTACTCCACCGTGGTGATCTGTTTTCAGATCGCGTACGCGGCGGGCATGCTGCTGGCCGGGCGGATCATTGACAAGGTTGGCACGAAGGCGGGTTATGCCTGGTCGCTCATCGGTTGGAGCATTGCGGCCATTGGGCACGCCTTTGGACACCACACCTGGAGCTTCGGCTTCTGGCGCGCCGCCCTTGGATTGACGGAAGCGGGAAATTTCCCGGCGGCGAACAAGACGATTGCTGAATGGTTTCCCAAGAAGGAACGCGCCTTCGCCACGGGCCTTTACAATTCCGGCGCCAACATCGGCTCGATCGTGGCGCCGCTCTTTGTGCCGTACATTGCCAAGGCTTGGGGCTGGGAATGGGCGTTCATTCTCACCGGCGCCGTGGGGCTGACCTGGCTGGCATTCTGGTATGCGCTTTACGGATCGCCTGCGGCCAAGTTGCAAAACGGCCAGCTCTCCCAGCGTGAATACGATTTCATCCATAGCGACGCGGACGAACAAGCGGCCGAGCAGACCGAAGGCGCGCAGGAAAAAATCTCCTGGTTCAAGCTGCTCACCTTCCGCCAGACGTGGGCATTTTTTGTCGGCAAATTCATGACGGACCCGATCTGGTGGTTCTTCCTGTTCTGGCTGCCCGCTTTTCTCTCCGGGGAGAACGCGCGGAAGGTGCAGGCCTTCATGGCGGCGAATCCGGGCTACACCGGAAGCGAAGCCGACATTCCCGGAGTCATCAGCTGGCCGTTTGCGGTCGCGGTCGTTTACTCGGTTTCGACCGTTGGTTCAATTTTTGGCGGCTGGCTGCCCAAGCGGTTCATCCATGGCGGCATGGACGCCAACAAGGCGCGAAAACTGGCGATGTTTATTTTTGCCCTGTTCCCGCTCACCGTTCTCCTGGCCTCCAGGCTGGGCGCGATCAATACCTGGCTGGCGGTCGGGACCATTGCCATCGCCTGCGCTGCCCATCAGGCCTGGTCTGCCAACATTTTCACGACCGTCTCCGACATGTTTCCCAAAAAAGCGGTGGCGTCCGTCACCGGTATCGGCGGCATGGCCGGTGCGGTGGGCGGAATCCTCATTGCCCGCGCGGCGGGCGTGCTGCTCAAACACTACACCGCGTTGGGCAAGGTCGAGGTCGGCTACGGCATCATGTTTGTCATTTGCGGCTCGGCGTATTTGATCGCGTGGGTGCTCATGCATCTGCTTGTGCCGCGCTTTAAGAAAATTGCACTCTGACCCGGCGTTCATATTACGCGCAGCGGTGACGCCTGTTTAATTATTCGTCGTCAACTCATGAAATCGAGATTCCGACCGGCCGTCGCCCTGCTTCTCGGAGGAGCGCTCTCCGCTTTTGCCGCGGCGAAATTTGATCCGCGTGACTTCGGCGCCAAAGGCGACGGTCGCACGTTGGATACGCAGGCGATCCAGCGGGCCTTCGATGCGGCGGGGCAGGCCGGCGGCGGCACGGTGTATTTTTCGCCCGGAAGATATCTCAGCCAGCCGCTCACGCTGCGCACCAAAACCAAAGTGCTCCTGGACACAGGCGCGATACTGCTCGCGACGACGAATTATTCCGACTTCATGAAAAAGCCGGGCGACTGGCTGAAAGCGAAAAGCAGCAGCGACTTCATCCCGTTGATTGGTGGCACCGGACTCGAGGATGTCACCATCTCGGGAAGCGGCGTGATCGACGGCAACGGAGCTGCCTGGTGGGACGAAGCGGAAAAGGCGCGGCGAAAGGTTTCGGGCTATACCCTGCCCCGTCCGAATCTCATCGCCCTCACGCACTGCCGCAACCTTCGCCTAACCGGCATCACGCTGCGAAACTCCCCGAAGTTCCACTTCGTGCCGACCGAGTGCGAAGACGTGACAATCGACGGCATCACGATCCTGGCCCCTGCGAACGCGGCCAACACTGACGCGATTGACCCAAGCAATTGCCGCAATGTGCGCATCACAAATTGCCTCATCGACGTGGGCGACGACAACGTGGCAATCAAGTCCGGCAAAAAGGTCGAAGGCCGCGAGTTCGGCTGCGAGAACATTGAAGTCACCGACTGCACCATCCGTCATGGCCATGGCATTTCCATTGGCAGCGAAACCGTGGGTGGGGTGCGCAACGTCACGGTGCGGAACTGCACCTTTGAAAACACCGACAACGGATTGCGCATCAAGTCCCGGCGCGAGCGCGGCGGCAAGGTGGAGAACATCCTTTACGAAAACTGCACGCTGACCAACTGTCGCCCGGCGCTGTCGTTCGCGGCGTACTATCAACAGTCCACGCACGCCAAATTCCCCAAAGACGACCCGGCGCAACCAGTGACTTCCACCACGCCGCGCTTTCGGAATATCACCCTGCGCAATATCAGCGGCAGTTCGGTGAGCGAAGCCGGCTTGATCGTCGGACTGCCGGAGTCCCCCATCGAAAACGTACTCCTGGAAAATGTAACTCTCCAAGGCCGGGAAGGTTTGGTCATCGCCAATGCCAAAGCGGTCAAGCTGCGAAATGTGAAAATTGTTCCGGCGAAGGGTGAGCCTTACCAATTGTTCAACGCCGAAGTAGAAGGAATGGAGCCATCAAAATGAATTCTGTCCGCCCGCACTTCCTGATCTCATCCTGCCGTTTCGCCGCCATTGCGGTGACCGCAACCGCAATCACCACCGGATTATTGGCTGCCGCGCCGGCCAGCAAAAGCACGCGCGGCGTCCAGATGATCCGCGGAGCGACTTCGGTGCGGGTGGAAATCAACGGCGAGCCGTTCACGGAATATTTTTACGGCACGAACCAGCCACGTCCTTACTTTTATCCCGTGCTCGGGCCGGGCGGAGCGGCGATGACCCGCAACTGGCCGCTGAAAGACGTGCCCGGCGAGGAACACGATCATTTGCATCATCGGAGTTTGTGGTACGCGCACGGCCTGGTGAACGGGGAGGATTTTTGGACGGAAAAGCCGGAGGCCGGACGCGTCGTGCATCGCGGTTTTGACCGGCTCCAGTCCGGCAAAGACGCGGGCGTGATCAAATCGCGCAACGATTGGGTGGCCCGGGATGGTCGCGTGCTCTGCTCGGATGAACGCGTGTTCCGGGTATTCGCCACGCCGGCGCAGGAAAGAGTTTTTGATTTCACCATCACCTTCCACGCGAATCACGGCGAATTGACCCTGGGCGATACGAAAGAAGCGGCGTTCGCCCTGCGCGTGGCGGAATCCATGCGGGTCACCAAACCTGCTGACAAAGGCAAATCGCCCGAACCGGGCGCCGGCCGCTTGATCACCAGTGAGGGCGCGATGAACAAGGACGCGTTCGGCAAGCGGGCGGCGTGGTGCGACTACTCCGGGCCGGTGGACGGCCGCATTGTTGGCATTGCGATCCTGGATCATCCATCGAATCCGCGGCATCCCACCTGGTGGTTCGTTCGCGATTACGGATTGCATGCGGCCAATCCGTTCGGCCAAAACGCATTTGAAAACCTAGGCAACCCCAAGGCTGGCGACCTGATCGTTCCAGCCGGAAAGAGCATCACCTTCCGCTACCGCGTTTATCTGCACGAAGGGGATGAATTGCAGGCCAAGGTTGCTGAACGCTACGCCGCGTTCGCCCGGGAAAAGAAGTAGTCCGGATTTAATTTCGCCAGCGCACGGACACCGGTGGAGTTGCGACCGCGCGGATCCGCGTTTTTTCGTTACAGCCGCAACCGGGCTTTGTTATGGTCCGCCCCGATCCAACTCGAATGAGAGCCGCGCGTGCCTTCACCTTGATCGAATTGCTGGTGGTCATTGCCATCATCGCCATCCTCGCTGCAATGTTGCTCCCCGCACTGGCCAAGGCCAAGGAACGCGCCAACGCCGCCGCCTGCCTGAACAATCTCAAACAATGGGGCATCGCCACGCAGATCTACGTCACGGACAACAGTGATTTTCTTCCGCCGGACGGAAAGCCTACTCCGCTAAACAGTGATCTTGCCAACGTGAATTACCATGCGTGGTACGTGGAATTGCCGGCGCTGCTCGGCCTTCCACGCTACGCCGACATGCCGTGGCGAACGAATCCATTCGCTCCAGCGAGCTCGGTTTTTCTCTGCCCTTCAAATCGCCGGCGCTGCGATAGTAGCAGCCTCACCAACAACCTGTTTCACTATTGCCTGAACGAAAACATCAGCGACACGGGCGTCAACAATCGCCCCGTAAAGATCACCACTTTGAGCCAGCACTCCGCACTGGTGTGGTTGTTCGACAGCAAGAACCTGCCCGCCGTCGGCACGCCGAATTTCGTTCATACCAACCTCCACTCTGGCGGGGCGCAGTTCACCTTCCTGGACGGCCACGCCGCGCGCTTCCGCAGCAGCGAGTATTGGGATTACGCCGCCGGCAAAGGTCGAACGAACAATCCGAATATCCGTTGGTATCCGTGACACCTGCGCTGGCGAACGCCGTAGGCGTGAAATCTTTGTAGAACCAAGGCCAAATTAGAACCAAGCTCCGTCCGGAGCGGCATCCTCGGCCATCGGGTTTAAGGCAAAGACGCCAAAGGTCAGAGGTGCGAGAAAAACAATTCTGGCTTTGCGTCTCCGCGCCTTTGCGCCTTTGCGTTGAAACTTAGCCTTGCCGCACAGATGTCGCTCCAGTTTGCCGCGCCGAAATGGAATGAAGGCAGGACGGAGCTTGGAAACATTTCCCGACTGACTCTACAAAGATGCCGCCCCTGATGGGGCTGAAAACCAGTGCGTGTTCGCGTCCGCCCGAACCGATAACGAGGAGTTTTCCGTCGAGACGATGGCGACCATGTTTGAAGCCTTCAAGCAGCAGCCAGCAATTGCGCTTGTTCCTCGATTTGCCGGCGGAGCTTTTCGATTTCGGCTAGCGGTCCTTCGGCCATCACCGCGAAGAGGCGCGAGTTTTTAGGGAGGATTTCCAGGCGCAGGATGCGCAACGCATCGTTCATGGACTCAAGTTGCTCGATTGTCTTGGCGAGTCTGACTGCTTCGGTCGTCATAGTTCGATCCTCAATACGCCTTTGGTGGCTTCCGGCAATTCC
>CAYWCK010000220.1:0-8848 GCA_964456685.1 uncultured Bifidobacteriaceae bacterium | reverse complement strand
AGCGACGCATCCTGGCGGCCAACGGTGACAGGCGACTTCAATGCCGATGGCAAAACTGATTTGCTCTGGCGCAACGCAAACACTGGCCGCGTGATTGTGTGGTTGATGAACGGCACCACCATGGCGAGCAGTGCGGTCGTTTGGAGCGGAGACACCTCGTGGATTCCGCTGGCGGCCGGCAATCTCGGGGGTGACAGCGGCCCGGAAATCGTTTGGCGGCAACCGACAACCGGGCGCGTGGTTGTCTGGATCATGAACGGCGCGACGATGTCGAGCACCACGCCGATTTGGCAGTGATGCACCTCGCCGGTTGCCGAAACCGGAACATGCTGACGGGATTTCTGCGCGGGCGACTGCACTGAAT
Organism: uncultured Bifidobacteriaceae bacterium; assembly: GCA_964456685.1. Classification (GTDB taxonomy): domain Bacteria; phylum Verrucomicrobiota; class Verrucomicrobiia; order Limisphaerales; family JADLHS01; genus CAYWCK01. The sequence continues at coordinate 8,484 of CAYWCK010000220.1, read as the reverse complement.
TTGAATTGTGCGATCCGCCGGCCTGGGATATCTGTTCCCAGCCAGCACGCACATGAGCCACCTTGCCCTCTGCCGTTTACCGATCACGTTGCGTTGTGCCCTGATCTGGTTCGCATTAACTCTCGGCTTACCGGTTCAATCCCAAACCCGTCTGAACATCTCCCTCGTCGGCAGTAACAAACCACCGCAGGCCAGCAGTGGTTTCGGCGACGTTTGGGGCGAAGGCAACATTGGTTGCATGGGCGTGTGGCAGTCCTCGGCTTACAACAATTTGGGTGTGGCCATATTCGACATTTCGAATCCGGCCAACCCGGTGCTGCACACGAACTACAACCCCTTTCCCGGTTCGGCCGCCAACCAGTTCGAACAAGGCGTCGTGCGCAACCGCATTCTCTACGCGGCCAGCTGGGGTAATGCCGGCGGCAGCGGTGCCGGGGTGCAAATCGTGTCGCTGACAAATCCCGCTGCCCCCGTGCTGCTCTCGCGCATAACCGCCAGCACACCGGGCACGGTTCAGAACGGCTTCAACAATGTTCACACTCTGTACCTGGAACGGAATTTTCTCTACGAAGCCGCGCATGTCACCGGCACGGTGACCGTCAAAGTGTTCGACGTGTCCAATCCACTGCTGCCCGTTTACGTGCGCGACATCGTCACGACGAACACGACCAAGGTGCATCAGATCACGGCGCGAACGAATCAAAGCGGTCAGGTGATTCTCTACACTTCCGGCTGGGGTGGCGCGAGTACGGGCAATCCCGCCTCTCCCGGCCAGACGGACCTTTGGAACGTGACCCAAGTTGGCACCCAGCCTGCGCAGTGGTTGGGACGCGTATTCTCCGGTGACAATTCGCACAGCAGCTGGCCCACCGAAGACGGTAACACCCTGGTCATCTGCCGCGAAACCGCAGGCGGAGAAGTGAAGCTTTACGACATCTCAAACCCGGGCAGCCTCACGAATGGCACTTCACCGCTCGCAACCATCACGCCCGCCGGGATGGGGCTCGAAGCCGACATACCGCACAACCCGGTCGTGGTGGGGAATTTTCTTTTTCTGAGTTGGTATCAGAACGGCCTTCAGATTTTCGACATCACGGATCGCACCCGGCCGGTGCGGGTCGGTTATTACGACACCTACCCTGCGGCCTCGACGAGTTCGTTCCAAGGCAACTGGGGAGTCCATCCGCAACTGGGCTTTAACCGGATTCTGCTCAGCGATATTCAAAGTGGTTTCTATGTCCTCGACGCCAGCGCGGTGCTCACGCCGACCAATAATTATCCGCCCATGATCCTGCAAGCGCCCGCAAGCATCACCACGACCCAGGGAATGAATGCTGTATTCTCGGTGGTCGCGACCGGCTCGCTCCTCAATTATCAGTGGCGTCGTGAAGGTGTCGCCATCGCCGGCGCCACGGGCAGCGCCTTGGCCCTCACGAATATCCAACCAGCCCAGGCGGGCAACTACTCGGTCGTCGTTTCCAACGCCACGCATGTTGTCACCAGCGCGAACGCCAGCTTGAGTGTGGGCACTGGTCAGACATCGCCAACGCCATTTTGGGAGACATTCGATTCTGCCTCGTCGAGTAACGACTGGGATGTCTTCGAAGGCTCGGGCAATGGCACGCCAGATTACACAGTGGACTGGTCGTTCGACTACAGTACTTATTTCAGTGCTTTCAATGGCTCATTCATTCCAAGCGCACCCGCGACCACCAACGGCACGACGCGCGGGGTGCGGCTGACCGTGAACAATAACGACGCGGTGCAAGCAACCGCGGGCGTCAGTCTGTACCCGAAGAACAAATCTTTTGCCGGCGTCTACAAACTCAAATGCGACATGTGGATCAACTATCCCGGCACCGCCGGGGGCGCGGGTTCGACGGGCAGCACGGAACATGGAACTTTCGGGCTGAACCACGCGGGCACACGCGTCAACTGGCATTCCGCGAGCCCGAGCGACGGCGTCTGGTTCGCCGTGTGCGGCGAAGGCGGCACTTCAGCGGGCGACGATTACCGTGCCTACACCGGCAACCTGGCCGGCACCCCGACTTCCCTTTCAGTTTCGGCCGGAGGCTTTGCCGCCGCCAGCCGGAACAACACCGATGCTTATTGGCAGGGCCTCTTCCCCTCGCCTGTTTATGAAACCGTTGGCGCGCCGGGAAAAAAGTGGGTGCAGGTCGAAGTCGCACAGGATGCGAACAACCTCTTAACTTGGCGGATGAATGGAAACCTCATCGCCCAACGCACGAATACCTCCGCCTTCACCAGCGGCAACATCATGATTGGTTTCATGGATGTCTTCACCTCCATTGCCAGTCCCGCGGCAGATGCCTTTGTGCTGTTTGATAATGTGCGCGTGGAAATCGCCGCCACTTCCGCTCCGCCGGCGATTGTCAGTCAACCGCAGGGCGTTTCCGTTTATCCGGAGCAGGATGCGACATTCACAGTTGCCGCAACGGGCAGCGGTGCGCTGAACTATCAGTGGTTTTTCAACGGCAACCTTATCCCGAGCGCCACGAACAACAGTTACACCCGTCTGAACGTCCAGGCGGAGGACGCCGGGTTCTATTCCGTAACGGTCGGAAACAGTGCGGGCACCACCGCTAGTTCGAACGCGCTGCTTTCGCTGCTCGACTCTCCGTATGTGAGCGGGGTCCAAGCCGCCCCCGGCGCTCGCAGCGCGTTGATTTCCTGGACCACCACCCTGCCGGGCGACAGCCAGGTGCAATTCGATCCCGCTGCGTTTCAGTCGCCCGGCACGCTGGCTGCCGTCGCGGCGGCCCAAGGCGGATTCAGTTCCGCCTCCCCCATCGATCCGCAACTCGCAACCAATCACGTCGTGTTGCTCGCAGGTTTGGAGCCCGGCACGCGTTACAGTTTTCAAACACTTTCGACGGCGGGATCGAACACCTACGTTTCCGGCGTTTACCAATTCACCACCGCGGGCGCGATGATCCTCGATAACACCGAGGCCGCTTACACCGGCACGTGGACGGAGGGCAACAGCGCCGTGGACAAGTACGCCACCAATTATCAATTCGCGAGCACGGTCGCTGGCTCTGCCACCGCCACCGCAACCTGGCGGCCGAATATCCAAACTCCAGGTAAATACGACATCTCCATCTGGTATTCGCAAGGCAGCAACCGGGCAACGAATGCGCCGTATCAAGTTGGTCACGCCGGCGGTGTTCTAAACACGACCATCAACCAGCAAGTGGGCGGCGGAGGCTGGCGCTTGCTCGCGAGCGGCATTGACCTGACCACGGGCACCAACGGTTTCGTGCGACTGAGCAACAACGCCGGCAACAGCGTGGTCATTGCCGACGCGGTGAAGTTTGAATACGTGGAGGCGCAGGATTTTCCAACCGGGCCAGCCGTGCCTTTGTGGTGGGCGAACTTTTTCTTCGGCAACGCGGCGGATGGGACGCTCGATCACGACAGTGATGCCTATTCCACCGCGCAGGAATACGTGATGGGCACCAATCCCACCAACGCGGCTTCGCATTTGGTGCTGATCGGCGATCTCAGCACCAACGGCCTTGCCCGCGTCGCCTTCTGGCCGCTGCTGGCCAATCGCAGCTACGATTTGCTTTATCGCACCAACCTCAGTGTGCCGATTTGGGAGAAACTTGGCGGCGGCCCGATCGGCACGCCAACCGGCGGCGGCTACTTCAATCTCGGAACGACCAACGAAGCGCAGAACTATTTTCGGTTGAAAGCGCAGCTCACCACCAACAGCAGCAATCCGAGCGCGCTCACCTTGCCACGCGGCATTTCTCCTCAAACAACCGAAGCTGCCTGCGGTCCTTTTCGAGTTTACTTGCGGCCGACGCCATAACCGGAAATTGCCAGGTGAAAAGGAATTCAGCGCCCCGCCGGAATTGCGGCTGATGCTTTGGAAATTTCATTCGTCCGTCCGTTAGTCGGAACCAACGGATCAAGAACACGGAACAGTTGGGTCAAAGCCGGCTCACTTACCGTCCCGTCCAACTTCAGCAAAACATTGCCATTGGTGGCGACCACGAAAACATTCGCGACCTGCGGGACGCAATTCAACGGCTTCACCACGTTTCCCGCCCAATCCAGCATCACCGGACGCGTAAAGCGCTTCTTGAACTCCCGCCGCACCAGCGGGCGAAGCAAGGCGGGCACGCTCGAAACATCCGCCACCCCTTCGATCGGCAAATGTTCGGGGAATCTCGTCTTCAAGGGCCGCACCCAGTCCGCGACTTGTTCCGAACCTTTGTGATCGGCCACGGTGATCACCAGCACGTTGGTGCGCGGAAACATCATCCGCTGCGCCACCCCAAATTGGTCAGGCAGTTCGAACGAGCAAAAAACCAGATTGGTTTCGGCAGTTTTAGTCGGCTCGGCAGCAAGCGTCTTTCCGGCAGCCGTCAAAAGTGCGACGAGTAATGCGAAGCTCTTCATCCCAACCTCGCAGGTTGAACCGGCTTCGCCGCCAGATAGCTGCGTCCTTTCCATTCTGCCGGTTTGCCTAACCATGCACGCAACCACGCCTGCCATTGGATCATCAGCAACGCCACGACGCCCAGCGGATGCAGCAAGGCCGCAAAGAACGGCTGGCGAAATTGCCAAGCGGCGATGAATCGCGGCAAGTACGACAACACAACCGCAGTGACCAATAACGAGGTTTGTATCCCGGTCGGTTTCGCCAAAGCCAGCATAGCCAGTGGCAGCACCTGCCCTCCGACCAAAAGGAACGTCATTGGCAGGATCGTGCCCGGCGCGCCCAGACCTTCAATCGCGTTCTTGCTGAGCCCACGCCAGGTTTCATCGTTGGTGTGATACATCCGGCAGGTCGCCACGTCGGTGGCGTCGAAAAGATCGGTGGCGAAACCCGCCCCGCGGAACAGCCGCGGCAGTTTCAGTCCGTCGTGCAATGTGCCGCGGATACCAGCATGACCGTCCGCAGCGCGATATGCGTCGGCTCGCGCCACGAACAGTTGCCCGCACCCAGCCGAGAACGCGGACCGCCGAGTCCACCGAATCATGAACATGGGCAAATAACCGAGCAGCACGAAGTGAATCAACGGAATGAGCAACCGTTCTGAGAACGTCCCCAACTCCTGCCGCGGCACACCGCTGGCCAGTGCAACTTTGCGTTGTTCCAGAAATCCCGCCATACGCGCGAGTGCATCGGAAGCCAGGCGCACGTCCGCATCCAGAAAAACCAAGAGCGGATAGCGAGCATACCCGGACAACACCTGGCAAGCGTGCGGCTTACCGCACCATCCGGCCGGCAATGGCGGGGCGAATTCCAAACGCACCCGCGCATCCCGTCCCGCGAACTCGCGCACAATCTCCGGCGTCCGATCCGTGGAATGATCATCCAGGACGACCACTTCAAATTCCACGCCGCGATTGGCCAGCACCGATTCGAGCGTAGCGGTAATATTATGGGCTTCATTTCGCGCCGGAATCAGCACCGAGAGCTGCGTGCTATCACTGAGCGTGGGCTGGCTGGGTGTGCGCCGATAGAACCAGAGATTACAAACAAACAGGCCAGCCGGTATCGCCGCGAGCAGAAGCAGAATGACAGCGAGCGTTTGCATGATTAGAGCCGTCCGTGCTGCGGGTGGAATTGTTGTCCCATCAAGCGCGCGCGAAGTGAACGCCAGCGATCATAGATACCACCGACGCCGGAGCGACCGTTGAGCAGGCAGCGGAAAGCCGCCGGGTCGCGCCGCAAAGCTTCGGCGGCCAGGGCTTCCTGCGTCTGGCGAAGTTGGCCGCTGAAAATCTCCAGCCAAGCCTGCGGCTTCACCACGCGGTCGTCGGACGAGACTTCCATCGGCTGACCGAATGCCACGAGGATTTCCGGCAAGCGTTCCTCCCAAAACACGTATTCGATGGCGACCGGGAGGAACGAAAGGCGTGGCGCTAACCGCGGGAGATGCGCAATGCCCGGCTTGAGCTGCACCGGCCGTTCGCGCGCATCAGCGAAGCGCGCTTGCGGCGTGAGCCAAAGGAGATTCGCCCGATCACGCAGAATACTTTCACTGGTGCGCAAGAAAGTAGCGGCACCACGCGCCGTCCCAGCTTCCACCCCGAACGCGCCGAGTCGCCGAAAAAAGCCGTATCGCGCCAGCGCCGCTGCTTCCATCGGCACGTACACATTCTTTTGCGGGAAAAACTCCTGCTTGAGCAGCAATCCCACAATCGGATCCCACCACGAAGCGTGATTTGAATAAATCACCGTGGGCAGTTCCAATCGCCGCGGCGGCAGGCGCAGCAGCGAAACCCGCAACGAGTGGAAATGGCGGCGCAGATAGCGGCGTGAATACCAGGTGAACAGTCCCAGCAACCGCTGCGAGATCTGCGGCGCGCGATTGCTTTCCCCGCTCCGTAGAGTTGGGATAGGGTAAACATTCGCCGCGCTTGCCGGGCGGGCAATATTTCCGCCCATCGGCAGTTGGCTGGCCATGTTAACTGGTGCGGGCATGACTTTGATCGGCTGGCTTATGCTCCAACCAGATCGGCTGGCAATTCACGGCGACTCCGTGATTCGCACGCTTCCACAATCCCGTCGCGGTCCAAGGTATCGCCCGCGATCCAGCCGCTCATCATCACCATCGGCATCCCCGGCCCGGGATGTGCCGCGCCGCCGGCAAGATAGAGACCGCCAACCTCCGGAGCGCGATTGTTGGGCTTGAAGGCCCCGAAGAACCGGCCGTGACTCGACAAACCATAGATCGCGCCATTGAGCACACGGTAACGTTCGTGAATATCTTGCGGCGTGAGCACACGTTCACAGACGATGCGCCGTTCCAAGTCTTCCATACCCGCCGTGCGTTTCAGTTTGTCGATGATCGTTCGTCGATACGTCGGCAGCATCTTTTTCCAGTCGTGATGCGGCCGCATATACGGCGTATGCACGAGCACATACAACGCTTCGCCGCCAGAAGGCGCGACGGCGGGCTCGGTTTGGGACGGAGCGCACAAATACGCCGTGGGATCGGGCGCGGGCTCGCCTTGGCGGTAGATCGCATCAAACTCCTCCTCATGATCCCGCGAGAAAACAAAATTGTGATGCGCAATATGTTCGTAGCGTTCCTTCAGCCCGAGATAAAGCACCACACCGGAACAGGCGGGCTCGTATTTTCGGCGCGCATCGAAACGACGCCCGATTTCCCCGCCAATCAATTCGCGGTACGTGCGCACCGCGTCCATGTTGGAAACCACGGCACTGAGTTCGATCCGTTCGCCGGTTTCGGTTTCCACGCCAACCACCCGGCCAGCCTCGATCAGAATGCGACGGATTTGGGTGTTTAGCCGGAACTGCACCCCCAACTCTTGCGCCAATCGCGCCAAGGCAAGCGGCACAGCACGCGTGCCCCCGATCGGATACCACACCCCTTCGTCGGTCTGCATGTGCGCGATGCCGCAGAGAACCGCCGGCGCGTTGAGGGGCGAGGAGCCCACGTATTGAGTGAAATGATCCAGCATCTGCGACACGCGTTCGTCCGGGACATGCGAGCGAATGGTCGCAGCCACCGTGCGGCCCATACGCATCGCCAGCACATCGGCCAGCGTGGAAGCTTTGAATGTGTTCTTGGCCTCGAACATGTCGCGCAGGCCACCAATCGGTTTGTAGAAAAAGAAGCGCTGCGAGATGTCGTTGAGCCGTTGCGACAACTTCAAAAATTTTTGATAGCCGGCGCTGACAGTTCCGCCGGGCGCAAAGCGCTCGAGGTTTTGCGCCATCGCCGTCTCGTCGGAAACCAGGTCGAGCGTCGTGCCGTCCTCGAAGAAGGAGCGCCATTGGGGTTCGAGCTTCACCAGTTCGAGGTAATCGCTGATGCGTCGGTCAGCCTCGGCAAAAATGCGCCGCAACACTGAGGGCAGCGTCAGGATCGTCGGGCCCATGTCGAAACGAAATCCCTGCTCGCGATGCTCCGCGGCTTTGCCGCCGAGCCAGGCATTGGCCTCGAAGACGATGACTTCATGCCCGCGGGCCGCCAAGGTGCAGGCGGAAGCCAATCCGCCCAATCCGCCGCCGATGATTCCGATGGGTTTGTTTGCTTTCATATTTGCTTCCTAAATGCGCGCACCAGTTGCGCTAGTCCGGCCAACCGCTGCTTCCAGCCGCCGTGGGTGAGTTGGAGATATGCTCGAAAAATCTGTGCATCGCGTGCCTGGGGCGGAGCGAAGTGTCGGCGCTGACGCGACCGATTAACCGTCACAACTTTTTGCGTGGTCATTTCCAGCAAGCCTTCGCGCCCGCGTGTTGCGCCAAACCCGCTGAGTTTTCGCCCGCCGAACGGCAGCCGCGCATCCGCCGTGGGAGCGATGAGATCGTTGATGAGCACGACTCCGGCTTCGATACGCCGGGCGAGCGTAAGTGCGGCCGCTTCATCGCGGGTGAAGATGCTCGCGCCGAGTGCATACGGGTTATCGTTGGCGAGCCGAATGGCTTCTTCGTCATCGCCGACGGTGAGCACGAGCAGCAGCGGACCAAAG
>CAYWCK010000219.1:0-8859 GCA_964456685.1 uncultured Bifidobacteriaceae bacterium | reverse complement strand
CGACACGGCCTATGCGTGGTTTAACCCGAGCCTTGCAAGTGAACCCAGCACGGGCTCGGCTGTGATGTTCAACAACACGGATTTGTCCCCAATTAACGCGTTGCGCTTCCAGGCCGGCAACCTGAACGCAAGCGGAACTAACGCCGTGTTCGCGATTGACGAGCTGTATGTCGGCCGGAGTTGGGCGGACGTCGTGCTTGTCCCCGAACCCGCAATCTCGGTGTTCTGCGGGTTGGGAGGCCTGGTCTTGGTTTTTAGCCGAGCGCGCCGAAAATAATCCTTACCTCACCGAACAGCCAAGCGGGCGGAGATGACTCCGCCCTTTTTGCCTTCACGAGTCGACAACGGTGGTCTCAGTTGCAGCAGAAAGAAATTGTCCGCACCCCAAGTTCTCTGCAAGCTATCTGCCGATCTATGCAGCAAGTGAACCTTGGAATGATTGGTGGCGGCACGGTGGGCAGTGGCGTCTATCACGCGTGGTCGCTGAATGGCGACCTCCTGTCCGCGCGGCTGGGTGTAAAGCTCGCTTTCCGCAAAATTGCCGTGAAGGCCTTCGACGAACCCCGACCTTACCCGATCCCGCAGGCGCTCATGACGACCGATTGGCAGGAAGTCATCAACGATCCGCAAATCCAAGTCGTCATCGAGCTGGTGGGTGGCACGGGCATCGCGAAGGTCATGGTGCTCGCCGCGCTCGCGCAGGGCAAAACCGTCGTCACTGCCAACAAAGCCCTGCTCTCAGCCGCGGGGCCGGAGTTGTTTGCCGCGGCGGCGAAGAGCGGCGCGAATCTCTTTTACGAAGCCAGCGTTTGCGGTGGCATTCCCATCATCAAATCCTTGCGCGAAGGCTTTGTCGCGAACCAATTTCCCGCCATCTACGGCATCGTCAACGGCACGTGCAACTACATCCTGACCCGCATGAAGCTGGAAGGAGCGGATTTCGCCGAGGTCCTGGCGGACGCCCAAAAGCAAGGTTACGCGGAAACGCCACCCGACCTCGACATCGACGGCAAGGACGCTCAACACAAGATCGGCATCCTTGCATCGCTCGCCCACGGATTCTGGGTTGACCATCACGAAATCCACACCGAAGGCATCCGCGACGTCTCGCGGATCGACATGCAGTTTGCTCAGCAGCTTGGCTACACCATCAAATTGCTCGGCATGACCAAGCAAGTCACGGGCGGGGTGCAGGTTTCCGTTTATCCCACACTCATCCCCAATGCCCACGTGCTGGCCAGTGTCAACGGCGTGTTCAATGCCTGTTTCGTTCGCGGGGATGTTGTCGGTGACACACTCTTTTACGGCCGCGGCGCCGGCAAGGACGCCACCGCGAGCGCCGTGCTCAGTGACATCGCCGATGCCGCCCTGGATTTGAAGCACGGCAACAAGATGCGCGTGCCACCCTTTGTCGCCCACGCGAAAAAAGCGCGCGTGGTGCCGCTCGATAAAATCACCTCACGCTACTACGTCCGCCTCAGTGTCGTGGACAAACCCGGTGTGCTGGCAAAGGTGTCGGCCATTTTCGCGAGCGCCAAGATCGGCATTTCCTCCGTGATCCAACCCGAAGGCCACGAAGGTGCTAGCGTACCGCTAATACTCATGTTGCACGATGCGCCCAACGCCGCGATGCGGAAGGCGCTCGACAAAATCTCCAAACTCCCGGTGGTGAAGGGGCGGCCGGTAATGTTCCGGGTGGAAAGTTTTGAGTAATGGGCAAGGTTCTTTTTCGCAGCACCAACGGGCAGGCGCCGGTCGTTGATTTGCGCGCGGCGTTGCTGGCCGGGCAGGCCCCGGACCGCGGTTTGTATTTCCCGCAACAATTCCCGCGCTTCACGTTCAACGAACTCGCCGCGTTCTCCCGCCTGCCGTACCACGAGATCGCGTTCCGCGTGCTGTCCAAGTTCACCGAAGAAATCGTGCCGCCGGCGGAACTCGCGAAGTTTTGCCTGGAGGCCTACAATTTTCCGGTCCCGCTGGAGGTCGTGAACTTCCGCACCTTCCTGATGCGTCTGGACCAGGGGCCAACCGCGTCGTTCAAGGATTTTGCCGCCCAGATGATGGCGCGCCTGTTCGGAAAATTTTTGCGCGAAGATGGCCGGCAAGTGACCATTCTCACCGCGACGAGCGGTGACACCGGCTCCGCCGTGGCGCACGCCTTCCACAAGATTCCCGGCGTGCGCGTGATCGTGCTTTTTCCCGCCGCCGAAGTCAGCGAAAGCCAGCGGAAGCTGATGACCACGCTGAAGGACAACGTGCGCACCGTGGCGATTGACGGGAAATTCGACGATTGTCAGGCGATGGTGAAACGGGCGTTCGCGGACGCCGACCTCGAACACATTCCCCTGTCCTCGGCGAACTCCATCAACATTGGCCGGCTGCTGCCGCAAAGCGTTTATTACTTCTACGCGGCCTCGCGGGTGGCGCAGGCCGGTGAGCCCATCGTCTTCGCGGTGCCGAGCGGCAACTTTGGCGACATGATGGGCGCCGTCGTCGCGCGGGAAATGGGGTTGCCCGTGCGCAAAATTGTGGCCGCCGTGAACGACAATGACGCGTTCTCCAAGTTTCTGGCCACCGGCGACTATCAAAAAATTTCGCCGTCGCGGAACTCGCTTTCCAACGCCATGAACGTCGGCCATCCAAGCAACCTTGCGCGGCTGGTTGCCGTTTACGGCGGTCAGATGGATGAGACTGGCAAGATTCACCATATGCCGGATCTGAACGCGATGCGCCGCGATATTTTCTCCTCACCGATCTCCGATGAGCGCACCGTCGCCGGGATTCGCGATTTCTGGAACCAATTTCAATTGCTGCTCGAACCACACGGGGCCGTGGCCTGGCAGGGGCTGCAGGATTGGACAGCCCAAGAAGCGCTCGGCAACACGCCCGCCGTCATTGTTGAGACCGCCAATCCCGCCAAGTTTCCGGTCGAGGTGCAAAAGGTCGTTGGCTGGGAGCCGGACGTGCCGGCAAACATGCTGGCGTCGCTGAAGTTGCCGGAAGACTACGACCGGATGAGTGCGGACTACGAAAAGTTCAAACAGTACCTGCGCGACCATCACGCGTAAGCCTCTGCGGCCGGTCAGTTCCCGCAGATACTACCGAACTGGCTCTTTTCCACCCACCCTTCGGCGTTCGCCGTGCGCACAAAAACGTAGTCGCCGCGCACACGCAGCGCGCGCATCGGCTGCCCGGCGTTTAACTTCATCAAGGCCTCCGCTTCCGCCGTCGGTGTCAGTCGCAGCGGCGTGTCTTTCTTCACGACAAATCCAATGCGCGTGCGGGTAACCACACCAAGGTGCGCCGGCAGCCCCAGGAGAAAACCCGCCAGACTGATCGCGGCCAGCGCCTGTTGCCAGCTGGCACGACGCCACCGCAGCACGCCGGGCAGGACCGCCATGGCGATCGCCAGCCACAAACTTGCGCCCGCAATCCATGCCCAAGCGTTCACTGGCAGCCAGGTCGAGGCTCGCTCGTACCAGGTAAATTCAGGGGCTTCCACACCAACAAATTTGCGGGCATACGCCAGGTTCTCGCGCGCGGACTGGTTTCTCGGATCGAGCCATAACGCCTGCTCCCAAGCCAGAATCGCCAGCCCAGCGCGGCCGCGACGCCATTCCGCCAGCCCGAGATTCTGCAGTGTGCCGCTGGCCGGTCGGCGCTCCACCGCGGCGCGCAAAGTCTTAGCCGAGTCGGCAAACTGCCCCGCCTCGTAGGCCGCCCGACCGCTTGCAAATAGATCGTCAGTCGCGGCGGGGGCCGGTGCTGCGTCGCCTGCGCAGACCAGAATCGCGAAGATAGCGATGCAGAGGCCGTGCTTCATAGCCGCGCCTCCATTCGCATCAGGATGTTCTCCAAGTCCGGTCGCAAATCGAACATGGGCATGCCTGCCTCCGCCTTGGCGGCAAAAGCCTGCGCTGCTTCGCGCGCGAACAATTGCCGGATCACTTCCCCCGTGCGGCCCCCCTGCTCTGCCGCGTTGAAAAGGCTTAACACTTCCCCGCAAACCAAGGCTCGCGGCGCAGCGGGAAAATGGGGAGCGGCCGCAATTTGCAGCGCGGCCACGGCCCGCCGCACGAAACCTTCGGCATCGCCGTTGCTCGCCGCCTGGCGGAACGCCCGGCGTTCGCGCCGCAGTGCCCGACGTGCCAGCCGGCAACGCACGACCTCCGGATGCGCCTCGAGGAAACGCCGGCGACGATCCCAATACCACAGCGCGCCGAACAGCGCCGCGGGCGCAATCTGCACCCACCCAAACCAGCCTTGCAGTTGCACCGGCACCAGTGAGGCAGCCGACTTCCCGGGCGTGCTGGCGAGTTCACTCAACTTCAATTCGGGTTCGCGGTCCGGGGTATCGACGCCGAGATCCACCGGCTTCCAGTCCGCCGGCAAATTCCCGGCGGTGACCGTCACCGCCACCGGCGGGATCGTCGCCTCGACGTAAGCCCCCTTCACTGGATCGAAATAGCTGAACGGCAATGCGGGCGTTTCCCGCACCTCTTCGGAATTCGGGATCATCGCGTAGGCGAACGCCAGGGAATTGTTGGCTCCTGGTGCCGCGACTTCCGCCGGCGTGGCGGGAAACACCTGCCAGCCAGACACCCGCGGCGGTGGTGGGGGCACAAAACGCGCAAGATTATCCGGGCTGCGAAAGGTGACGCGCAACGTGGCCACTTCGCCCACCTGGAGCGCATTTGTGCTGAGTTGCGGCGGCCCCGCGGAAACCATCCCGATGAAACCGGTGAACCCTTTGATGTTTCCCAAGGCCGGCAACGGTTGGACGTTGATGGTGACGGGATCAGAATCCAACAACAGGTGACGCGGCTGCCCACCGAGAAAAGTCATTTGCCCGCGCAGCACAATCGGGCCCAGCATCTGCATGCCCGAGGTGAAACCTTGCGCCGTGAGCTTCTGCGACCCAGCCGCCAGCGGCGTCACGCTCGATTCTATTACCCACGCTTGGACCGTCCGGCCGTTTTGTGTCCACGGCTCAACGTGTTGATTGGACATCTGCTTGCTCTCTGCAAAACCTTCTCCGTTGAATTGCAACTGGCTCAGACTCTCGACCAAATTCGAGGCGGGGCCGGGCAACACCACCCGAAGCCGCAAACTCTCGCCCACGTACAAATTGGTGCGCGACGGCTGCAAAATCAGCTCGCGCGCAAACTCCGGTTCGGCGTCCGCTTGCAGGCCAATTTCGAGTGTCGCCTCGGGAGCCTGAACCGGCTTGCCGTAAACCTCGATGGTGATCGCTGGAATCGTGTAGAAACCGGGCCGCTCCGCGGACACACGGAAATTAAGCGCTGTTTGCGGCCGCATCATCCCGTCCGCCACCGGCATGATTTGCCCGCGCGACGTGAGGTTCATCTGCAGGCCAGCCGGCAACGTCATTCGTTCCGGCCAGCGCACGGCGGCTTCGAGCGCGTTCAGCGTCACGCGATAAACCACCTTCTGCCCGACGGTCGCAAACGGCGGATTGAATTCCGACTTCGCCACCACCGGCGAACTCACATCCACCGGCAACTGCGACTGCATCAGTTGCATGAGCACATTCGGCGGCGCGGAAGTAATTTGTGCCGGCGACGAGCCGCCCAGGCCGAGAATCGCCAAGACGAAGCTGAGGGAAAAAATGCGGCGCACGAAATTCATCCTCACCAATTCTTGCGCTTACGGTCTTTGGGTTCGGCCTTGTCGCCTTCGCCCATCGGGAGCCGTTTGTTGCCGCCGAGCTTGAAGCCATCGAGCAAATTGCGCGCTTCCTCCGGCGAGAGCGACACCTGCATTTCGCGACCGTCCTTCGACGTGCCCTCCACCAAATCCCGAATTTCATCCAACGTCATTCCTCCGGGCTGTTCCTCGCCATCATCTCCCTCCGCGCCTGGCGGCATGTTCTTTTTCGGAATCTTGCCTTTCAGTTGCTCCATGAGGTTTTCCAAACGTCCTTTCGCCCCCATCGCGGCCATGGCCATGCGCTGCATCTGACGCAACTTGTCCACGAGATCAGCGATGGCGCGCTCGACCACTTCCACATTGTGCGCGGCATTGGTATCGGCCGGATTGAGTTCCAGCGCGCTTTGAAAATCACCAAGCGAACGCCGCCACTTCAATAGCGTTTTCACATGCCCCTCCAACGCGCGCTGCACGGCGCTGACCGCTTCGCGCAAATCCTTTTTCGCTCCGCGACCCCGCATGTAAGCCGCCACCATCTCTTGCACATCGTTGCTGATTAATGCGAACGCAGCCTGGTCCGAGGCACTGACGGCGGCGCTGGTAGTTTCCATTCCGCGCACGGTGGTTTCCTTTGCCGCCGGACATTTTTTGAGTTCCTCGGTCCCTTGCGCAAAGCGAACCTGGCCGGCGTTGTAGAGCGCGAAGGGCCGCACCCGTTCCTCCTGTTTGGCCAGCGCCGCCTGGAACGCCACCTCCGCCTCGTTCAGTTTCCCGGCGCGCATTTGCTGCGTGCCGAGATTGTAAAATTCACGGGCTGTGCGCGGCGCGGGTACGGTGGCAGGTGAAATGGCATTCGTTGTCTGGTTGGTCGTGGCCGATGCCGCAGGCGCGGCAAGTGCCAGCAACAAAACCATGACCGCAGGTTGCCATCGCTCACTCCGCACATCCCCTTCCCTCCTTGCCGATGCTGGGACGGACGCCGCCCTTCGTCGCCGCGTGCCCAGCAATGACTCAATCACCATGAGCAGCACAGCGAAGGCGATTGGCCAATGATACCGGTCCACGCCGCGCGACTGCGCCCGCCCCGGCGTGCCGGGACCGGCGGTTTCCACGGCCTCCCGGACCTTCGCCAGCCCTTCGCCCACGCGCCCCAAGGCCTCGTACCGGCCTCCCGTTGCCTTCGCGATGCTGGTCAACGTCGTTTCGTCCAGCCGGCTGCGCACCACCTCGCCCTTCTCATCCCGCACGAAGTCCATCACCCCTTCCGGCGTCAACGCCCGGATTTCCGCCCCGGCAGGCGTACCCACGCCGACCGTGTAAATCGTCGCGCCCGCCTTGGCCAACGCCTCGGCTTCGCGCACCCCGCCGGATTCGAGGTCCTCGCCATCGGTGAGCAGCACGATGAGTTTGCGCGAACTCTTTTTCTCCATCGCATGCTGCGCTTCCTTGAGGGCGCGGCCCACATCCGTGCCGCCAACGGGAATGGTGCGCTCATCCAAACTCATCAACGCTTCCTCAAAAGCGGCGTAATCAAACGTCAGCGGACATTGCAGAAACGCACCGCCGGCGAACGCCACCAAGCCAACGCGGCCGCTGCCGTGCCGGCGCACAAAATCCAGGATGCCAAACTTCGCGCGCTGCAGGCGGCTAGGCGAAATGTCCGTCGCCAGCATGCTGCGCGAACAATCCAGCACGAACATCACATCCTCGCCCAGCCATTGATCGCGCGATTGCAACACGCCCCATTGCGGGCGGGCCAGCGCCAGACCAATCAGGGCAACCACTGCCAGCAGCAAAATCTCTTTCGTCGCGCGGCGTCCCGGACTGTGGGATCGCGTGAGTTCGTTGATGAAATGCGGTGAGGCCACGCGGGCGAGCTGTTGCCGCCGGGCGCGGGCAGCGAACCGCTGCAACCAGAAGAGCAAAACCGGCCCCAGCCCGGCCAGCCAAAGCCAGTGCGGCGATTCAAAATGTGGATGCGCAAAATCCGTCATGGGACGCGGCGGAAGCGAGTATGCTCCAGAATTTGCTCCAGCGCCAGCAGGCCAAACACCGCCAGCAGCGGCCACTGAAACAGCGGATGATAAATCGCCTGCCGCTTCAACTTCACTTCCGTCTTCTCGAGGCGGTTGATGTGATTATAGATCGCCTGCAACTCGCGGCGGTTGGTGGCGCGATAGGAATTGGCGCGCGACACCTGCGCGATCCGGTCGAGGACATTGTAATTGGCGGGTTGGAGCATCAGCGTGGGAATCACGTTGCCATTGGCGTCGAGGATCAACTCTCCGGTTGACGGATCGAACTTCGGCAGGTGACAGGGTTGATCAATGCCGATGCCGATCGTATAAACCCGCGCGCCGAGGGCCGCCGCCAATTGCGCCGCGGGCAGCGGATCAATCTCACCTTTGTTGTTGTCGCCGTCCGTGAGGAGGATGATGACGCGGCTGCGGCTCTCGGGAATTTCCTTCAGCCGCTTGGCGGAAAGCGCGATGGCATCGCCGATGGCCGTGCCGAGTTCCTGCAACCGCCCGACATACAAGCGCCGCAGATGCTCGATTAACCAGTCATGATTCAACGTCAGCGGGCTCGCCAGATACGGCACGGCGGAAAACACCACCAGCCCAAGCCGGTCATTCTCCCGCTTGCGGATGAAATCCTCCAGCACGTCGCGCGCGATGTCGAAGCGCGACACGCGTTCCCCCGCGCGCCCCATGTCGAGGGCCATCATGGACCAGGAGAGATCCACTGCGAGCATGATGTCGAGCCCGGCCGATTCCGTTTCGACATGCGTCTCCGCGAGTCGTGGCCCGGCCAGCGCCACGATCCCCAGCGCCACCGCCAGCAGACGCAGGAACAACATCACCCGCCCCGCGGCTGCGCGCGCCTGCGCTCCCGCCGCCCGCGCAATCTCCGCGCTCGAGAATCGCAGGGCTGAGAGCTTGCCGTAGCGTCCGCGCAGAAACGCATACACCGGCAGCAAGGCCAGCAGCGTGAGCAGCCACGGATACTGAAATTCAAACTCGCCGGTCATGCGTTGGGTTGGTTGGCCGCCGCGGCGAGCTGCCGGCGCCGTGCCTCGGCACGCTCCACCAATTCCAGTGCGCGCGCCACTGCATTCAGGGGCGGAGTTCCGGTCGGCACCGGCGCGAACTTCCGCAAATCGCAGGTTTGCAGGAAATCCGCACTGGC
>CAYWCK010000218.1:0-8881 GCA_964456685.1 uncultured Bifidobacteriaceae bacterium | reverse complement strand
CAAGCCCGGCCAGCTTTCGGGCGGTCAGCGCCAGCGGGTCGCGATGGGCCGCGCCCTGGTGCGCGAGCCGGCGGTGTTTCTCATGGACGAACCGCTGTCGAATCTCGACGCCCAACTCCGCGTGCAAATGCGCCGCGAAATCACCGCGCTGCAAAAGCGGCTGCGCACCACGACGATTTACGTCACCCACGATCAGGTCGAAGCGATGACGATGGGCGACCGGCTGGCGGTGCTGAATCACGGGCAGTTGCAGCAGGCGGGAACGCCGAAGGAACTCTATGAGCACCCGGACAACGTATTCGTGGCGACGTTTCTCGGCAGCCCGCGGATGAACTTGTTTAAGAGCGTGCTGGCCAAAACCACCAATGGTGGACTCGCTCTCCGCTTGGGTGGCCATATGCTGCCGCTTCCCGAAACGATGGCGAAACGCTTTTCACTGGGCGGCGTGCCTTTGATTGGCGAGTTCATCATCGGCTTCCGACCGGAAGCGTTCCAAGCGCCGGAACAAAGCGAAACTGGACAGCGATTTCAGGCTCGGGTGATGGCGGTTGAAGCAATGGGACACGAGCAAATCGTTTACTTCGATGCCGGTGTGCTCCCTTTGGGTTCTGGCGTGACGGAATCGCCGGCGGTCAACTCGACACCTGGAGACTCGAACTTTCCCGAGAAAATTTTCATCGCGCGATTGCCCTCCCGCTTTCGAGCCGTGCCGGGTGAGCCGATCAACCTCGTTCTTGATTTGGATCAAGCGCATTTCTTCGACGCGGACGGGAACACGCTGGACAGCGCGGTTGGTTGAGATTCCCCCCAACGCAATTCATGCCGTCACGTTTCCCGTGGCATCCACGCGATATGCTGGCGTCGCTCCGTCCTGCGTCACCACAAACTCGGCGAGGCGACAGGCACGGCGGAGGATGTCCTCCGGCGGATTGCTTCCTCGCAGCAGACCAGACAAAAGAGCGGCCAGAAAAGCGTCGCCAGCTCCCACGGTGTCGCGGATTGGTACGGCTTTGGCCGATTCCCAAAACCAACGGCCATCAAGCAGCATCCCTGCGCCGGTTTCTCCGGCGGTAAGGCAGACCTTGCCCACCCCGGCGCGTTTGGCGAAATGGCCCACCGCTGCTGCTGTATCGGCGGGGGGCACGTGCCCATTCATCAGCCGGCTCAGTTCCTGATTGTTCAACTTGATGAAGTCGGCGCGTCGCGCCAAGGCCCAGACCTGCTCGGCGTCGTCGTAGGGCGGGCGCAGATTGACGTCGAAAACTTTCAACGCCTTGGGGCAGAGCGCGAGCAAGGTGGCAAGCTGCCGACGATTGTTTTCGGTACGCTGGGCCAGTGAACCAAAGACGATGGCGTCACACTGAAGCGCGCGGGCCAGCGTCTCCGCCGACAATTCGATTGCGTCCCAGGCGACATCTTCCACGATTTCAAATCGCGGGCTGCCATCAACAAGCGTGACGCGGGCCAAGCCGGTGGGTTTGGTGGGATGCACGCTCACGCCCGAGATGTCCACGCCCCACGCTTTCAGACGTTGCAGCAGTTCCTCGCCGAGTTGGTCGCGGCCCACGGCAGTCACGGGAATCGGATTCGCGCCAAGCTGTTTGAGATGATACGCCACGTTGATTGGCGCGCCGCCGGGGTACAGACCGCGCGGGAGCGAATCCCAAAGAATCTCGCCGAAACAGATGACAGGCTTGGCTGCGCCTTCACTCACGAGCCAAGCTTTCCGGGCTTATTTGCAGCTCGTGGCAGGCGTGAATGAACGACGCGGCCGACCACGCTTGAAACGCCTTCCCCATCGGACGCCCAGTGCGGCTGTGAATCCATTCGTTGAATTCCCAGTCCTGGTTTTTGCCGAGACGATTAACCTGCGCGAGCTTGAGCAACTCCCGGCAGGCCACGTCGCGCAACCCTAGCCGGTGGATGAAGCGCACCCACATGCCACCGATGAACGGCCAGATGCCGCCGTTGTGATAGTGGCCGGGCAGGTTGAGCAGGTTCACGGTGTAATAAGCGCGCCAGTCGGGGTCGCCGGCTTGCACAGGCGGATACAGGTTGGCCACAGGAAACGGTTCGTTCACGCCGACGCCCCACATGAATCGAAACGCGGTGCGCGCGCGGTCCACGTCGAGCACATTGCCGATGAATGCCTGGATATTGCCCAGCACGTCGCAGCGCCAGTTGAAGGCAAATGGGGTGATCTCGGCGAGCAGATAGCTCGCATCACCAACGGCATACTGTTGGTCCGCAAAACTGGTGCGGGCGGACGGGTCGCGCGGCTTCGTTGAGGGCCAGAAGGCCGCGAGAATCTTGCTGCGTATCGTCTGTGCGCGGCGCAACCACGCGGCAGCGTCCTCGAATTTTTTCTGAAATTCCAGCAGCCGACCGTACGCAACGGCGGCGCGATACCAGAGCACTTCGTCGTAAAGAACGTGGTAGCTGCGGCCGAAAAGATCCGTCCAGTCGCCGGCTTCGGGTATTTCGAGCAAGCCGTCGTTGTTGCTATCCAGTCCGAGCAGCCAGTTCATCATGCGCTCCAGAGGCGCGGCATATTCAGTCAACAAATCCCAATCCTCATGTTTGCGAACGTAGAGATAGAATGCGAGCACCGCCCAGAAGCCTCCGTCAATGGCGCAGATGCCGCCTACGCCGCTGTAGTCCGTCTCACCGGTATCCAAACTGACATTGGCTGGAATCTGACCATTAGGGGCGAGGTGATCGAAAAGAGTTCGCAACGTGGTCAGTTGGGCCGCGCGAATGTCCGCGTCCGGCAGGTCAATCGTGCCAACGATGGTGATTGCGCCGTCACGCGCCCATACCGCCCGGTAGTTGTTGTCCGTCCCGGTCACTTCGTTATCAGCGAGAGAGCAAGCCGAGAAACCAATGGGCGTGATGTTCTTTCGCAAGGCGATCAACGCGCGCCGATAGCCTTCCGCAATCAATTCGCGCTCAGCGTGTGTGAGCGAACTGAGCGATTCCTGGCTGAGCAGCCGGCGTAGCGTGGGATCGAGTTCCTCGGGTGGCACGACGGCGCGGTCGAGAGAAGGCGCTTCGGTGATGACACCGAAGTGTGCCAATCCCTGCAACACGCCATCGGCGAATGCCCGGGTGGCGCTGTAGGTGGGCAGATGCACGACGGCTTCGTGGAGTTCCGGCTGGGCGTTTTCCACGACGATGCCTTTCACCTCCGGTAACAAAAACATGCTGCTGTCGTTGCCGGTATCGCCGGCCACCAGGACTTGCTTCAAAGAGAGACCGATACGCTCGCAGAGCCGTTGGAGTGCCTGGCCTTTGCTCGTGTTGGCGGGCAAAACGTCCAGGTCGCGGGCGCTGGAGTAAATAACTGAGACTTTGAGGCTGGCCTCCCCCAGTTGTTTGCGGAGTGCGTCAATAATATCAGGCGTGGCATGATGCAGATACCAGCTCGATTTGTAGGGATGCAGAAACTCGGGCGGTTGGCGTGTGACGCCCGGAAATGCAGCGAGGATTTGTTCAACTTTTGCCAAGTCCCATCCATCGCGGAATTCGTTGTCGAATTCGGCGACGGGTTGCTTGCGCTTGGCGTCGTAGAGTTGCGTGCCGAGCCCGCCGAGTATGTAGTCCGGCCACGTCAATCCCTCGGTCCTCAGCAGATTGAGGATGTCGTCCACGAAGCGCCCGGAGTTGTAACATAAGAGCGGGCGCTGGCGGCGGGAGAGCGATTCCCAGGTATGCTTGAAGCGACGAGCGGATTCTGGATTGCCCAGCAAAGTGCCATCCAAGTCAGATGAAAAAAGTTTAATCGGCATCATTCCACGGTTCGTCCCATTCGGTGTCGCTTAACGCGAAACTTTCCGTGGCACGATGTTCGACCAGAGCAACCAGTTGCTGGGCGACACCTGTCCACGTGAACAAGCTCCGGGCCTTGTGCGCTCCCATACGAGACAAGCGCAAGCGCAGACGCCGATGCTTGAGCACCTTGAGTATCATAATGCCCAGGTCCTCACGGTCAAATGGATCAGCATAAAGCGCGTGCCGTCCGAACGTCACTGCGCGATGCAATCCGCCGTGAACCGTCACCACTGCCGGCGTGCCGCACGCCATGGCTTCAATCGCTGCCATGCCAAACGGCTCATAACGGCTGGATAGCACAAAAACGTCCGCCGCACGATAGTAGTCGGCCAAATCCTGCTCGGGAATGAAATTGCCGAAGCGCACTTTTTCAGTCAGGCCAAGCTCCGCCACCAATGCCTTTAACTCGCCGAGAATCATTTCCTCCAGCGGCGTCGAGCCGCTGCCCCCGATGGCGAGATGGAGAATGGCTTGTGGCTCGCGTTGCGCGACGACTTGAAATCCGGCGATGAGCAAATCATAGCCTTTATTGCGTGCGAGCCGGCCCACAGCCATGACCACCGGGCCGTCGAACCGGAGGCGTTGCCGGATCGCCGTGCGGCTGGATTCGCCCACTGGAAAAAATCGGTTGTCATCGTAGCCCGGCGGAATCATGCGGCACTTCTCTTTCGGAACTTCATAATCCCGCAATAATAATCCCAATTGTTGCGGCGTCGTTGCCAGCACCATCTGCGCCGATGCGTAAAGCAGCCGCTCATGATGGATGCGCTTGGTGAAGTTGTACTGCTTTTCAAACTTGGCCGCGTCGCCGGGGTAATCGTTCTCCATTTGGCGCTTCTTCCAGATGCCCAAGGAATGGGGCGTGTGAACGTGTGGCACGCCAAGCACTTCGCTCAAGTGCTGGCCCGCCACTCCGGCCTCCCAGTAATGGCTGTTGATGAACGTGTATTTCAACTCGTGCTTCTTGATGAAGCGCAGCGCGTTTTCGCCCCAAGCGGGCAGTTTCTCGTGAAGATACTCCTTGGGAATGAAATTCTGCCCACCGCAGCGCGCGCGAATAATCCGCACTTGCTCGGCCACGGGTTCGATTTCCGGCTGGTCCTCGAATCGCCGCGTCCAGATGTCCACTTCGTAGCCGAGTTGCGCGAGCTTCTTGGAAAGCTCCAGCACATAGACCACTTGACCACCTGTGTCCGCCGCGCCCAAGGGTGGACTGGCGGCCACGTAGCCGTGCGTTGATACCATTGCGATGCGGGGCAGTGATGATTTTGCGTTGATGAGTTCTTCAGCCATGATGAATCAATGAGTCAGTTTCGGGCGACTTGCTTGGGATCGAGATTGGTCATCTGCCAGGACGAATCCTGCCGCATGTAAACCGTCTGACTCGGGAACGCGAAGCTGATACCTTCGGCGTCGAACCGGCGCTTCAAGTCGAGGTTGAGCTTCTGAAATTGCAGCAGATATTCCTTGAAGTCCGTCGAGTCCCACCAGTGAACGACGAGGATGTTCAACGACGAACTCTCGAACTTGTTGAAGCTGATGATGAGGTCCGACGTTTTCGGATGCGGGCGATAAATGTCCTCAATGATTTGCATCGCGCGTTCCACCTTTTCCGCCGGCGTGTCGTAGGTGACGCCGATGTTCATCACGGTTTTGATGTTCGGACGCCGGCTGACGTTGATGAGGTTGGCATTGGCCATCGTGCGGTTGGGAACGGTGACGAGATGCCCGTCGAGGTTGCGAATGCGCGTGCTGCGCAGGCCAATCGTTTCCACCGTGCCATCAATGGCATCGAGTTGAATGCGCTCGCCGACGCGGAACGGTTTGTCCGCGAACAGCGCCACCGCACCGAACAGGTTCGAGAGCGTATCCTGCGCCGCGAGGCCGACCGCCAGGCCGCCAATGGACAGGGACGCCAGCAGACCCGTGACATTCATCCCGAGATTCTGCGTGGTGACCAACACGGCGACGACCACTACGAATACCTTCGCGCTTTTGCTGAGAACGGGAAACAATTGCGAGTCGAGAATGGCGTCCTCGGCTGACTCCATCCGCTTTCGCCACAAGCTCATTCCCACGTCCACGACCTTGAGCGCGACATAGGTGATGGAGGCAGCGACGGCGATCTTAAGACCGTTGGAAATTAAGTTCGCGGCCCATTCCGGCCAAGCGAACACGCGCAAGCCCAAGTGAAGCAGAATGACGAAGGTGATGACTTTAACCGGCCCGCGCGCGAGATCAATCAGAAGATCATCCATGGTCGTTTTGGTTCTCGCGGTCAACTTCTTGAGCTGCACCCGAAACACAAGGTCCACCAGTTTCGAAGCGTAGAAAGCTAGCACGATGTAGAGTAGTGCCGTCACGTATTGCCAAAGCGGATTACCCAACCAAGTGATTTGCAGCCAGGGAAACTGTTCCAGCCAGTCGGTCAGCCATGTCGCTGCGCCCGCCACCGTGGCAGGTTTTGGCGTCGCTGCCGCAAGCGCATTGGTGGTGACGATTGTGTTGGTGGCGTAGGTGGTTTGAGCAACAGCGGACAGAGCCAGTGTTGCGACCAACGCAATGAGCCAGAATTGCCGTCCCGGCGACCAACGCCGAAACCTTCGTCGGGTGTTTAATTTCATGAGCGAGCTATTGTTTGTATCCCAATCAATAGCCCTTTCCGCTGCCCCTGCCTATTGGCGACGGTCCCAAGCCTCCCTCAGTGAAACGACTACGCTGAATAAAAACAGCGATGGCACGAACCGACGGAGGGCGAACTGCGACCCGCGGAAAAAATCCTTAGTGCAGCAACCAGAAGAATGTTATCGCCACTGCCGTCGGCATCAGCGCACCGAGGAAAAGGCCGAGCGGGCTGATGCCTTCGCCGTCAAACGCCTTCGCATCTTGCAGGATGCCGACGCCAGCGGGGTTCGGCGCGTTGGCAATTACTGTCAAGCCGCCCCCGGCAACCGCACCGGCCACGAGCGCGTATTTCAAATCATCCGAAATCCCTTCCACCAGCGAGCCGAGATATGTGAGCGCCGCATTGTCGGTGATGGCGGTGAGTCCGGTCGCGCCGAAGAACAGGGCATTGCCGCTCAGACTTTGGATGAGCGGCTTGAGCCAGTAAGCCTGCAATGAACCCAGTGTCACCAAACCCGCGAGAAAAAATCCCACCAGCAAGCCTTCGCGCAGCTTGAGGTCGTCCTGATACTCACGCGTCGCCGTCACCAGGCCAAGGAAGATCACGAAGACGCCGAAGAACACATTTGGGTAATGCGCAAAGGCCACGACAAGCGCAAGGAACATCAGATGTAAGACCGTTAACCAAGCGGGAATTCGCCCGTTTGCATTTCGCTCGACCTCCAGACTTTTAAGTTCCTTCCAAAACATTGCGGCCACAATCGCAGTTGAAACCGCGCACGCGGCAGCGGCCCGCCAACCGAAGTGCTCGAACATATAGGCCAAACCCCAATTCCACTTGGCTGCGACCATCAGCACGGGTGGTGCGGCAAAATGCGTGAGCGTGCCGCCGATGGATACGTTGACAAACAGCAGTCCCAAAGTGGCATAGGCCAGCTTGCGGCTGATGCCACGATCGAAATAGCGACGCTTGAGCACGAGCGCCAGCAGCGTCATCGCCGCAGGTTCGGTGATGAACGAACCCAGCAGTGGGCCGAGGAAAAGTGCGGCAATGTAAAAAGCCACGCTTTCTTGGGCGGGGATCAGTCGCGCGGCCAGTGAGATGAGTGTCTCCGCCAGTTTGACCACCGGGCGCGTGGCGGCGACGACCATGATGACGAAAACAAACTTGGGTTCCGTAAAGTTGAGGGTGTCAATATAATGCACCGCATCGGCCACGGAGTGTTTGACCATGGCGATGCCCAAAAACAAAGCCGCTGCCCACAACCCGAACACCACTTCGGTCTCTGCGAGGAAGTGCAGCAGGTTCTCACGCACTGAGCCTGGCGGGGATTGATGTGCCCAGTGGGCAAAGCGCTTGACGCAGAAGGTGTGTAGCACCGCCAGTCCGAACAGCACGGACGCGAGAATTTCAATCGGGAGCGGGGTCATTTAATTATCCGACGTTGCATTCCGAACATGGCAATGCTTTTCATCGAATGGCGGCCCGACCATCCGTTTGTCCTCTGCCGGCGCTTGCCGACAGACCCTTAGATTTCACTGGAGTTTCTATCGATCCAGCGCGCTCACGATAATGGCCTGCTAAGCCGACCGCCAGTTTCTCTTTCCTCTCGGCGGAACAGGTCACCTTCTACTTATCGGGCACTGCGGATCGATTACGAACTCAGCATTTTTCAGAAAGACCGTGCTACCCGGAAGAATGTCACCGACACAAAGACCGTGAACAAGCTGAACTGACCTCGCGGCCTGATACAAAAAGACCCTTTGGTCCAAAGACCTGCGATCACAACCTAGAGTCAGGTCACTGCTCATCCTGGCTGATTGTTAACCAATTTGCCCGCAATCAAGCTCTTCGGCATTGGGTATTGCAGCAAAGGCACGATGGCGGAACGCATCGCGATTCCCATCCATGACCCGGCGGGCAATGTGGTTGCCTACGCCGGTCGCTGGCCGGGCGAACCGCCCGAGGGCACGCCCAAATATAAACTCCCGCAGGGTTTCCGAAAATCCCTGGAGCTATTCAACCTTGATCGTGCGAGCAAAGAGCGCACGAACACGCCGTTGGTGATTGTTGAAGGCTTCTTCGATTGCATGAAACTCCACCAGCACGGCTGTCGCAAGGTGGTCGCCCTCATGGGCAGCACCCTGTCTCCCGCGCAGGAGGAGTTGATTCGCAAGCACACGAACCGCCACAGCCAGGTTGTCCTCGCGCTCGACGAGGACGAAGCGGGTCAGGCCGGACGTGACGACATCGTCTGTCGTTTGTCACGGTTCTGTTTCGTGAGTGTTCACCAGTTCGAGAAACCCGGCATGCAACCCGACCAACTGTCCGCCGGCGAGGTGGCAGAATCGTTCCTATGACTGGAGGTGCATCATGGATGTTCATTGCACCACCTGCGGCGAACCGTGGGACACGTATCACCTC
>CAYWCK010000217.1:0-8898 GCA_964456685.1 uncultured Bifidobacteriaceae bacterium | reverse complement strand
CGCGAAGAAGCCGCCCGCAAACGCAACGACACTTTGACCGCGCAGTGCGGCATCAACTGGTATTCCCGCCGCCGCGACGCCGGGATTTTCTGGACGCATTGCAAGACTTGTGGGCAGTTGCTCCATTACACCGACGACCCGAACGCCAAGCCACAGGAATGCGCCGGGCACAAAGCGTAGCGGTAGCGAAAAAATTTCGCGGCTGACGCCGGTTCACGTCGTCAGCCGCGCAGCCATTTTCCGACTGGGTCTCACGCCGACCCAGGCCCGCACGCGAAAGGGCAGGCCCTCTCGACTCGGCGCCTCACAGTCCGCGCAACTGCCGTTGCGTCACCGCCCGCGACTTCGTCGCCACCAAATACCTCAGCGCATCCGCCGCGTCATCACCACCAATGCCCTCCTCGTCGGCGTCAGTTTTCAAAACATCTTCGGGCCGGTTCGGATCGTGTTGGAGTGTGGGCAACGTTTCGATCAATCGTCCGCACCGTTGGTGCATGAACAGACTCGGCCGGATATTGGCTTCGACATCACCAAAGCGGGTCATGATTTCCGCCCAGCCGTTCACGCGATCCGTGTTCGCCACGCGCAGATTGATGCCGAGCTTTGCGTACTGCGCCGCGATGGTGGTTCCGTCGCTCTGCCGGGAAAACACATCCGCGCCGGCCACGAAGCGTTTCAAATCTGGAATCTCCAATTTGCGATCTCCGATCTTGTGCCGCGCCAGCATGGCCTTGATGGCGGGCGCGTGCCGTTGCGGCAGCCACAGCCGTTCCGCATGTTCGTCCACGACAAACATGTTTCCGTCGCCATCCGTGCAGCCGAGTAGCACAACCGTGTAGTGCGCGAAACCGTAGTCCAGCGCGGCGAACCACTCACGCGCGCGCGTGTCGTCGAAGTCCAGCAGGACATGCACCTCGCGCCGCAACGTCGTGAAGTACTGGCCGGCAGCGATGTCCCAATCGCCATCGAGCCAGGCACGACGCTGCCAGCCGCTCAGCCCTTGCAACACGCGCAAATACTCCGGGTTGTTCCAGCGGTTGTCCGTCACGCGGGCCGCGATGAATCGCGTCTCGGTTTCCGCGCACCGCTGCCACGGCTCGATGAATCGTTTGCGATACCACGCGTGCCCGACACCGCCGGGATTCGTGGTGGAATAAATGCGCGGTCGCCAGTTCGGTTTGCTGGTACGGCAGCAGGTCGTGATGTCCTGGTATTTGCGCGCGGTCAGCGTCGTGGCTTCCTCGATCCCAATCACGTCGTATTCGAGCCCGAGATACGCATCAATGTCCTTCTCGTTTTGAAAGTGGCCCGCGATGATGCGCGAGCCGTTGTTGAACGACAGGATTCCGCGGAACGCCGAAAACTCGTGACCGAGTTTCCCAAAAAGTCGGCGGCGCAGATCCTCGAAATGTTCCAGGTTGGCTTTGCCCACCTTGCGCAGCAGCAGACATTTCAAACCCGGCACGCGCTGGCAATCATCAGCCCCCATCTGCGCGAGCAGCCAGTGTGACTTCCCGCCGCCGCGCGCGCCACCGTAGCCGATGGCCGTCGGTCCATCGGCCCGGTCGCACAGTCGCGCGGCGGCGCTGGCGGCCAGTTGCCGCTCCTGCAAGATCACGTCGGCCTGCTCAAACCGTTTCATCTGGTCCATCGGACAGCCGGCGCGGCGTCCGACGAAGAAATATCGTTCCCAGGGCGTCATGGTTTTCCTTCGCTATCGGCGATTTGCGATTGGTTATTTCCAATTACGGGTGTGGCCTCCACGTCCACCACTTCCCCTGGAAGTGGTTCGCCGTAGATTTTTTCCAGCGCCACCGTGACCTCGACGCGCACCGCCGGCAGCTCGTCGCCTTTGCGCCGCTCGCCGTCGGTGCCGAGACCCGTCGCCAGCCGCCCGAGCTTGCTGGCGATTTCCAACATCCGCGCGATGTCCGCGAGGTTCGCGTAAACCTTGTCGCGGTCCATGTAGGCATCCAAGCCGCGCTTGGCCGCAGCGATCGCCCGTTCGTGGTATTCCCACTCCGTTTCGAGCAACTTCTGCTTCCGCGCTTCCCACTCCGCCGCCTTGCTGCGCGCCACGGCCTCGATCGCTTCGCGCTCGACGATGGCCAAGTGCGTAGCGTACGCCTTCAACCGTCCTGGCCAATCAAACTTCGAGGACCATCGGCCCAGCATCGTCACACTCTTTTGCAACTTCTGCGAAACCACGGCGAGCGAGCGCTCGGGCCCGAGGCTCAAGTACAAGCTGAACGCGGCAAACGCCTTGTTTGATTCACGCGGCTGTTGCTCAAAAAGTAACGGCATGGTTCATCTTCTATTTGGTGGCCAGTCCGGCACGGACTTCGGCCAATGTTTCGGCGACGGTCAGCCGTTCACCATCCGGCTTCCACCAGTGGTAGCGTTCGGGCGAATCAAACGGAATGGACAGCGTTCCATCGGCGGTCAGGAACGGCAGCCGGCCAGCAGCGGCAGACGGCGGTTGGTTCACCCCACCCTCCAAACTGCCGGGGACGCTTGGGACGCTTGGGACGGCACATTCCAACCCCTTACATGTATGCGCGTGTGTAGATATACTAGGTGAACCTTCCCTCGCGTACGCGCGAGGGTTGGAAATAGGCGTCCCAAGCGTCCCAAAATCAGTAACCGTCGGCATGGTGGCAGTCCGCAAGGACCTTGGGACGCCTGGGACACCATTTTCCGACTCGGTTTTTGCCGTCCCACGCGTCCCAGAGTTGAAGGCGGTCAAAGCCGCCTTCACCGACTGGTTGGCGGTCAGGGCGGGTGGGGTGTTCAGCCGGAGGGTGAACCCACGCGGCCTGCGGTCACCGACCAGGGCGAAAATCCGCTTCCGATGTTCGCCGTCCTTCGGGTGAACACAGCAACCGAACCGGCCATCGGGATAAATCCGCAGATGAACGCCGGTGCGGTCGTGACCGCCTTCGGCACAGGCCGGACAACGCGCCTGCACGATGCCGCCGGGCAGCTCGCGGACCTGTTCGAGTTTGGAAACGTTCAGACTCATTCCGCCTCCCTTGCCGCGCCGAAGTCAGACGCAGGCGGGTCCAGCGCCAGGTCCGTCGCCTCCAGCAACCGCACCTTGCGCCAGCCGCGATTCGACTTCTTCCCGTCACGCTCGATCGAGTGCGACTTGGTCACGTGGAACACATCGAGCATGATGTCCGGCAACGTGCGCTCGACCACGGCCGTCGGCAGCACGTTCCAGCCATGATCCCCGCAGAACTCCGCGTACGCCTGGCTGATTTCACCGGTGGTGACGTCGCACTGGTGGCCGGCTGCAAAGCCTTCGTGCCGCACCAGCCGTTGCTTCACGAACAACCGCAGGCTGTCGCTCTCGGCGAGCAACGAATCAATCCGACCGCGCTGCCCATCGGTCAGCGCGAAGTCACCGCGTTCGGCAAACTCCGCCTGCAGCTTCACGAACCCGGCCAGTGCCCAGCGCAAAATGCCGCTACCCTCGTCGCGCAGCAGCGTCACATGAAAATCCAGGAGGCGCTTGGCGGGCGGTGGCTGCTCGTACCGCACGATCAGCAGACGCCGCCGCCACGCCCCGGAGTCCGACTCGAGCCGGATGCGGAGCCGCGAATTGCACGTCATCACCATGTTGAACGTGCCGAACATCGGAAAATCCCCGTTGAGCCCTTTGCCCTCGCCGGAAATCGGATCGCCACCCACGAGCACCTTCAACATGCTCGCGCCCTTCTGCATCAGGAAATCGCCGGCCACGTCGGCGCCGATCAACAGCGTCTTGTTGCGATAGCGATACGTCTCAAATCGTTCGTGCAGACATTCGGTGCGGAGCTGATACGTGTTCTCGACGCCGACCAGCGCCTGGATGATGCGGACCAGCGTGCCCTTGCCGCCGTTGGGGGTGCCGTCGAGGATCAGAAAGCGTTGCGGCAGGTTGTAACCGAACAACGCCAGGCCGGCCCACCGCTGCAACAGGTCGGCATCATCGGCATTGACGGCCGGGTAAATCAGTTCGTTGAGAAAACGCGGGCACTCCGCCTGACCGTCGAACGCGAACGGCGACTTGTTGCGCGAGTAATCCTCGGGCGCATAACCGCCGAACGTCACGTCGCCATCGTCGCCCAGGCGGACGATGCCGTTGGCGACATGAATGAACCGGTCCTTGGTGCGAAACGCGCCGCGCTGCTCGACAATGCCCATCAGCGCGCCGACGACCGCCTTGAGCTTGGTTTGCGTGATCTGGATTTCGAGCGTGAACTGTTGCGCCTCGCGGCTCGCCTCCAGAATCCGCCCCGAAATGACTTCGCGAATACTCTCCGCCGTGATGGATTGCCAGAGACCGCTTTCCGGCTCGTAGCGGTAAAACGTCTTCTCATCCGGATCGTAGAGCACGCGGTTTTCGCGCGCGTAGAGCGCTGCCCAGTACCGTTCGTTGATGCCGGTGACCTTGCCTTCCTTGTTCGTATAGAACGGCTGGCCGTATTCCTTCGCCAACGCCGCCAGCGCCTCGCGCCCGGCCGCGCCGACCCACGGCAACTCCCAGCCGACGGGCCATTGCAGCTCCGCGAACGGCACCGTCACCGGTGGCGCGTCCACGAGCAACGTGTAATCCGTGCCGTTCGGATGCCGGCCGCAAATCGTCGAGAGCCGGCCGTTCGCACGCCATTCGAAATGCGCGGTCGTGCAGCTCGCGGGAAACTCGTC
Organism: uncultured Bifidobacteriaceae bacterium; assembly: GCA_964456685.1. Classification (GTDB taxonomy): domain Bacteria; phylum Verrucomicrobiota; class Verrucomicrobiia; order Limisphaerales; family JADLHS01; genus CAYWCK01. The sequence goes on along the minus strand of CAYWCK010000217.1, from coordinate 4,206 downwards.
CGCGATCCGCAGCCACAACATGCCGCCGCGACTGCCGCGCGAACGCGTCGTTGCGGCGAGCGTCGGGTTGACGGCGAGAAACGCCGCCAGATCTTCATCGCGGTCGAAGTCCAGCGCGCACAGCCCGCCGGACATCTGGCCGAGATAAACCGCGAGATTGAACTCGCCCGACGCCAGGGCGTGGCGGTACGCGGGCGTCTGCGTCGCCTCGAACGGGCGCTGTGTGTACGTCACCGCCGGAATTTTGGTTCCGGGAAGGCACGGCACGAAGAAAACGCCCGGACCGAGCAGTTGTTCAGTTCTGGCGAGCGGATTCATGCTGCTGGCGAAGCTGCTGCTGGTACTGGATGAAGTCCTCCACGAAACGCAGCCAGTGGCGGCACCAGTTCGGGTCGGTCACGACCAGCGCCACGGCCTTGGCGTTGAGGAGGGTCCGCCGGCCGCCATCCTGTCGGAGCAGATATTTCCCGCCGGGAAACTGCGCCAGTTGCGGCGCATGCTGCGGGCCGATCCCGAACAGCGCCGGGTCCACCCACATCGTGCCATCGCGGCGGAAACCCACCACCGTGCATCGTTCCGCTCCCGGCGGCGTCGGCAACCACGCCATCAGAAACTCCAGGTAACAAACTTCTTCATCAGCCATGGACATCACTCCTCCTTGGTTCAAAGCTCCTGCCCCGCCGCCGCCACGCAAAACACGCAGACTTCGCTGTCCGGTTCGCGCCGGTGCTTGTCGGCGCGCGGGCGTTCGCAACAGACACACCGAAACACATGCCGGCAGTTCGCCTCCTGGGCCGGCGGCACCGCGGGGCGACGCCGGTGTTCCCGCTCGCGGCGCAGCGCAGCGCCGAGCAATTCGCCGATGGTGGTTCCAGGAATTCGGGCGGTGATTTTCATGCGGGGGTCAGTTGCAGAAATTTCCCGCGCACCAGGTTGCGGTTCGCCAGCGCGATCCGCACCAGCTCGACATCGAAGAACAACAGGTTGCCGATGCGCACGAACGGAATCACCCGCGCCTTCGTCTGGTTGCGCAGCCAGCGCACGCTGGGCCGCGCCTCGGGCGTGAACAACGCCTCCAGCAGTTGCTCCGCGTTCACGAGTTTGCCGCTCAACTTCACATCGTTCATTTGATCTCCTGGTAAAACGCAATGGCCTCAGGCGACACATGCACGCCCTTGAACCATTCCTTGAAATTCAAACCGGCCAGCGACCGCACCCGCGACACCGCCACGTAGGCCTGTCCCGGCTCGCGCGCGGCGCGGATGTCGAGGTAAGCCGAATCCAGCGTCAGCCCTTGCGCCTTGTGGATCGTCATCGCCCACGCCAGCCGCAACGGGAACTGACTGAAGCTCGCGGAGTCCTCGTCCTGTTGATCGTAGCGCCACGTGAATCGCTCGACGCGCAGCACCGCGCCGGCCTTGGTCTTCACCAACACCGCGTCGGGCTCGACGGCCTCGACATGGCCGATCTGACCGTTGACGAACAACGGCTCAGCGCGGCCCGGCTCGTTCTTGTTCACGGTGAACATCACGAGCGCGCCGGGCTTCAAATGCAGCGTTGCCGGCGTGAGCAGGTTGCGTGTGAGAAAATCCCGTTGCAGTTCCGGCCCGCTCTGTTCCGCGTGGAGCACGACCTCATCGCCGGGCAGTTCGGAAAGCTGAAACCCATTCCACTTGTCCACCTGCACGTTGTGCGTGAACAACCGCGGCATCGTGGACGGCGGATTGCTTCGGACGCGCGATTGCAACAACCGCGCGCTCTCGCCCCAGACCCGACCGACGCGGAAATCCGCCAGCGCGCGCACGAATGCGGCTTCATCCTGCCGTCGCACCTTTTCGAGCAGGAAGGTGCGGAAGTTTGCCGCCGCCCACGCTGGCGATTGAAACGCCCAATCGTAACGCTCCGTTTCGCTGGTACGAACCGGCGGCAGTTGGAGAAAATCACCGGTGGCGATGACCTGACAGCCACCGAACGGTTCATCGCGACCGCGCAGCCGGCGAAACATATACTCGACGAACTCGAAGATGCGTCCGGGCAACATGCTGATCTCGTCAATGACCAGCATTTCGCAGCGCCGCACGCGGTTGAAGCCGGCGAGGATCGACCGACGCGGATTTCGCTCCAGTTGCGCGAAGTAATCCTCGTTGGATTGGCCCGCCGCCGGCCCGAGCATCATCCCGGTGAACCGGTGAATCGTCATGCCGCCAACGTTGAGCGCGGCCACACCGGTTGGCGCGGTGACGCTGACACGCCGTGGGGATTCCTTGATGAACGCGCGGAGTTGCGTGCTCTTGCCGGTGCCGCCGGCGCCCGTGAGGAAACAGTTTTCCCCACCGAGCGCGGCGGCGCGAAAACGGTTCTCCGGTGTCAGCACGGCATCGCTCAACGCCTCGTAACCCGTCCACCGATTCGTCGCCAACATTTCCAATTGTTCAGTGCCTTGCATGAGTCCTCTCCGCGTCTCTGCGCCTTGGCTGTTAAGATCCGTGTTTCGTCCGTGTTGATCTGTGGCTACACCACCACGCCCAGCGTGCGCGCGATCTTTGCGGTGAGTTCCAGGTCATTGCGCAGATACGCTTCCGCTTGCTTGCGGTCGCTCTGCCAGAGTTCGGCGAACGCCTTGCCGTTGCCATTTTTGGCGCCAACACCAAGATGTTTGGCGATGCTGTCCAGCGAACCGCGCGCCTGCCGGTCGCCGAGTTGCCAGGCTTCGCGAAGGTCAACCATTTCCTCACCCCAATAGCGTCCACGTCGCACGCCAAACGGCACGTCCACGCGATGCTTCCACGAACGGCGAATCAGGAACGGAAGGTCAAAGCCATGGGTGTTGAATCCAATCATCTGATGCACGCGCCCCATTTCGCCGCGACACGCAGTCCAAAACGCGCGCAGCGTCGCGGCTTCGTCATCGTCACCGATCACGTCGCACTCGCCGCTGTCGGGATACAGCAACCCGATGGCGACGACGCGTCCGGTGAGTGGATCGAGCGCCGCCTTCTCGAAAAAGTCGCGGCGATGATTCGCCTCGGCTTCCGCGAGCTTCTCCGCAATCTTCGCCGGGTCTTTCAGATTCCCGACCTTCACTTCCGCCGGGTCGAACGGTGGCAGTAGCGCTGATAACTCGCTTTCCGCCAGCGGCCCGGTTTCCACGTCAAAAACAATCGTCTTTTGCATGTTTCCTTTTCGTAGCGGCCGACGTGAGGAGGCTCTGTCTCCCACCCTCTCCGCCGCGAACGGGGAGAGGGCGGGCCGATCTGTCGAGCCTTCTTCATCACGCGTCACGCATCGCGTTTTCACGTTTCACGTTTCAGTACGGCACGTTGTCGTCTTCGACCGGTTTCTGATTGGCCTGCCATGCTTCCAGCGCGGCAATGAGCCGCTTGTCATCCGCCGTGGGCTTGGCGTTCGCCTTCGCCGTCGGCAGCCAATGCTCGATCAACGCGCCAACCTGCTCGGGCGAGAGGTCACGCACTTCGAGGCCCTTGCACTTGCCGACATGGATCTTCGTCGCACCCAGGTCGCCGTCGTTGCCACCCGCCGGCTCGGCACGCTGATAACCGCTCGTGGTTTTCGCGGGCCGGTCCTTCATCCGGACAAACTTCCCGGACGCCTTCACCGGTTGCGCCGACTTGTCCGGCTGGATCAACGCGATGTTCGCGTACACCTCGCCGTCGCTGTGTTCGTGAATCACCGTGAGGTGCGCCGTGCGACCGAGCAGTTCTTCCGTGTCGAACGTTTTAGTTTCCTCCGCCGACAACTCACGGCCCATCCACTTGCGCAGAAACGGACGCAGCGCCGAGTTCTCGTGATACGACGGCGTGAACGGCGCCGACCACACACACCACGGCGTGCCGTCGTCTTTCGTTTGGCCAATCTCGAAAACGAACCGGAATTTCTCCTTCGGTCCGAACTGGGTTTGCACCGTCTTCAGCGGGGTTACGTCCACGCACACGGCCGGGCCGGTGTATTCGGGACACGGTTGAAAGTTCCCGCCATTGGTTTTGATACGCATAGGTTTATTGCTCTGTTTGCTTTGGTTGCTCTGTTGGTTTCACTGCTGGCCAACGACACACGTCGTCAGCCGAAATTGATTTCAGTCCGGTCGCGGCCACTCCGGCGTCATCGCCTGATCCGGTTGATCCGTGGCCGGCCTATCACCGCGCAGCAGGCGGACGTAAAACTCCGCGCGCGTCGTGCTCCGCCAGG
>CAYWCK010000216.1:0-8905 GCA_964456685.1 uncultured Bifidobacteriaceae bacterium | reverse complement strand
CTCCGAGATCCAGGGCCGCGTGAATCAAATCCGCCGCCAGATCGAAGAGACCACGAGCGATTACGATCGCGAAAAATTGCAGGAACGCCTGGCGAAGCTCGCCGGTGGCGTGGCTGTGATCAACGTCGGCGCCGCGACCGAATCCGAGATGAAGGAAAAGAAAGCCCGTGTCGAAGACGCGTTGCACGCGACCCGCGCAGCCGTCGAAGAAGGCATCGTGGCGGGCGGCGGTGTGGCGTTGATCCGTTGCATCGAAGCCATCGAAGGCGTCAAAGGCGCGAACGACGACGAAGCCATTGGCGTCAGCATCGTGAAGCGTGCCGTGGAGTCTCCGCTCCGCGCGCTCGCCGCGAACGCGGGCGAAGAAGGCAGCGTCATCGTGGAAGCCGTCAAGAAGAGCAAGGGCAACAACGGTTACAACGTTGCGACCGGCGCCTACGAAGACCTCGTCAAGGCGGGTGTCGTTGATCCGAAGAAGGTCACGCGCACCGCGCTGCAGAACGCGGCCTCCATCTCCGGCCTGCTCCTGACCACGGAATGCCTCATCACCGAGATTCCGGAGAAGGAAAAGAAAGCCCCCGCTGGCCACGGCCCTGAAGGCATGGGCGGCGGAATGGATTACTAATCCAGACCGATTCGGAGGAACCGAAAGAAATGCACGCGAGGCCGGGAGCGATCCCGGCCTCGTTCATTTTCGTTACGGGACGCGGTGCAAGCGGAAGTAACGCGTGCCCGGACTGTTGGTTTGCAGCAACTGCAACTGGCTGCCGGCGCTCGTCGGCGTGCCGCCGACCGTGCTCCACAGCCCGGCCGTCGTGTTGGTTTTCGACTCCAACGCGTAGTTGGTCAGGGTTGCCGACCACCCGAGCTGCACAAGGTTGGGGGCGACGAAGCCAACTGTCAGTTTCGGAATGGCCTGCACCAGCGTGCCGTTGGTGACCCCGTTGTTGCCCGGGGTGGGGTCAGAATACTGGCTGGCGACGTTAGCGACGTTTGTCACAAACCCGGAGGTTTGGGGTGTCACCGTGAGGGTAACGATAGCAGTGCCGCCGTTGTTCAGTTGGCCAAGATTGCCCGTGACGGGATTGGCATTGGTGTTGAGCGTGCCTTGCGTGGTGGTGGCGGCGACGAGATTTACTCCGGGCGGCAGCGTGTTGGTCAAGGCCACGCCGAGAGCGGCGAACGGGCCGCCATTGAAGATATTGATCGTGTAAAGGAGATTGCTGCCGACAAACACCGGATCCGGGGCATCCGTCGCTGTGAGCACCAGGTTCGCGCTGTAATCGTAAACAAAACTCTCGACCGTCACGTTTGTGCCCGCCGGAGCGATAACCGTGATCGGGCCGGTTTGCGCATTCGTGGGGGCGATGGCAGAGATGGTGTTGTTGTTGAGGACTGTGAACGCGGCGTTGGTGCCATTAAAGCGCACGGCCGACGCATCCAGAAAATTCTGGCCAAAGATTGTGACATTCGTGCCGGGGAGGCCGTGGTTGGGATTGAAGGCGGTGATGACCGGCGCCACGTAAAATTTCACGGCGCTGTTGGTCGCCGTACCGGCCGGGGTGGTCACCGTCATCCAACCGCTGGAAACACCAAAAGGCACAATCGCGCCAATCGAGTTGCTCGCCTGCACCGAGAAGGCGGCGGCGGGAGTATCTTGGAACGTGACGGCGCTGGCATCCACGAAGTTGGTGCCCAGGATGGTGATGGGTGTCCCCGCCGGCCCGAACAAAGGGGCCACGCTCTTCAGACCCGCCGGCAGGTAGAACTTCGCTGAACTGGTCATGGTGCCGTTGGAAGTCGTGACAGTGATTGGGCCGGTGGCGGCGCCGACCGGCACCACAGTCGTCAACTGCCCGTAGCTGACTGCCGTTGGGGCGCTGGCGAGCACTCCGTTAAATCTCACCGTGGGCGACGCGTCCAGATTGGCGCCAAAGACGGTGACGCTGGCGCCCGGCCCACCGAAGGTTGGCGCGAAGCTGGAGACCGTGGGCTCGAGGACAAAATTACTGGTTGTCAGGAAGAAATCGGCCGGAGCCGCGACGCGGATTTTGCCGGTGCTCGCGCCGGCGGGGACGCTGACCCGGATCATGGTGTTGCTGAGCACGGTGAAATCGGGCGCGTTCAGGTTGTTGAACTGCACGTTCGTTGTTCCCAGAAAATTCGTCCCCGTGAGGAAGACGTTGGTTCCAGCCCGGCCGAAGGTGGGGGAGAAGCCGCTGATGCGCGGCGCAACGTAGAAATTTCCACTCGTGGTGTTGGTGCCTTTCGCATTGGCCACAGTGATCGGCCCCGAGACAGCGCCGCTGGGCACATTGACCAGCAACGTCACACCGTCACCCGAAGAAGCCGCCGTGGCCGCCGCGCCGCTAAACTTCACGGTCAGGGTGCCATATTGTCCACCGCTCAAGAAATGCGCGCCCGTCAGCGTGACCTGCGTCCCCGCACTGCCGGCCCCGGGCGAGAAGGCGCCGATGTACGGCCCCGGCCCGATCACTGTAAAGTTGGCCGAACTGGTGGTGGGGCTGCCGTTTACGGAGACGTAAATCGGCCCCGCCCCCAGCGGTGCGCCGGTCGGCACGCGCGCTTGAATCGTCGAACCGTCCGCGGAAGCGGCGATGGCCGTGGGATCCGTGACCCCGTTGAATTTCACCACCAACGTGCCCGGATAAAAGCCGCTCCCGTAAATGATGATCGGGGTGGGGTCATTGGAAGCGCCGTAAGCCGGCGTAAAGGAGGCGATCGCTGGTGCGGCGCTCAGGGAAAAGCTGGCGCCAAACAAGCCGCCAACGGCGAGCAACAAACGTAATTTGAACTTCATGTTTATGCCGATGCGCACCCGGCAATCGGACGCGGAACGAGGACCATTTCTTCCGGCCGGCTTTGCCGAGACAGAGGAGATTCTTACTCCGTACCGGCGCACAAAGCAAATGCCGAGGCCGGAGTGGATTGGAACTTTTGGCCCGTCCCTTCGCGTCAAGCCCGCGGCTCTTCGGCGGGCGACCGCGCCTCCAGCGCGTCCCGTAGCGTCTTCGCCAGCGTCGGCGTCACGTAGGGCTTGGGGAGATACGTGATTCCAGCCTTGGTGGGAACGCCTGCCTGCGTGATCTCGTTGCTGTATCCACTGGAAATAATCGCGCGCAAGCCGGGACGTAAGGCTTGTAATTGTTCCGTCAGTTCCAGCCCGGTCATGCCTTCCGGCATCACCATGTCGGTGAACAGCAGATCCACCGTGTTACCGACGCGCTGCCATAGCTTCATGGCCTCCTGGCCGTTGCTGGCTTCGTGGACCGTGTAGCCGAGCAGCCGCATGACCTGGCCGACGATCCGACGCACAACGGCGTCGTCTTCCACGAGCAAAACGGTCTCGCGGCCACCTTGAATCGGCTTCTCGGGCTCGGCCTCGTCGGTCTCCGCGGCGGCGGCCATGGCCGGCAAATAGACCCGGAAGGTTGAGCCCACCCCGGGCTCGCTTTCCACTTCGAGCCAGCCTTTGTGTTGCGCGACGATGCCGTGCACGGTCGCAAGACCGAGGCCGGTACCTTTGCCGGCCTCCTTGGTGGTGAAGAACGGCTCGAAAATGCGTTTGCGTGTGGCCTCATCCATGCCCGTGCCCGTGTCCGATACGGCCAGACAAACAAAATCACCGACGCACCGCTCGCTGTAATTGAGCGCCGTTTGCTGATCGAAAGTTGCCGGGCTGGTGCTGACCATAACGCGCCCGCCTTTGGGCATGGCATCGCGCGCGTTCACCACCAGATTCATGAGCACCTGATCCAACATGCCGGCGTCGGCTTCGACTTTCGGCAGATTCGCCTTGCCCTCAAATCGGAGATCAATGTGCTCGCCGATCAGTCGCCCGAGCATTTTGAGCAGGCTGTTGATGACGTCGTTGACGTCGAGCGGCTTGACAGCCAGCACCGAGCGCCGGCTGAACATCAGCAATTGCCGGGTTAACGCGGCGGCACGCCGGGCAGCCGTATCCACTTCATTGAGGCCTTGGCTGATCTCCTCGCTCAAAGCCGGATCGCTTTGCAAAACGGAGACTTGCATGAGAATCGCCGCGAGCATGTTGTTGAAGTCATGCGCCACGCCGCCGGCCAATTGACCGATGGCTTCCAGCTTTTGGGTCTGGCGCAATTGCTCCTCCAATTTCTTGCGCTCGGTGACGTCGCGATCCATGCCGCGATAACCGAGAAACTTTCCGTTCCCATCAACAATGGGCACACCGCTCGATTCGAGCACAACGAACCGACCGTCTTTGTGACGATTCACGTTTTGCAAGGCCGAGAAGGCAATGCGGCGCGAGGCGAATTCGCGAAATTGCGCTCCCACACGCGCCGCTTCTTCCGGCAGCATCAAATCGAATGGCGTCCGGCCCAGGACCTCCTCCGGGCGGTAGCCCAGCAAGTCCATCACTTTGGGACTGGCATACGTGTAGCGGCCCTCAGCGTTGACTTCCCAGATCCAGTCGAACGTCGTTTCCACGAGGTTGCGGTAACGCTGCTCGCTGGTACGCAAGGCAAGGTCCGTCCGAATGCGGTGCAAGGCCCCGCCACAATAGTCGGCGAGGGCTTGCATGATTTTAAGATCTTCCTCGTTAAAGGCGTTGAACGTGTAGCTTTGAATCGAAAAGAATCCCACCACGAGCGATTCGCGACGAATCGGCACGCTCATGATCGATGCGGAGAGCCGGCTCTCATCGCCAAAGACCGTCGAATCGCTCTGGGCGACCGCGGATGGCTTGCGGAGGATGAGTTGCGCCCCGTGCCGCATGACATGCTTCATGCGTGGCGTCACGGCCACGTCATGATCAGCGGCAAGTTCCTGCCGGCGGCCATCGATAACATCCACCGAAAGCAAACAATTTGCGGTGCCCAGTCTTGCATCCAAGACGTGCAGCGCGGCGGAGTCCCATTGCCATAGCTGGTCCGCCGCCGCCAGCAACGCGCGGCCGGCATTGTGAGCATCATCCGTCTGATTCAACTGATCGCCCAGCCCCAACATGGCGAGCCGCAAGGCTTCCAGACGTTTGCGTTGGGTGATGTCTTCCTTGATGGACACGAAGTTGGTGATCGCGCCCTGCGCATCGCGCAACACAGTAATATCCGTCAGCTCCCAATACAGCTCCCCGTTCTTGCGGCGGTTGAGGAACTCACCACGCCACCGCTTGCCTGCCAGCACCGTTCGCCACATCTCTTCGTAGTGTGCGGCCGCAGTGAATCCGGATTTCAGAATCCGCGGCGTACGCCCGCAGGCATCCGAAGCCGAAAAACCGGTGGTATCCTCGAAGCGGGGGTTCACGTATTCGATCACGCCTTTGGTATCCGTGATCATGATGCTGGCGGAATTCTGTTCCACCGCGAGCGAGAGCCGACTCAGCTGTCGTTGCGCCGCGCGATGCACCATCACCTTGTGCAGTTCATTCGCCACCAACTGCAACTGCTTCACATCGTCTTCGTTGTAGTCGTCCACCTTGTTACCCACACCGAAGATGATGCGCACTTTGCCGTCCTGAATGACGGGAATGCTCATGAACCGCTTCAGCGGCGCGTGGCCGGCGGGGAGGCCGTGCTGGTTCGGTGAGTGGGCGAAGTCATTGTAAATGACCGCGCGCTGCTGGCGCACGCAATCGACCCAGTTGCCGGCCTGCCGGAGCGGATAGTGCGATTCAAAGGCCGCCGTGCAGTTCTTGAGCGCTTCGTGATTCCACGTGGTGAGAATGACCGTGCTTTGATCATCGGAGATTTGATGAAAAAACCCAATGGCGCTGTCGGTCAGCTTGACGGCTTTATCGAGGACGTAATCGTAAAGTTCCTTGTCCGACATCTGCGACGAACGTTGATGCAGATCGAGCAGGAGTTCCATGCGGTGGACGTTTTGAGCCGCCTGACGTTCGGCATTTTTCAGCGTCGTGATGTCAGTATGTGTGCCCAACATACGCAGGGGCCGCCCCTGTTCGTCGCGGGACACGATGCTGCCATTGGAGAGAATCCATTTCCAATCGCCCGTGGCCGCCCGTTGCCGGAACTCCACGGAATACGTGGAAGACTTGCCCTCCAAGTAATCCTGGTACGCCCCAAACACCCGCTCCCGATCCTCCGGGTGCAATCGCTCCACCCAATAGGCATTGGTTTCTTTAAAAGTTTGCGGGTCGAAACCGAGCATGGTGGCGTATTCGGCCGAGACGATGGTTTCCCCAGTCTGGATGTTCAGGTCGTAAAGTCCCTGGGCGGCGGACCGGAGCGCCAGACGCAATCGCTCCTCGCTCTCCCGCATGGTTTGTTCCGCCAGCTTCCGCTCGGTGATGTCCTGGAACGTACCCATCACGAAAGGTTCGCCCGCTTCCACCACCCGACCAATGCCACGCACTTCCGTCCAAATCCGCTTGCCGGTGGCGGTGACCAAAGGTGTCTCGATGGAGAACGGCGTGCCGTCGTTCAATGCCTGTTCCAGCGCGGCCTGCAATTTGGGAATGTAGGCGGGATCGTAGAACTTCAATCCTTCTTGCAGGCCGGGCTTGTAGTCCAGCGGCGCTTCCAAGATTTCGTAAACGCCTTCCGTCCAGTAGAGATAATCCGTCGCCGGACTGACTTTCCACGCGCCGACCCGCGCGATCTTCTCCGCCTCGCGGCGAAACAAGAGGCTTTCCCGCAACGCATCCTCCGCCGCATGACGTTGGCTGATATCCTCGATGGTGGCGATGGTGCGAACCGGCTGCCCTTCGGAATCGCGGATCACGGTCATGTTCACGTTGACCCAAATTACCGCCCCATCCTTTCGCACGTATCGCTTTTCCAGGTGATAATGCGGTTGTTCGTTGCGAATGACCCGCTGGAACAGCTTGGCATCCTGCTCCCGGTCGGCAGGGTGCGTGATTTCCGAGATCCGCAAGGCGAGCAGTTCGGGTTCGGCGTAGCCGGTGATTTCGCAGAACTTCCGATTGACGCGCACCCAGCGACCGGTTTGTGGATCAGTCTGCGCCACACCGATGGCGGCTACTTCGAAAATTGCCCGGAAATCAGCCTCGCGTTGGCGCAACGCCTCCTCCGCCGCGCGCCGCTGGCTGATATCTTCAATCGAAGCCAATGTGTGCGCTGGCCGGCCCGCTTCATCCCGAATGACAGTCCGGTTCACACTAATCCAAATCACCCGGCCATCTTTGCGGAGGTAGCGTTTATCGATTTGGTAATCCGCCTGTTCGCCTTGGAGCAGCCGCTGAAACAAATTCGCATCGCGCTCCCGATCCTCCGGATGGGTGATCTCCGGGATGCGCATGCGCAGCAGTTCGGCTTCGGTGTAGCCCGTGATGTCGCTATATTTGCGGTTAACCCGCACGATCCGTCCAGTGGGCAAATCCGTTTGGATGATGCCAATGGCGGCCACCTCGAAAATTGCGCGAAACTCGGATTCGCGGTCACGCAACGTCTGCTCGACCAACTTGCGCTGCGTGATGTCCATGGCGACGCCAAACGCGCGCCGCGGCTGGCCATTTGGGTCAAACTCCACCTCGCCCCGATCGTCCACCCAAAAAGTTCGCTCGTTGATCCGCACCCGGTATTCCGCTTCATAACGCGTGCGCGTAGCGATGGCTTTCTGCATCGCTTGCTCGGGAATCTCCCGGTCCTCCGCCACGATCAAGGAAGCCAGAAAATCCCGGGAAATCTCTTGCGGCGAAATCCCGAACACCTGGAAAATTTCATCCGACCATTGCAAGCGGTTGTTGGCGAAATCGAATTCCCACGTACCCATCTGCGCCGCGGTCATCGCCAGTCGCAGGTTTCGCTGCCCCTCGCGCAGCTGTTCCTCATGGCGCTTGCGCGCCGAGATGTCCTGCACGACGCCAACCATCCGCGTGCCCTGCCCCACGGCGCCCGGCAAATACCGACCTTTGCTTGCGACCCAACGCAGACTGCCATCCGGCCGTATCACCCGAAACTCGACCTGCGCTGTGCGATCTTCGCGCTGGGCTGCTTCGCCTTCTTTCCAAATATGGGGCAAGTCATCCGGATGAATGCGCGACGTGAAGTCCTCCATTCTCCCGGAAAATTCCTTGGGTCTAAAACCCCACATCCGCTCGGTCGATTCCGACCAGGTTAAATTTCCGCTGCTTAACTCCCACTCCCAAGTGCCCATCTCCGCCGCGGACAATGCCAGCGAGCGACGCATTTCGCTCTCCAGCAAAACCTGCTGCGTTAGCCGCCGTTCCGTGATCTCCATCACCGTGCCATACATGCGCACAGGCCGGGATTCGGAATCATACCGGAACTCCCCCATCCCCTGCATCCAGTGCAGGCTGCCGTCCGGCCACACCACCCGGAACTCCAATTGAAATGAACTGTGCGCGTCGCGGCTGCGGTGAATCTCGGCTTCCATGGCACTACGATCTTCGGGGTGCACACGACTCATGAACATTTCATAAGACCCGTCGTACTCGCCGGGTTTGAATCCCCAATGCTGCTCATGCCATTTGGACCACGTGATGCGCCCGCTCTTAACATCCCAATCGAAGCTGCCCATCTGCGCTGCCTCCAGCGCCAGCCGGGTGCTCGCTTCGCTTTCACGCAACGCCAGAGTTGCCTCGCGGATTTCTCTTAAATACCGCCGCAACAACACCCAGATCAGCGCGGAAATGACCAACACGAATAGCGCATCCTTCAACGTATCGAGCTCCCGAAACCGCTCCAACAGTTCCACCCGGCTGCGCAGCACAGCATTGCTCCCCACAACCCAAAGAATGCCCCCAAGCGCGGTGGCTAAAGCAATCCGCGTGGCCCAAGTCGAAGAATGAAGGCGGGAAGAACTTTCCATTTCGGAAGGACGACGTCCATTTGTTGACATAACGCATTGCTCGGCGTCGTGAGCCCTTGGCGTTTTGAGGTGCTTACCGCGAAGTCCCCCCTAG
>CAYWCK010000215.1:0-8906 GCA_964456685.1 uncultured Bifidobacteriaceae bacterium | reverse complement strand
AAGTGCCCAAATCACTGGGAGTGCTGGAGCAAGGGAACGGCTACTTTCATGATCGCTGGTGACCGCTGCACGCGGGCTTGTGGTTTCTGTGCGGTGAGTACGGCCCGGCCGCTGCCGTTGGAGGCCGACGAGCCTCTGCGTGTGGCGGAAGCTGCGCGCCGCATGAACCTGCGGCATGTCGTCATCACTGCCGTGGCGCGCGATGATCTCAAGGACGGCGGGGCCGAACATTTTCACCAAACGATTCAAGCGGTCCGGCAACTCAATCCCGGGATCGTGATCGAAGTGCTGGTGCCGGATTTCAGCGAGAGCGAAGCGTCCATTGAAGTCGTGCTGGAGGCGGCGCCGCATATCTTCAATCACAACCTTGAAACCGTGCGGCGGCTCACGCCGCACGTGCGACATCGCGCCACTTACGACCGCAGTTTGAGTGTGTTGGCCACGGTCAAAGCGCGGCGCGGCAACTCGATCTATACCAAGTCCGGCATCATGCTGGGTTTGGGGGAGACTCGCGAAGAAGTCATCGTTGCCATGGAGGATTTGCGCCGCGCCCAGTGCGACATTCTCACGCTCGGCCAATACCTCCAGCCTTCAGTCAAGCACCTGCCAGTGACGGAGTTTGTTCCGCTCGCAATCTTCGAGGAGTTGGGCAACGAGGCAGTGCGAATGGGCTTCACGCACGTGGCCAGCGGCCCGATGGTGCGCAGCTCCTACCATGCGGATGAGTTTTCCCTCCCGTCGGAGCGCCGGTGATCAGCCCGCGCGCCGGTGCAGGAACAGCCAGAGCCACCACACGAATAGCAGGGCCACAATGATGGCCACGAGAATGATAACCACGGCCTTTAGCTTTCGTGCCTGATCCAACGCTTCGGCCGAACGCGCTTTCTCGGACGCCACGAACATGTCGAATTCCTTGTCAAGCGAAGCCATCATCTCCTCGTCCTTGAGGCGTAGCGTCAGCCAACCGGAGGCTGTTCGATCCCACGCCTCCGGCAAGCGGGTGATTGTTTCCGGATCGGCGGCCTGCAGGCCGTTGTGGGACCAGAACGGTGATTGCTCGCGCGTCCACAGCCGGGCCACCCCGTGATTCATAGCCAACGATTGGATGCGCGTCCAAAATTGCGGCCGCACTTCGTCGGCCATCGCAAAATCCGAGAACGCCTCGCTGTGAATCAGCCCATGCCGTTGCACGATGTGAAAACCCACCGCCCCGATGACTTTGCCGTCTGAAAGTTCCGCGACTTGAAATTCCGTCAGCCGCTTTTCGAGATCTCCGAGCGGAATCTGCATCGAAGCCCACAAGTCCTTCAAGGTCGGCAGATCATCCACCGTGGCGCGGCGAACCCGGAATGCGGCTGAATTCATGCGGCTGGATGGTACGCCCGCTGGACAAAATTTCAATTTGGAATCGGTAAGCCCGGATTCACACACGAGCGCTGCTCGCCAACCCAACTGCCGTCGTGGTACAGCCGCGCCCCTCTGCGCCGGACGGCTCGTGCCGAACCTCAGCGGATTCGAGCGGCCTGAGCGGCTGCGACAAATTCCCCGGCCCGTTGCTTGAGCGTCGCCCAATCGTTTGTTTGCAGAATTTCGCGGCTGACCAAGGATGAGCCGGCACCCACTGCGGCACAGCCCGCTTTGAAGAAGTCGCCAATCGTTTTCAAATCCACACCACCGGTCGGCACAATCTTCAAATGGGGCAGGGGAGCACGCAGCGCTTTGATGTAATTGGGGCCGAGTCCGTCCGCGGGAAAAATTTTGATGAAATCCGCGCCGGCCTCGTGCGCCGTTTGCGCTTCGGTCGGCGTGTATGCGCCCAGCATGATCGGCTTGTTCGCATGATGCGCGAGCGCCACCAGCTCCGGTCGGCAGATGGGTGTCACGACATATTGCGCGCCGGCTTCCATGGCTTGCTGGCAGTCATACGGCTTCAGGATGGTTCCCACGCCGATGAGCGCGCGATCACCGAATTCCTGGCTTGCCTCGTGAATGGCCGCGATGGCATCCGGGGTGGTCATGGTGATCTCAACCGCGATCACGCCGCCTTCAACCAGCGCGCGCGTAAGCGGCACGACCTGGTCGCGGCGCAACGCACGCACCACGGCAATGACCCCCGGTGAAACCAGTCGTTCGATGATCTCCTGCTTGGTCGGCATGGCCGGATGATGCGGAATCACGAACAACAGTGCCAGTTGAAGTTGGGCTTCACCGGGAAAATCAGCTCCGCTCCTCGACGCGATAAGCCTCTGCGAGAAGCGTGATGGGGTGGGCGACGCGCAATTTCAATCCATGTTGCGCCGCACCGTTGATCAGTTGGAGCAGGCATCCGGGGTTCGCTGTCGCCACGACGGAGACACCCGTGGACTTGATGTGCGCGATCTTGCGGTCGAGAAGCTGGCCTGCCATCTCCGGCTGCGTGAGGTTGTAAATGCCGGCGCTGCCGCAGCACCAATTCGCCTCGGGCAACTCGACCAATTTCAATCCGGGAATGGCGCGCAACAATTCCCGCGGCTGATTCACGATCTTCTGGCCGTGCGAGAGGTGGCAGGATTCGTGATACGTGACGACGAACGGACGAGGCGCTCCACCGCGTTCTCCCTCTCCGCTCCCAACGGGAGGGGAGAGGGCTGGGGTGAGGTGAGGGGCGGATGGTCTGCGAATCCCAATCTGCGCCAGCCACGCGTGAATGTCCTTCACCTTGCGATCCCAAAGCTCCGCTCGTTCCGCATAAGCCGGATCATTGGCGAGCAGCTTGGCGTAATGCTTCAAATGCGAGCCGCAGCCGCCGGCGTTTGTAATGATGGCGTCGAACTTCTCCGGTGGGAACTGGTCGATGTTCCGTCGCGCGAGCTGTTGCGCCAGCGTCCATTCACCGTTGTGCGCGTGCAGCGAACCACAGCAACTTTGGTCCGGCGGCGTGATCACTTCGCAGCCGTTGCGCGCGAGCACTTCGACCGTGTCGCAATTCACGTCGCTGAAGATCAAATCCTGCGCGCAACCCGTGAGCATTGCGACGCGATACTTCTGCTCGCCGATCGCTGGGGTGATGGGCGCGATGAGTTCGGCGGAAAATTGCGGCTGCATTTCCGGCGTCATCGCCTCCAGTTCGCGCAGGCGCTTCGGCAGCAACTTTAAGATGCCGGAGCGCCGCACCAAATTTTGAAATCCCAGCTGCTGATAAAGCCGCAGTGCGCGGCCCATCAGTTCCAAACGTCGATGCTCCATGAACAGCCATTTCACCGTGAACCAGCGAATCAAATTCCGCTTCGGCGACGCCAGCAGGCGCTTCTCCTCGATCTCGGCGCGCGCGTGCTCGAACAATTCGGCGTAGTTCACTCCGGCAGGGCAGGCAGTTGTGCACGCGAGACAGCCGAGGCAGAAATACATTTCGTCGCCGAACGCCTCGCTGATTTCCAGCCGGTCATCCGCGATCGCGCGCATGAGCGCGATGCGCCCGCGCGGACTGTTGCGCTCCAACTTCGTCGCATCGTAAGTCGGGCACGTCGGCAGACACAGCCCGCAGTGCATGCATTGCTGCACGACGGAGTAATGGAGGTCCTTGAGATGCGAATGCCCGGCGCTCATCAATCAAACATCTTTCCGGGATTCAAAATGCCGTTGGGATCAAGCGCGCGGCGCAGTTCGCGCATCACGCGCATCTGCGCATCGCCGGCGAATTTTGGGAGAAAACTTTTCTTCGCCACGCCGACGCCGTGTTCGCCGGTGATCGTGCCGCCAAGGCGGATGGCTTCGTCGAAGATTTCCTTGAAGGCTTCCTCGACGCGGTGCATCTCGTCCTTGTTGCGTTCGTCGGTGAGAAAGGTCGGGTGCAAATTGCCGTCGCCCATGTGTCCGAACGTGCCGACGCGCAAATTATATTTCTTCGCCACGGCGGCGACGAAGCGGATCATCTTTGCCAGTTCGCTGCGCGGGACGGTGGCGTCTTCCAGAATCGTCGTGGGCGAAAGTCGCGCCAGCGCCGAGAACGCGCTTCGTCTGGCCGTGGCGAGTTTGTTGGCTTCGGCTTCGTCTTTCGCCACGCGGACTTCAATCGCGCCATTTTTTCGAGCGCATTCCTCCATCTTTGCGGCTTCTTCAGCCACCGGCCCGGGATGGCCATCGGTTTCCATCAACAACAACGCTTCGCAATCGAGTGGCAATCCGACCTTGGCAAAATCTTCCACGCAACGAATCGTCGTGCGGTCCAAAAACTCCAGCGTGCACGGAATGATCTGCGCTGCGATGATGTCAGACACGGTTTGTGCCGCCTGATCCATTTGCGCGAACGTCGCGACCATCGTCTTCTTGGTCGCCGGCTTGGGAATCAGTCGGAGCAAAACTTTCGTGATGACGCCGAGCGTTCCTTCCGAGCCGATGAACAAATCGCGCAGCGAGTAGCCTGCGACGTCTTTCACGCACTTGTTGCCCGTCCAGCAGACTTCACCGTTCGGCAAAACGACTTCGAGACCCATGACGTAGTTGCGCGTGATGCCGTATTTCAAACCGCGCAGGCCGCCGGAGTTCTCTGCCACGTTGCCACCGATGGTGGATATTTTCATCGAGCCCGGGTCAGGCGGATAAAACAAGCCCGCACCGGTCGCCGCGTCGGCGATCTGCAATGTGGTCACTCCGGGTTCGACGAGCATCGTGAGGTTGGCGCGATCCAATTCCAGGATGCGATTCAATTTCACCATGCAGAGCACGACGCAGTCCGCACTCGGCAAGCTGCCGCCGCTCAGTCCCGTGCCGGAGCCGCGCGTGACAATGGGGGTTTTCGTTTCGTTCGCGAGCTTCAACACCGCGACGACGTGCTCAGTGGATTGCGCGAACGCAACGCAGCCGGGCATTTGTTGCATCGCGGCCGTGCCGTCGAAAGAGTAGGGGATGAGATCTTCCTTGCTGGTGAGCACGTTGGCGTCACCAAGGATTTCGCGCAGTCGAGAAAGGATGCGGTTGTCGAGAGCCATAACAGTCCCGTTCCAGAATGGGTGGCAGGAGAGTGGAGTTCAAGTAGCGTTTCGCAGGACAGGCGTCGCTCTGCCTTGTAGAAATCTTGCCTGAAGTTGTGTTTTATTGCGTAAAGCTCTCCCTAGCCCCGGCCCTCTCCCGCTGGGAGAGGGAGAAACGATTCGCCGCCTTTGTGGAAAACCAACACTGCGATTGACCGGACGCATATCCGAATGGCGAGCAGCTTCACACGACGCTTCCCTCTCCCAGCGGGAGAGGGATTAAGGGTGAGGGAGAAGACACCTTTTCAGACGCCCGGAGGTTTTCTACAGAGCTGCGTTGCGCCTGTCGGCATATCCGAATGTTTGAGACAGGCGCGAAGCGCTGTTCTACAGCGCAGACCAAGCAATCGGTTTCGTGATGTCCATCCGCGGCAAGTTTTCGCGCACCGCCTCGGGATATTTCTGCGCCGCGCCGGTGTTGAAGATGAGAATGCGATCGGTCGGCTTGATCGTCTTGTTCGCGAGCAACACCTCCAACGCACCGAGGCAAACAGCGGTTTCCGGACAAAGCGCGATGCCTTCGCGCGCTGACGCGAGCCGCATCCACTTCGGAATGTCCGCCTCGGGCGTTGCGATGGCGACGCCGCCGCTTTGACGCACCGCGTCGAGAATCATGAAATCGCCAACCGCCGCGGGGACGCGAATGCCGCTGGCGATCGTCGCGGCGTTTTCAAACTTGGCGGCGAATTTTTCTCCATTCGCAAACGCAGTCGCAATCGGCGCGCAACCTTCGCTTTGGCAGGAAATCATTTTCGGCTTCTTCGATGACGCAAGCCAGCCGAGTTGTTCCAGTTCGGCGAAAGCCTTCCACATGCCGATCAAACCCGTGCCGCCGCCGGTCGGATAAAGAATCACGTCGGGCAGTTCCCAATCGAACTGCTCAGCGAGTTCGAGGCCCATCGTCTTTTTGCCTTCGATGCGATAAGGTTCTTTCAGCGTCGAAACATCGAACCAACCCATCGGTTTCTTGCCTTCGCCCACGATGCGACCGCAGTCGGTGATCAGCCCGTTCACGAGAAATGTCTTCGCGCCGGCGAGGTAACATTCCTTCATGTTGATGGCCGGTGTGTCGTCCGGCATGAATACAAACGCCTCCATCCCGGCGCGCGCGGCGTAGGCAGCCATCGCTCCGCCAGCATTGCCCGCGGTCGGACACGCGACGCGTTTGATGCCGAACTCGTGCGCCTTCGAAATCGCCATCGTCATTCCGCGCGATTTGAAACTGCCCGTGGGCAGGCGGCTTTCGTCCTTTACGAAAAGATTCTTCACGCCCAATTCGGCGGCGAGCCGTTTGGTTTCAAGGATTGGTGTGATGGTTTCGGTCAGCGAAACGATTTTCTTCGCGTCTCGAATCGGCAGCATTTCCAAATAGCGCCAGATGGTTGGCGGACGGCCGAACAGATCCTTCTTCGTGAATTTCTTGCCGAGCGCGTCGAGGTCGTAACGCACCCAAAGCGGTCGCTGACACGCGGTGCAAAGATTGTGAACCTGATTCGCGTCGTAGCGCTGGCCGCAGTTGGCGCATTCGAGATGAGTGACAAAATTCATGCGGAGATTGAAGTGAGCCAATCGAAAAGCGTCAAGCGTCGCCAACAAAAAGCCGCAGCGCGAGGCTGCGGCCTGATTGAGGAGTCAATTCATCAAGCGCTGCGATAAAGCTTGGTCATGACGAATTCGTCGTGACGCAGCGCCTCGGCGGCGGTCAGGCGGCCATTGATCGTGCGCGCCAGGATGTCGAGCGCGTGATCCGCGGCCTGATCGAGATTCATCTCCATGCGGAGGATGCCGGTGACGTCCACGTCGATGTGTTCAGACATCGTTTGCAGCGTGAGCGGGTTGCCGGAGAGTTTGATGACGGGGCAAATCGGATTGCCGATGACGTTGCCCTGGCCGGTCGGGAAGTAGTGCACGACCGAGCCGCCCGCGGCGCAGAGCGTGACCATTTCGGCGGCAGCGCTCGAGGAATCCATGAAGTGCAAACCTTTGCCGCGCGGTTCGACGGCGGGTTCGAGCACGGATTGAACTTCGCAACGGCCGATCTTCTGGATGTTGCCCATCGCTTTTTCCTCGATGGTCGTGAGGCCGCCGCGAATGTTGCCTTCGGTCGGTTGCGAGCCGAGCAAATCCACGCCCTGACTCTTGATGAGATTCGTGTAGTCCTCGAACATCGCGTTGAAGCCCGCGAGGACGCGGCGGTTGACGCAGCGCGATTGAATGATGTCCTCGCCGCCGGTGAGTTCGCTGGTTTCGCCGAAGATCATCGTCGCGCCAGCCTTCGTGAGCCGTTCGAAGACACGGCCAACGGTTGGGCAAGAAGACAAACCCGTCGTCGTGTCTGACTCGCCGCATTTCGTGCTCATCACGAGCTTGTTGATCGGAAACGGTTCGCGGCGCAACTCGGTAGCGTATTGAACAAATTCCTTCGCCTTGCGCGAGGCGCGTTCGATCGTGCGCAGATCACCGTAGCGTTCGATGTGGAAACCGGCGACGGGTTTGCCCGTTTTCGCGATTTCTTTCACGATGCGCTCGGTCCATTTCGGTTCGATGCCGATGACGATGCACGCGGCGATGTTGGGATTGCGGCCGGTGCCGGCGAGCGTGCGAAAAGTGAGTTCGAGATCCTCACCGAACTGCAAGCGACCATAAGCGTGCGGCAAGGCCATCGTGCCGCGAATCAAATGCGCGACGCCTTCGGCGGCGGAGTTCGAGATGTCATCGACCGGCAGAATGATGACGTGATTGCGGATGCCGAAGCGACCGTCGGGGCGCTTAAACCCGGTGAGTTTGAGTTTGGAAGGATTGATCATACGGTCCAGCGAAGAGTTTTGACGTTGTGAACGTGAACGTGCGCGCCGCGCGTGATGGGTTTGACCGCCTTGCCGACTGGGCGGCCGTATTTGATGACGGGTTTGTCGAGAGCGAGGTCGCGCATGGCGACCTTGTGACCGAGCGGGACATTGTCGCGCAACTTCACGCTGCCGGCTGATTTGCCTTCGAGGGTGAGCGCGCCAATGGTCTGGCCCTTTTTCAAATCCCGCACGGCGACGCCGACGTCATCGTGCGATTCGTGCAATAAAATTCCATGTTTCATATTAATAGCTGCTTTCCTCAATGGCTGATTTTGCGACGACTTATAGGCCGTTGGTGAAGATTGGCAACAGATTTCTTGGGCTGTTGTTTTGCAGCGGTTTTCTTTGGTTATCGTGCATTTTCCGCTTTCCATGATGGCGAGTTGCTGGCTTCGTAAGGCCACCTATGAAGTCATACCCGGTTTATCTGAATGGGAATTGGGAGGTGAGTGAAAGCCGGCTGCCGGTGGTGAATCCCGCCAGCGGGGAAGTTTTCGCAGAGATCTCCACCGTGACACGCACTCAGGTGAGTGAGGCCCTCACCCGTGGGCATGAAGCTTTTGGTCGCTGGCGACAAGTGACCGGTAAGGGGCGAGGCGAAATGCTGGAGCGGATTGCCGCTGAGTTGGACCGCCGGCGCGAGGAGATTGCCCGGATCATTACTTTGGAGAACGGCAAACCACTCGTGCAGAGCCAGGGAGAAGTGGCGATGGCGGTGGATCATTTGCGATGGTTTGCTGGTGAAGCGCGTCGGATTTACGGCCGACTGGTGCCGCAGCAGCTCGACGGGAAACGGCACATGGTTCTCAAGCAGCCGGTGGGCCTTGTGGCTGCGATCAGTCCGTGGAACTTTCCGCTGGCGCTGGCCGTGCGCAAGATTGCTCCCGCGCTGGCCGCGGGTTGTCCGGTGGTGCTCAAGCCCGCCAGCCGTACACCGCTGTGCGCCGTGGCGTTTGCCGAGTGCGTGGCCGCGGCCGGCTTGCCGCCCGCGGTATTTCAACTGGTGGTGGGCGCCGCGGCGGAAATCGCGGATGAGTTTCTGCGGAAT
>CAYWCK010000214.1:0-8966 GCA_964456685.1 uncultured Bifidobacteriaceae bacterium | reverse complement strand
CTCTTCTGGATGGTGACCAGCATGCGCTTCGCCAATCGCGGCTGAAGCACGCTCACTGAATCAGTCCGCGCTGTTGCAGCATCGCCGTCATCGCCTTGTCCATCAGCAAATCCGCCAGTGGCTTGGTGACTTCGTCCAATTGCGCACACGCAGCCTGCAAGCGCGCCAGGTCACCGGCGCCGCTTTGGGCCTGTTCCGTGGCGAGGGCAGCCGCCACCGCGGCCAGCGCGTTCTCCACCGCCACCGCATAGTCCGCCGCGAGTTCCCCCGCGCAATCCGCCAGTCCCTTGCGCGTGGCGACCGACAACTCGCCGGCCTTCAATTTCGCTTCGATCCACCGTCGTGCCGCCAGGTCGGTGAAGGCGTGCTCGACACTTTCCTCGACCATCTTCGTGACGGCTTCGTCATCCACATCCACCGCGGATTTCATTTCCACAATCTTCTCCTGCCCGGTGCGCGTGTTTCGCGCCAGCACGTGCAGGATGCCGTTGGCATCAATCTCGAATTGCACACCCACGCGCGGCACGCCGCGGGGTGCGGGTTCAAATTCGAGCGTGAACCGGCCGAGACTCCAGTTGTCGCGCGCGCGTTCCCGTTCGCCCTGCAACACGTGGATCAGCATGGAGCGTTGCTGGTCCACCGCCGTGGTGAACATTTCCCCCGCCTTCACGGGAATGGTTGAGTTGCGCGGGATGATCACATTCATCAAACCACCAAAAGTTTCCAGGCCGAGGGAAAGCGGGGTGACATCCAGCAACAAAACGTTCCGGAAACCGCCGCTCAGAATCTCCGCTTGAATCGCGGCGCCGAGCGCGACCGCTTCGTCCGGATTCTGGCCGGTGTTGAGCAGCGGGCCGCTCCGCTGATGGAAGTCCTGTCCGAGCCGCAGCCCGCCGCGCTCTTCCTCGAAGTCCGCGCAGCCAAACCACTCACCCACCAGCCGCCGCACCAGCGGCATGCGCGTTTGTCCCCCGACGAGTACGACCTGGTCGAGGGCCTGGGCTGCGAGTTTGGCATCCGCCAAGGCCCGCAAGCAGTGCGGGCGCGTGCGCTCAATGAGATCATGCGTCAGCCGCTCGAGTTCCGCGCGTGTCAGCCGATAATGGAAAGAAAACTCCGGTGTGAGAAACGGCAGCGCCACTTCGGTTTCGGTTTCGGTTGATAGTCTGATCTTGGCCTGTTCCGCGGCTTCCCGCAGGCGCGACAGGATTTGCGGGTTCTGGAGTTCCAGCTCCGGCTTGGTCGCCCGAACTTTTTCCGCCAGAAAATCCACGAGACGTTTGTCCAGATCGTCGCCACCGAGGCGCGTGTTGCCATTCGTGGACAACACCTGGAAGACGCCTTCGGTTAGTTCCAAAATGGAAAGATCGAACGTGCCCCCACCCAGGTCGTAAACCGCGATCCTCGATTTTTCTTTCAGCTTGTCCAACCCGTACGCCAGCGCCGCGGCCGTGGGCTCGTTGATGATGCGTTCGACGGTGAAACCGGCCAGCTCGCCCGCGCGCTTGGTGGCGTTGCGCTGCGCGTCATTGAAATACGCCGGCACGGTGATGACTGCGCGCGTGACGGCCTCGCCCAGCGCGCCCTCGGCGGCGCGCTTCAACGCTTTCAAAACCTCCGCCGAAATCTGCTCCGGCAAATATTCCCGTCCGTGAATGGGAATGCGCACCGGCCCCGCGCCTTCACCGCGCACCGGATAAGTCACCAGCATTTCTTCCTGCGCTACATCTTCGCCGCGCCGACCGATGAAGCGCTTCACGGAGTAAATCGTTTCGGCCGGCTTCAGCGCCCGCACCCGGTTGGCCGCGTGCCCGACGAGGGGTTCGGCCGCCGCCGGCCAGTGCACCACCGACGGCGTCAACCGCCGTCCTTCCCCATCCGCAATGACGTACGGGATGCCACTGTCCACCGTGGCAACCAGCGAGTTGGTCGTGCCAAGATCAATGCCGACAATTTTGCTCATGCTTGGCCACAGTTTGAAGGGTGGACGGATTTGAAGCGAAGCAATTTTGGGATCACGCCGGCTGCCAGCTGGCACGCCCATTTCCGCGTGCAGAAAAAGTCGGAACCAAATTCCTTGCCGGCCCTCGTATGGGGCGTGATCCGCATTTCTACAAAGACCATGAAGGCTGGCTTGCGCCCGGTGATTGCTCGAATTCTGCTGTGCACCGCCGGTTTGTTGGCGACCGCTTTTATCGCCTCTGCCGACACCACCAATCTTGTGCCCGTTGCCGATACCTCGCTGCACGAAGAGGCGCCGGACAACAATCTGGGCGGGGGTGGGACAATTACCGCGGGTGGGCGCAACAAGTCGCCCATGTTGACCCGGGCGCTCCTGCGCTTCGACATTGCCGGCAGCCTCCCGGCCGGGGCCGTGATTGATTCCGTCACCCTGACCCTCAAAGTCACCTCGGCCAACGGCCCGGATTCAACCTTCGCGCTGCATCCGTTGCTCGCGACGTGGAACGAAGGCAATGGCAGCGACGGCGGCAGCGGCGAACTCGCTGCGATCGGAGAAACTACTTGGAATGATCGCGTAGCGCCCGACACTTCGTGGACGGTGGCCGGAGGAGATTTCAACCCCGTGGCCAGCGCGACGAAGGCCATCAGCGGCGTTGCGAGTTATACCATCACCGGCCCCGGCTTGGCGGCGGATGTGCAGACGTGGTTGGCCAATCCCGGCACAAACTTCGGCTGGTTGTTGCGGAGTCAGAGCGAAAGCACCGCCGGCACCATCCGCCGCTTTGCCAGCCGGCTGGATGCCATTGCACCGCCGACCCTGACCATCAACTATTCCACCGCTTCTCCCGCGCCTAATCCGCCGAATCTTTCCGACCTGGCTCGCGATGGCAACACGGTGCGCTTTTCCTTCGCCGGCCAATCCGGTCGCAGTTACACCGTTTTCTACCGCGACTCGCTCACCAACGGCGACTGGAATGTGCTGACCAATATCCCCACGCTGCCGGCGAATGCGACGTTGCACATCACCAACCAGATTGCGCCTGGTGAACGATATTTTCGCGCCCGGACGCCTTGAGTGTCGCTCCCTCGGATTTGGTTCCCCATCAGCAGGGTTTCCGGTCACGGTTGCGTCCCGTGGCCGGAAACCGCATTGACTCCACCCGCCTGCGCCCGCAGATTTTGGCGCAACTATGAAAGCCCTCGCTGCGCCAATCCCCGGGTTTCGGCCCGCGGCTGCTTCCCGGTTTTCCGCGCCCACCGTGGATGCCATCATGCTCGAGGAACGTGCCGCGGCCTTCACCAAGCGCAGCATCAAGACCTCGGCCAAGCTGGCCGGCTTGAAGATGGTCGTGAACATGTGCGACCTCACCACGCTCGAAGGCAAGGACACGCCGGGCAAGGTCGCCTATCTCTGCCGCAAGGCACTCCAACCCGCCGAGCCTAAGTACAACGTGCCGCCGTGCGCGGCGGTTTGTGTGTATCCGAACATGACGAAGTACGCGCGGAAATTTCTCGGCGCAAATTCGCCCGTCCAGGTCGCGGCGGTGGCCACTGGTTTTCCGAGCGGACAATACCCGCTGCGCACCAAGCTCGAAGAAGTTCGCCGCACCGTGGCCGATGGCGCGGATGAGATCGACATGGTCATTGACCGTTGCGCCTTTCTCGCTGGCGACCACGCGAAAGTCTTCGACGAAATTGCCGCGACGAAAGCAGCCTGCGGCCCGGCGCATCTGAAAGTCATTCTCGAAACCGGCGAATTGGTCACCTACGACAACGTCCGCCTCGCCAGCGAAATCGCCATGCAGGCGGGCGGCGATTTCATCAAAACCAGCACCGGCAAAGTGAATCCGGCGGCCACCATGCCCGTCACGCTCGTGATGCTTGAAGCCATCCGCGACTATTTTTTTGCCACCGGCATCCGCATCGGCATGAAGCCGGCGGGCGGTATCCGCACGAGCAAACAGGCCCTGGCTTACCTCGTGATGGTCAAGGAAACCCTTGGCGACGACTGGTTGAACCCACAGTTGTTCCGCTTCGGCGCGAGCACCCTCGTCAACGACGTTCTCATGCAAATCGCCAAGCTGGTGGACGGCCATTATCAAGGTGCGGATTACTTCTCCCTACCGTGAGCCGTCACCTTTTACGGCTGGCGAGGGCGGGGCATGCGCTGCTCCTGGCGGTCTGTCTTGGCGTGCTTGCGCGGCAAACCGCGGCGGCCGACTCCTTCCCAAAGCCATTAGAGAACGTGCGCCGGGTGGTCTTTCTCGGTGACAGCATCACCTACGCGGGCGGTTACGTGGAAACCGTGGACGCCTATTTCGCGACCCGTTTTCCGATGCGGCCGATTGAATTCCTCAACCTCGGTTTGCCCAGCGAAACTGCCTGCGGCCTTTCGGAAGACGGTCATGCCGACGGCAAATTTCCCCGCCCCGATCTGCATGAACGGCTGGATCGCGTGTTGGCCAAGGCGAAACCCGACCTGGTCTTCGCTTGTTACGGGATGAATGACGGGATTTATCTCCCGTTTAGCGAGGAGCGATTCAAAAAATTTCAGGATGGCATTCAGAGACTGCACGACAAAGTGATCGCGAGCGGAGTGAAGATCATTCATCTGACGCCGCCGGTCTTCGATGAAGTGAAAGGCGGTCATCCCGGTTACGGCGCGGTGCTCGATCGTTACTCTGAGTGGCTGGTGGCCCAGCGCAAGGCGGGCTGGGAGGTGGTGGATTTGCATGAGCCAATGAAGCAAATGCTCGCAGATCGGCGGAAGAACTACCCCAATTTCTTTCTCGCGGGTGATGGGGTGCATTGTGGTGAGGAAGGTCATTATTTGATCGCAATCAAGATCTTGAACTTCTTCGAGACGAGGATTCCTTACCGTGCGCAAGACGTGACCAGCCTCCTCGCTGATACCCCGCATCCGGAAGAGGTGTTGAAGCTCGTCAAGCAACGCCAGCACCTGTTGCGCGACGCGTGGCTCACGGAAGTCGGGCATCAACGCCCCGGGCTGAGCAAAGGTCTCTCGCTCCCGGAGGCGCAAGCCAAAGCCGCTGAAATCCAAAAGCAAATCCGCGAACTCGTGCCCCCTTTCCCCGGCAAGAAATCTCAGTGGGAAGGCTTTGATCGCTACGACTACTCGTTCAACGGACAACCGGCGATCATCGTCGCGCCGAAACAGGCGCTCCCCGGCAACCCGTGGGCCTGGCGCGGGGAATTCTTCGGTGCGTTCGCGAACGCCGATGCCGCGCTCGTCGCGAAGGGCTTTCACCTCGTCTATCTCGGCGTGCCGAACCAGTTCGGTGGCCCGAACGCCATCGCGGCGTGGGACAAATTCTACGCTGAACTGACGCAGCGCTTTGGATTCGCGAAGAAAATGGCGCTCATCGGCCTTAGCCGCGGCGGGCTTTACTGCTTCAACTGGGCGGCGGCGAATCCGGAGAAGGTTGCCTGCATCTACGCCGACGCTGCCGTGTGCGATTTCAAAAGCTGGCCCGGCGGCAAGCTGAAGAACCTGGGCAAAGGCGACGGCAGCGCCGAAGAGTGGAAGAATCTATTGAACGCTTATTATTTTGAAGCCGACGCCGACGCCATCGCCTACCGCTGGAATCCCGTGGACAATCTGAAGCCGCTGGCGGACGCGCACATTCCGCTGCTGCACGTTTATGGCGACGCCGATAGCGTCGTGCCGTGGGACGAAAACACCGGCGTGATCGCGGAGCGTTATCGCAAGCTGGGTGGCAGCATCGAGTTGATTTCCAAACCTGGCGTTGGCCATCACCCGCACGGGTTGAGCGATCCGACGCCGATTGTGGACTTCATCCTCAAGCATGCGGCGCCCAAGCCTTGAAGCGCAGGCTTGACCCGCTGCGATTCACGAAAACAATACGCGCAGAATTTATGAGTCAATCCAACGTCGTCAGCATCCACCCTTACTTCAAAGTCAAACCGGGCAAACTTGCCGAAGCCAAAGCCATTTTGCCGAAGATGGTCGCCAATACCGCGCCTGAGAAACTCATGCTCAATTACGACTTCACGATCAACGGCGACGAAATTTTCTGCCGCGAGTCCTACATCGGCGCGGCGGGATTGCTGGCGCACATCGAAAGTATCGGACCCTTGCTGGGCGAACTCCTGAAGGTGGTGGATCTGGCCCGCCTGGAAGTTCACGGCCCGGCGGCGGAATTGGAAAAGCTCCGTGGTCCGCTGGGCGATATGAAGCCCGCGTGGTTTGTCTACGAGTGCGGGGTGAGCCGGTGAAACAGTCTCGGAGTTTCGCACGGGCCGCACAGCGGCAGGCGCGGGGTGGCATTCTGGCAGGTTTGTTCGCGGTCCTCGCCACGACCGCGATTCACGCGAGTGACTGGCCCGGTTGGCGGGGACCGGTCCGCGATGGCCACGCGCCGGCGAAAAGCAAACCGCTGGAATCTCTGTCGCGCGAGCCGAGGGTTCTGTGGCGGCTCAAAATCGGCGCCGGTCTCGCCTCGCCGATCGTTGCCGGGGACAAGGTTTTCTACCTCGACAATCAGACGAACAAGGAAACCGCGCACGCTATTGATCGGGAAACCGGCCGTGAGCTGTGGCAGTCCCCGGTGGACGATGTGTTCTCGGATTCGCAATACGCTGCCGGCCCGCGCTGCACGCCGCTCGTGGATGGCGACCGGCTTTATGCCCAATCGAGCAAGGGCCTCTTGCGCTGCCTCAACGTCGCGGACGGCAAGCAACTTTGGAGTCTGAACTACACCCAGGACTTCAACGCCGTTTTCATCGGCGAACGCGGCCTGGCGCAGGGCGGCCATCGGCACGGCTTCACGGCGTCGCCGTGGGTGGACGGCTCGCGTTTGATCCTTTCCGTCGGCGATACGAACGGCGCGGGCATTGTGTGCGCGGACAAAAAGTCCGGCAAAGTTCTTTGGAAATCGCAAACCGATCGCGTCGGCAACGCTGCCCCCATCACCGCGTTGGTCGGTGGCGCAAAGCCGAAACAAGTCATCGCCTTCACTGTCGAGGGATTGATAGGACTGAATCTGGATAACGGCAACTTGCTCTGGCGCGTGCCGTTGACTTCCACCTACGGCCGCCATGTCTCGACGCCAACGGTTGTGGGCAACATCGTGATGGTCGGCTCGCACATGCGCGGCACGATCGGCGTGGAACTTTCTCCCGAGAAAGGCGCGAAGACTTGGAATGCGCCGGTCAAATGGGAGTCCAAGGAATGCACGCTTAACTTCGCCAGTCCCGTCGCGGCTGGCGATTGCCTGTACGGCCTCGGCATGACGAAGAACGTGTTTTGCCTCGAGGCGAAAACGGGCAAGACGCTGTGGTCCAAGACCGGGCTTATTTCCACCTCGGCAGAAAAAGCGCACGCCGGCTTTGTCGTCGTCGGCAAAAATATTCTGATGCTGAGCGACACTGGCGAAGTGATCCTCTTTGCGGCTGATCCACAGGGCTATCGCGAATTGGGCCGCGCGCAAGTCTGTGGCGCGAACTGGTGCAATCCCGCCTACGCGGACGGGAAACTGTTCGTGCGGGATGCGCGGGAGCTTATGGCGGTGAGCCTGTTGCCCTGAGTTGGTCGGCCCGGGCAACGGCTCGGCTCCGGGCAGTTATTTCAAATACTTGTCCAGGGGCGGTTGGAGTAATTCCTGAATCTCCGGCTGCTCCATGTTCTCCGGCGTCACCAGTACCACGCCCGTGTCAATTTGCGGCTCCACTTTCTGGCCCTGCAAATGTGCGACGATGGTTTTCACGGAGCGATAACCCATCAGCACCGGATTCTGCACCACGAGTCCTTGCACATCGCCTTTCTTCATATCGAGCACGGACTGGGAGCCGGCGTCGAACCCGATCATTTTCACTTTGCCGCCGGCCTTGCCGATGTCGCGCAAGGCCTTCGTCATGCCGATGGTGGAGTTCTCGTTCACGCAAAAGACGCCGTTGACGTTCTGGCCGTGGCGATTCAGCAGGTTTTGCGAGGCTTGATAAGCCGTCTCCCGCGTTGCTCCGGCGTATTGATCCGCGGAAATTAATTTGATGTCGGGAAACTGGGCCAGCGCTTCGAGGAAACCTTTCTCGCGATCCTCCGTGCTGGCCGATCCCACGGCGTAACGCAGCAAAATGACGTTGCCCTTTCCATTCAAGAGTTTGGCCATGAACTCCCCGGCCAGCTTGCCGCCCTTGATATTATCCGTCGCCACATAGCTGATGTATTTGTCCGATTTCAATCCCGAGTCCATCACCACCACCGGCACGCCGGCCTGCACCGCCCCGGCCACCGGATTCACCAGCGCCTGCGAATCCAGCGGCGCGAGCACGATTCCGCTCACCTTCCGGCTCGTGAAATTTTCAACCACTTGAATTTGTTGATCGCGGTCGTCCTCGCGCAACGGGCCCTTCCAAATCACCTCCACCGCCACTCCCTGATCGGCCAGTTCACGCTGGGCCTTCACCGCGCCGGCGTGTATGGACTTCCAAAATTCGTGCGTTGTGCCTTTGGGAATCACCGCCACCGTTAATGCATGGTTGTCGGCCTTTTTGCCGCAGCCGGTTAACGCGAGCACGGCGAGGCCCAGCCCGAAGGAGAGAAGAGATTTCATGATCGGAGGCTAATCAATGGTCCGCCGCCGTTCAATCTTTGCCTCGTAAGAAATTTCCGCGGGCCTCCTCGCTGGAAGGATTCGTGAATCGCCTTTCCCGGGTGACACGAGTGCAGCGCGAACCGGACTGACCTCCATTGACCGGCTGCCGCGGACTTCAACTTGGAATTCCGGCGAGCCTTTGCTAGCTTCGCCTCATGAAATCGGCCGCAAAATCCATCCGCCGTCGGTCCACTCCCAAGCGTGCGGTGGTTTCCGCTCCTCACACCACGCACACGGTCGTGCCGCTCAAGGACCGTCGCCTGAACTTCGGCAACAAATGGGATTACGCGCCCGCGCCGGAAGACTCCAAGAACTACGTCATCGCGCCGCAGCACGAGTTGTTCATCAACGGCAAGTTCGTCGCGCCGA
>CAYWCK010000213.1:0-8992 GCA_964456685.1 uncultured Bifidobacteriaceae bacterium | reverse complement strand
GTCGATGATGTGAATCCCGTTGCGCGCGTCGAAGATGAACTGCTTCATCTTGGGATTCCAACGCCGGGTTTGATGTCCGAAATGGACGCCCGCTTCCAACAATTCCTTAACGCCAATGCTTAACACAATTTTCCTTTGGTTGAAACTCCGGTTTGCCGGAGCATCCCGCGGAACACGGGATTGATTTTGATGTTGTTGTGGCCACCCAATCTCACACGAGGCCGGGTAATTTGAGGCCGTTTCTCCTCCCGCCGAAACCGGCGAAAGAGGGCGGGAAGATAGCAAACTTCACCCCGGTGGCAATACGTATTTTGCGGCTGTTCCGTTCGACTTTTCGCGGAAATTCCGGCGCGGTTGCTTGTCGAACCGGCCCTGGTTGAGTATGGTCAGCTCATGTCAAAGCTGTGGCACTGGATTGGATTTGCCTTCGTGTCCGGTGCGTTCCTTGCGCCGGCGGAAACGATCCAGCTCAAGGACAACGCCGCCATCACCGGCAAGATTCTTTCCGAGAAGCATGATTCGGTGGCGGTGGATGTGGGTTATACGGTGCTCGTCGTGCCCCGCAGCAGCATTGCCAAGATCCTCCGTGACGCAGCGGCGGTGAATTCCCCCAAACCGGGTAAAAACACCAAGCCCGCGAAGTTGCCCGTGGCGCCGGATCGATCGCCGGCTTTGGATTCCCGCTCGGAATTTTACGTTGCGGCTGCCCGGCCCGGTCCGGAGCGCAACGTTCGCGATCTTGTGAATCAACTGGGCGAGGCGGTGGTGCAGGTGCGCACGCCCGGCGGGTTGGGCTCGGGCTTTTTCATTAACGACGAAGGTTTCCTGATCACCAACTTCCATGTGATCGAAGGTGAGACGCAGATTTCCGTCGAGGTTTACCTCCAGCGCAGCGGCCAGCTTGAGCGCAAGACCTGCAAGCAAGTGCGCATCGTTGCCTTGAACAAGTTCGAAGATCTCGCCCTGCTGAAGGTGGAGGACAAGGACGCGCCGAAGTTCAAACATATCGTGCTCGGCAGTTCCGATGCGCTGGCCGTCGGCGAGCGGGTTTTTGCCATCGGGAGTCCGCTGGGGCTGGAGCGCACGGTTACCGAAGGCATCCTGAGCACCAAGACGCGTCAGCTTGCGGGCGAGCTTTATTTGCAGACGACCGCGCAAATCAACCCCGGCAACAGCGGCGGCCCGCTCTTTAATCTGGCAGGCGAAGTGGTCGGCGTCACCAACATGAAGATCACTTTCGGTGAGGGATTGGGGTTTGCGATCCCGGTGGAAGCGGTGCGCTACTTCCTGGATCACCGGGATGCCTACACGTATGCCACGGACAACCCGAGCAATCCCTACCGCTATCTCGAACCGCCGAGCCGGGCGCGCCAAAAGCTCGCGGACCAATGAACCGCGCGCGACTTCGAACACTTCCCGCCCCGTCCGCGTCAACCTCAGCGACATGAATCGAATCTTTGCCTCCGCCTGGCGCGGTAAATTTTTCACCCTGCTGTTGCTCCTGCTCGCTGTGGTGGTGCGCGCGGATATTCCGCCCGCGGAAAAACTTTTGCCCGCCGACACGTTGCTCATGTTGAGCGTGCCGGACGCCGCCAAACTCCGCGCCCTTTACGAGAAGTCGCCGCAGAGCAAGTTTTGGAATGATCCGGCCCTGAAGCCGTTTCGCGACAAGTTCATGACCAAGTGGAACGAGGATTTCCTCGCGCCGCTCGAGCGCGACCTCGGCGTCAAATTCGCGGATTACAGCTCGTTGCCGCAAGGCCAGGTCACCCTCGCCCTCACGCAAAACGGCTGGACCGGCCAGGGCGGCGAGGCCGAGCCCGGCGTGCTCTTTTTGCTCGATACCCGGGACCAAAGCGGCCAGTTGAAAACGAATCTCGCCGACTTGCGCAAGAAATGGACCGATGCCGGCAAGGCCATCAAGACCGAGAAGATTCGCGAGGTGGAATTTTCCATCGTGCCGCTTTCCAGCAATGATCTGCCGAAGACGCTGAAAAGTTTTGTCCCGCAATCCCAGCCGGTGCACGAACTCGGCAAGGAGGACGCGAAACCCGCGGAGAAAATCCGCTCGCTCGTGGTCGGTCAGTTCGAGTCTCTGCTCATCCTCGGCAGTTCCAGCAAAGCCGTCGAGGTTGTCGTCGCCCATCTGACCGGCGGCAACGCGCCGGCGCTCGCCGATGATCCGGCCTTCGAGCAAAACCGCCTGGCGCTGTTCCGCGACGCCGGTTTCTACGGCTGGTTCAACGCCAAGGCCGTCGTGGATTTGCTGTCCAAAATGCCCAAGCCCAAGTCGAATCCCGCCGCGCCGGAGCCGCTGCCGCTGCCGGAGATTGACAAAATTCTGGCGGGGCTCGGCTTGAGCGGCCTCAAAACGGCGGCGGTCGCCTTCCGCGATGTCGGCGATGGCACCTTGTTCGAGGTATTCCTCGGGGTGCCGGAAGCCGCACGCCAGGGATTGTTCAAACTCGTTGCGACCGACGCCAAGGATGCCGGCCCGCCGCCCTTCGTGCCGGCCGACGCGCTCAAATTCAGCCGCTTCCGCATCGACGGCCCGAAGACCGTGGCCAACCTCGAGAAGATGCTCAAGGACATCTCGCCGCAGACCTACAATTCCTGGGAATACATGCTCAAGAGCGGCGAGGAAGCCATGAAGCAGAACGACGCCAATTACGATTTGCGGCGGGACGTTTTCGGCAACCTCGGCGATGACCTGATCACCTATGAGAAAGCGCCGCGCGGGAATTCGCTGGCCGAGCTGAACTCCCCGCCGTCGCTCTTCGCCGTCGCTTCGCCCAAGGCCGAGGACTTGGTGCGCGCGCTGTCCGGCCTGCTCATCATTCGCTCGGGCGATGCGCTCAAACCCAAGGTCCGCGAGTTTCTCGGCAAAAAAATCTATTCCGTGAGCCTGCCTTCGAACACGGGTGGACCGGGGGCCGCCGTCACGATGGATCTCTTGAGCTACGCCGCCAGTGGCGGCTATGTGGTCTTCAGCACCGACCCGGCGATGCTGGAGGAGTTCCTGCGCAGCGCCGAAAGTCCCGGCAAACCCCTGCGCGAAATCCCCGGCCTGACCGAAGCCGCGCAGCGCGTGGGCGGGCTCAGCACCGGCATGTTCACGTATGAAAACCAGGCCGAGACCATGCGCCTCACCTTCGACCTGCTGAAGAAGCTCACGCCCGGCTCGCAACCGGCGGGCGGCGCCAGTGCGCTGGCGGAAGCGCTGCCGTTCGTCGGTCCGGAGCGGACCTTCCGCGAATGGATGGATTCCTCGCTGCTGCCGGAGTTCTCCAAGGTGGCGAAATATTTCTCGTTCACCGTCTGGGCGGGCAGCGCCAATGCCGACGGCTTGAGCTACAAATGGTTCTCGCCCGTGCCGCCGGGCCTGAAGTGAAGCTGGAGCGACGGTCTATGACCGCCGACGCTGGCCGTTTGCACAGACCAGCGCTCGCCGAGCGCCGCGACAATTCCCGGACGTGGAATGTGCAACAGTGCGCCGGCACGAATGGACTTGTTTTGGTGTGCGCGTTGGGCGCAGAGTCAAAGCATGAAGGTTCTCGGGGCAATTTTGGCCGCGGTTCTGAGTGGGGCCGGTTTGGGCAATCTCCACGCGCAGGGAACGTTTCAGAATTTGGATTTTGAGCAGGCTGATTTAGCTGGCTTCGGCGTAGGGTCTGTGTCCGTTTCGAACGCTTTACCTCATTGGGCCGCCTACTTCAACGGTTACCCAATTCCACACGTTGTCTTTGACGACGTGGCGCTGGGAGATGCGGCTGTGTCGATTCATGATTCGAGTTCACTCTCTTGGCAGCCAATCCAAGGCAACTACTCGGTTTTCCTCCAAGGCGCCGGCTTCGGGGTGCTACGCAGTTCTGCCTTGGGGCAATACGGCCAGATTCCCGTTGGCGCCGCTTCCGTGAGATTTTGGGCCGATCCGCGGTCGAACCTCGAGGTCACCTTTGGAGGGCAGTTGATTCCGATATTTCGCGTAGCCAGCACGCCTAGTTATGACATCTTTGGCGGCAGCGTTAATGGATTCGCAGGTCAAACCGCAGAACTACGATTTACTGGCCCAGCGAATTCTGGCGGCTATTTTGATAATGTTTTTTTCTCCAACCAACCAATTCCTGAGCCCGGCACACTATACTTGTCCAGCCTCGGCGTAGTGTGCCTTGGCTGGCGGCTGCGCAGTCGTCACTCCTGCGGATAAACCAGAATCCGGTCGTGGACGATCACGCACAGATCATTCTTTCCATCGCCGGTTAGATCGACAACGAGCGCTTCGCGCGGCTCGGCTTCGCCACCGGTGCGGCCGCGAAAACTTTTCTGCTCGAACACCTGCCAGCGATCCGCCGGCACGAGTTTGTGGTCCGCGCCAAAGATCACGAGGTCGAGATGGTTCTTGCCCGTCTCCAGGAACACGAGGTCCTTGCGCCCGTCGTTGTTCAAATCGCCCGAGACCACGTCGCCGAGGAAGCCGTCCTTGATCGGCGTTTCGTAACCGTCCAGCCCGCTGAATTCCCAGGTGTCGCCCGCCAGCGGCATCCACGCCACCGAGTTCAACCCCAGAAACGCCACGCTGTTCGGCTTCAGGCCACCGAGCGTCACCGCCTGCAATCCGCTGAAGTCCGAAACCGGCAGCGTCAGATTGCGCACTACCTCCCAGACCCCGGCCGCGTCGCGCTCGCACAGGGTGAGCGCCTTGCGCTCGGCATCGAGCAGGAAGAGCGACGGGACGGCATTCGTGCCATTCGGCACCGCCGCCGCGCCAACGAGACGTGAATTGCTCGCGCTGCCGTTGATCTGTTCCTTCACCTGGAAAACGGCGGCAGGTTTGTTCGTGGAATTGGGCGCGGCGGCTTCCTGTTTAAGCACCACGGCGCGGAGGAAATTCTTTTGCGCGAGCAGCAATTCGGGTTTGCCATCTCCGTCCACATCCGCCGTGCTGAACCACGGCTGCGCAATGTCCGACCCGCCCGGCGGCGCGACGTCCAGCTCGTCGAAATCCTTGCCCGCTTGCGAGGACGTAGCCGCGTCATCGCGGCGAAGGCCCGCGACTTGCAACAGCACCTTGATTTTTTCGTACGGAATGAGCGTGACGAGATCGGGCAGGCCGTCGTGATTCACGTCATGAATCGCCAGCGTCGTCGGGTTCGCCTTGAAACTTTCGCTGAGCTTTTGCGTCCTGGCCTGGCCGTCGGCCGTGCGCGTGCTGATGGAGCGTTTGCCGTCCTGATCCACGATCACGGCCAGCGTGGGCTTTGCGCCCGCGGCCAGCGCGCCCACCGCCATGGCCAGCGGTTTGCCTTCGAGCGGAATCAGCGTGGGGAAGGGCAGGCGGCCCTTGTCATCGAGCCGCGTGACGCCGATCTGTTGCTCGCCGCCCTGCGCGGTCGGGGCGCTGAAGAGAAAAATTTCCGGCCGGCCGTCGCCGTCCCAATCCGCCACCGCCAGATCGCTGATGCCCGCGAGCGTGGAAAAGGTCTTCGGCTCGGCCAGTGCGCCGTCGGGCTTTTGGAGGTAGAGCGAAATCTGTCCGCTTTCCGGTTCGGCCACGAGCAGGTCGGAGGCGCCATCGCCGTTGACGTCGGCCCAGAGCAGGCCGCGCCGGGCCTTGTCCGTTTTGTTGAGCGGCAGCACTTGAAACTGGCCTTGCTTGAACTCGCCGGTGAGCGGTTCGGCCGGCTTGCGTTGGAACTCGGAAATCTGGGCGCGCCCGGAATTCTGCGCGATCGTCAGGACGAAGGTCTGCTTGTTTTGTTCCAGCGCGTCGGCCCAGTACGAACGGATGGGCGCGAGCGGGAAAAAAATCTCCGGCCCGAGTTCGTGCGCGGCGTTTTGCCGGCGGAAACGGAACGGCGTCGGGCTTTCCCAGTCCACCAGCAGCAAATCATTGAGCTGGTCGCCGTCCACATCGAGGACCAGCGCGGATTTCACCGGCGCCACCACCGGAATTTTCTCCGGCTCGGCAAAACTGCGGTCCGCCGTTTGCGCGAGGAAATAGATGTGCTTTTCCGAGAGCAAAACCAAATCCGGCCGGCCATCGCCGTTCAGGTCGCCGCTGGTGAGGCCGTTCGCCGTGAGCTGGCCATCCTCGATCGGCCAGCGCTTGGGCGCGCTCCAATTGTTCGAGCCCAGATTGTAGAGCAGCACGAGTTCCTTCGGGTCGCCGTAATACGCGATGTCCGGCCGGCCATCTCCGTTGAGATCGGTGACCACCATGGCGGCGATGCGTTTTTCCGACGCGATGGATTCGAGTCGGAAGCGCGCGTCCGAAGGCAGTTCGTTCAGCTCGCGCTTGGTGGCGGGCTTGACGACGCGGTTGGTTTGACCGGTCTGGTTGAACAGCAGGTTGATCTTGGACCGCGCATTGTTGGCGATGACGAGGTCGATGAGCCCATCGCCATCGAGATCGGCGGCGTGCAGCAGGCCGATGGCGGGATCCACGGGGAAAATTTCCGGGCCGGTGAAGCCAAAACGGTTCGTGGGCGACGCGGCCCGGGCGGACACCAAAGATAAAATCACTGCCACGCAAGCGACGATGCACTTTGCGATCGGTAGGGACGCGTTCCACCGCGTCCCAAACTTTTCCCGGAAATAATCGGACGCGGTGGAACGCGTCCCTACCAAATTGAAGCGTGGCGTGCCGAGCGATAGCGGAAATTCTTTCGTCATCATCAAGCGCGCGCAAGCTGCCACCGCGCGCCCGGGTTTGCGAGGTTTATTCGCCGGGGCAGGGACGCGCGCCCGCTTGCCGTCGCCATCAAGCGGATGGGTGCAATCTCAAGTTGGTGGATCGGGTCGCGCTGCGACCCGCCTCGCCGCGCCGCGCGCGGCGAACCACCACGGAACTCGGGCCCTCTCGTCTGGTTCACGCCCTTGCCGTTCCGGCATTGGGCTGTTACGGTAAGGCCATGCTGATTGAAGTTCAGGATGAAGCCTTGCGTGGGCTGGAATTGACCGTGGACCGCGCGCGATTGGACCTGGCCATCGGCTTGTTTACTGACCGGCGCATCACGCTTGGACGCGCGGCGGAAATCGCCCGGACGACGCAACTCGCTTTTCAGCAGGAATTGGGACGCCGCGGCATCCCCATCCACTACGATCTCGAAGATTTGCGGGCGGACGTGGATACGCTCGCCCTGTTGCGCGACAAATGATCGTGGTCCGCCACGACGGCAGCGTTCAGGGCGTCACGGTGCGGTAATACGCGGCTGAAACCGGCGCGTTGGTATCGAGGCAGACCAGCCGCTGCGTGGCGTCCATGATGAAGTTCGTGAGCGCGAGCCACGGTCCGGCCAGGTTGGTCGAGCGCTCCAGCCGGTAGGACTCTCCCTCGACGCCGCGAATGGCCACCTGCCAGGAACTACCGATGCGCTTCACGGATTCGATGTGGCTGAACACCTGGATTCGAAAAACGTTCCCGCCGCCTAGGCTACCGCCGGTTGGAGTCGTCCCGTAGAATGCTCCGTCGTTGCCCTGCACGAGCGGTGCTCGGGGGCTCGCTCCATTTGTGGTGGCAAAGGAAGCGAGGGCAGATACCAAGCCGTTCGTGGTGACGCGGAAAACCGTGCCGTAGCCGAAAGCTCCACCTCCATACGCTGTCCCGTAAAAGTTGCCATCGCTGCCTTGAGCGAGTCCACCTAGTGGTTGGTCACCGGGCGAAGGATAGGTGAAAGGATCAAGTATCGCGAATACGCTCAATTCGCCGTTAATTGTGACTTTAAACACCGCTCCGCTTTGCGCGGATCCATAGAATGCGCCATCGAAACCTCGAGTGAATTTTCCCACCGGATTCATCCCGCTGGGGAAAGGAAGATCTACCAAATTGGTAAGAATATCACCTGGCAAAAGGCGGAATACACTTCCCGGAGTCGTGGAGGAATCCGGATAGTGGCCGCGGTATGTTGTGCCATAGAAAGAACCGTCGTCATTCACAATGAGGTTTGAATACGGGTAATAACCGTTTGTGCCATCGAACGAGGCAAGAGTCGTTAAAGCACCGTTGGTTGTCATTCGGAACACCGTACCGTGCCCCCACGTACCACCTGCGACTGTGGTGCCGTAAAGCGCTCCATCATTGCCGTAAACAAGATCGGCAAACGGTCCAGCCCCGTTGGTATAGTAGAAATGCGCCAAGGTGTTCAGCACACCATTGCTGGTCATCCGAAACAAAGTTCCGGAATTGTAGCCACCGCCTTGCCCGGTTGCTCCGTAAAAGGCTGCGTCCCGGCCAAGCAAAAGTGAAGAACGAGGGGCCGCTCCGTTGGTATTTGCAAACGAAACCAAAGTTGTCAGCGCCCCAATCGTTGTCACCCGGAACACCGAACCGTTACTATTGCTGCCGCTCCGGAAAGTAGTTCCGTAGAGTGCACCGTCATTTCCCCACACCACTCCCGCCCGTGGACCCGGTTCACTTCCGGCGCCGGGCGGGAACGAACACAGCTCCTCGATCTTGTAGTTGGGCGCTGAGGAACCAGACTGGACGCAGAGCAGAATGGTCATCAGCAGGACAGTGGTGTGGGACAAATGGAAGGCTGGCCAGTTGATCCCATCGCCGGTGGGAAGCGCCCTTGCTTCTCTCCTCATAACGGGTTTGGTGTTACCACCGCGCTGGCGGCCCGTCAACACCACAGAATGTTCAGGCGGGTCCGCATTCGCTTCCTCGGTGGGGCGAGCGTCCTCGCGAGCCGGCGTGGGTTTGAAACGGCGGCTCGTCGGGAGCCTCGCCCCACCGCAGCAGGGCACGGTCGAATGGCGTCTCGCCGTTTAATAGCGGCGGAGGGCCGCCGCACTCCGGGACGCTTCGCGTGGAACCGGCGCGTTGGTCCGCGCGCCAGCGTCCGGGAGTGCGCCAGCCCTCTGGCGCTTTGGACCGGGCGTGTTGGCTGCCGCCCTCGCGCGAGGAGCGTTACTCGCCGATGAGGTGCATCACCACTTTCCGCGTATGCGGCACGTTCCGGTGTTCCCAAAGATAAATGCCCTGCCACGTGCC
>CAYWCK010000212.1:0-9054 GCA_964456685.1 uncultured Bifidobacteriaceae bacterium | reverse complement strand
TTAAGTGGCGTGATCTTTTGCAGCCTTTGCATCTAAACACCCAGTTACCAAACAGCCCCATGAAAAGCATCCTTCTTGCACTCGTCTTGATAACAAATGGCGCGTCTCAAATCCGCGCGGAAACCGAACGCGAGTTCTTTTTGCATATTCTTGGGAGTTTGCCAAAGGCCTCGCCGGGCGAATTCAAAACTCCCGAATCAGTGGCACGCTATTTCGTGCGAGGGATTATCGAGTGCCGCATTCAAGACACATTCCGGTGCGTTCCGCTAAGCCGCATGTTCGCCAGTGATACCTTTGAAAGCAGCATCAAGTATGTGGGAAACACCTATAGTGCGTCTATGGGGTTGCCGGACGACGACTATGGCCGCTATATGAAACTACTCAGTCAGTTCCATTACATGCCGATTCAGAAATGTCGAGTAGCCTTGTTGCTTGCAAGCGATCCATCCAAGTCAAACTTGGTGGAAAAACTCCAGCAACCCGGCGACAAGGACCCGACAGCCGTAAGCAAATGGCTTGAAAAGCTGTCCAATGACCTTTCGTTCCGCAATCTGACCAATTCAGCAATAACGTCCGTGAAATCCGAACCGAAGAACACTGAATTAAAACATCTTGGCATTCTCCCATTTCAAGATGTCCACAAGGTAACGATTAACGTGTCGGTCCGGGGTTCGGATGTGCCCGTCACGTTTCTCGTGGGTCTTGTCGATGGCAACTATCAAATACGTTCGCTCATTGATTAACAGTTCGATTTCTCCTCAAACCCGCTTGACCAAAACCAGTTTCATTCGCGAGCGATTCGCCCGCACCGGATTCCACAACGCCCGACCAAACCCCGCCAGCTCGATTTCCATCACGTCACCGCGCTTCAGCCGCACGCCTTCGCCGAAGCTGAACGCGTCGGCGCCGAAGAAATACACGTGCGCGTCGCCGGGCCGGCGGTGCGCGGGGTACTTGAAGTGATGATGCTCCAGGTTCGCGACCGTGTGGCACATGTTCTTCTCGCCCGTTGCGAACGGTTTTGACCAGAGCACATTTCCGCCGCGCAAAATCCGAGTCGTCCCGCGGCAATCGCCGAACTCCGCATCCACGATCAACTCCGGCCCGATGGCGCACGTCCGCAATTTCGAATGCGCGAGATAGAGATAATTTTTTTCTTCCAGCACGTGATCGGAAAATTCATTCGCGAGCATCAGCCCCACGCGACGCGGGTTGCCTTTCGCATCAATCACGTAGGCGCCGGCGACTTCCGCCTCGTCGCCGCCATCGAGCGCGAACGCGGGAACTTCGAGCGGCTCACCGTGCGCGCGCAGGATCGTGCCGCACCCTTTGTAAAACCACTCGGGCGAAACGCCGATCCTCCCGCGCGCCGGCCGGCCGCCTTCGAGCCCCCACTGATACATCTTCATGCTGTCGCTCGGGGGACAGGCAGCTTGCCGGTCATCCCCGCCGCACGCCGAGACAGGCTGGAAGCCTGTCCCACTATGCATCGCCTGCCG
This sequence comes from uncultured Bifidobacteriaceae bacterium, assembly GCA_964456685.1. GTDB lineage: Bacteria > Verrucomicrobiota > Verrucomicrobiia > Limisphaerales > JADLHS01 > CAYWCK01. The sequence continues at coordinate 7,555 of CAYWCK010000212.1, read as the reverse complement.
GTTCTCGGCGCTCTTGCGATGCGTCAAACCCGTGCCGGTGACGAGGCAACGCGCCGGTTCATCGGGATGATCGAAAGCCGGCAGCAAGCGCCACTTCGATTTGCCGGTGTGAATGGCGGTGTAGTCGAGCGCCTCGTTCGTGCGCGAAGTTGAGACGAGCTTGGTGAGAAAAGTTCTTTTGGCGATCGCGCGATTCGCGAGTTCGTAAATCGAGTCCGCGCTTTTGAGCAATCGCAAGTCGTCGCCTTCAACCACCGCGACACGGCGGCCAAATTTTTGATGGGTGAGTTGAACGAGGCGCGTCATAGCGTAAACCGAGGTTGGGTTGAACGCTCGCCATCCTGAGCAAGCGGAACACCTCCTCTCCCCGTCCCTCTCCTCCATTTAGAATGGAGGAGAGGGTGGCCAGAGGCCGGGAGAGGTGGAGCTTCGAGTTTCATGGGTTCAAAGCGCGAAACCTGGTTGGGTTGAACGCTCACCCTCACCCTGTCCCTCTCCCGCGGGGAGAGGGAACAGCATTCGCCCGCTGCTCGAAATTTGAGAGTTCACATGGCAAATCCAGTCGCAGGTTCTCGCAAGCGACGGCAAACAATTCACCCTCTCCCAGCGGGAGAGGGCCGGGGTGAGGGAGAACGGTTGAAAAATGGAATCCAATTCGCTCACGGCTTGAGCTTCGTCAACTTCACCGGCTCCGTCCACAGCTTCGGCCCGTCGCCGTTGCGGGCGAGGTAAATGTTTTTGAGCCAGTTCTCGTTGTCCGTCTTCGCAAAATCTTCGCGGTAATGCGCACCGCGGCTGTCTTCGCGGGCGAGCGCGCTGCGGGCGATCAATTCGGAAGCTACGAGCATGTTGCGCAGATCGAGCGCCTGCTGCCACGTGAGATTGAACTCGCGCGCGCCGGGCGCGGACATCTGCGCCGCCTGTTGATTCAACGCCGTGATTTCACCGAGCGCCTGTTTGAGTTTGTCGCCGTGGCGCACGATGCCCACGCGATCCCACATAACCTGGCCCAACTCTTCGCGCAACGCCCACGGACTCACGCCACCTTTGCGTTCGAGAAATCGATTCGCCGTCGCCTGCGCCTCTGCGATCTGCTTCGCGCTGGCTTCGTCGGTGTGCTGGCGATGCTTCACCCAACCCGCGACGACATCGCCCGCGCGCGCGCCGAACACGGTGGATTCCGCCACGCCGTTGCCACCGAGACGATTCGCGCCGTGCACGCCGGCCGAATCTTCGCCGGCGGCGAACAGGCCTTCGAGATTCGTGAAACAATCGCGATTGATGCGAATGCCGCCCATGTTGAAGTGCGCGGTCGGGCAAACCTCCACGCGTTCGCGCGCAAGGTCGAAGCCGATGCGCAGGCAACGGTCGCGCATGCCGGTGAAATTTTTCTCCACGAATTCCGCGCCGAGATGCGAGACATCAATCCACACGCCGCCGTTTTGCGTGCCGCGGCCCGCCATCACTTCCATGTAACTCGCGCGCGAAACACGATCGCGCGTGGAGCGCTCCTTCTTTTCCGGATCGTAGCGTTCCATGAAACGCTCGCTCTGGCCGTTGAACAAATGCGCGCCCGCGCCGCGCAGACCTTCTTCAAGCAGCGCGCCATTGAGCCGCGAGCCGGGCACAACGAGCCCGGTCGGATGAAACTGCACCATCTCCATGTCCATGAGATGTGCGCCGACGCGATACGCCATCGCGACGCCGTCCATGGCTTTCTCCTGCGCGCACGCGGCGCGTTGATACATGAGCGGTCCGGCGCCGGTGCAGAGAATCACCGCCTTGCTGCGCACGGTGATGAACTCGCCGCTTTGCGTATCGAGCAACACCGCGCCGATGACGCGCTGGCCGTCGGCGGACGTGAGCAATTCCAAGCCGCGCGTGTATTCGAGGCAGCGGATGTTGCTGGCAAAAATCTGATCGCGCAGCCGCGACATGATTTCGATGCCGGTCAAATCGCCGACGTGAACCGTGCGATCAAAGCTTTGACCCGCAAACGCCTTTTGATGGATGGCTCCGTCGGCCGCGCGATCGAACAGGCAGCCGATGCGGTTCTCCAGTTCCTTCACGATGCGCGGCGCGTCTTCCACGAGCGTGAGCGCGAGATCCTGATCGTTGATGAACGCACCGCCTTTGACCGTGTCAGTGAAGTGCGCCTCGATGGAGTCGGGCGCTTTGAGCACGACGTTGTAACCGCCCTGCACCATGCGCGTGCAACCGCTCTTGCCGAGGCCGCCCTTGCTCACGAGCGTGATGTCGAGCGACGGATCGCGCCACAACGCATGCAACGCCGCCATCGAGCCCGCGCCGCCCGGGCCGAGGATGAGGATGTCGGTGGTGAGTTGGTTGGACATGGGAATTGCCCTCACCCCAGCCCTCTCCCGTCCGACGGGAGAGGGAGAATCGTTGGCAGGCTGTCGGCAAGTCGTGAGTCGTTGGACTTAAGCAGGACACACTTTGCTGTCCCCTCTCCCATCGGATGGGAGAGGGTCAGGGTGAGGGCTTTCTTGATTTGAATTTCCACGGTCAAGTGCCGAACAGTTTTGCAATCATCTTCCGAAAAGGCTCGAACACTGCCAGGCGCTTCAATCTTTCGATGGAATGCGTTGGCGAAATGCCGCGCGGGCAAACATCGCGGCAGTTGCCGAGCGTGTGGCAGCGGAATACGCCCGCCTCGCCCGTGATGATTTTCAGCCGCTCGCTGCGATTCTTTTCGCGCGGATCAACGACGAGATTCAGCGCGCGATTCAACGCCATCGGGCCAACGTAGCGCGGGTGCAGGGTGACGAGCGTGCAGGAGGAATAACACGCGCCGCAATCAATGCACTGCGGCTGGTGATTCAACGCCTGCCATTCCTTGCAGTCGTGCGGGAGGCGATGGAAATCGTTCGGGTCCAGATTCTCGCGCGGTGTGAAGTGCGGCAGCGTGCGCTGATACGCGGCGAAGAACGGCTGCATGTCCACCGCGAGATCGCGCTTCACGGGCAGGTTGCGCAACGGTTCGATGCGGAGCTGCGGGCCGATGTCTTTGACCAGCGTGCTGCACGTGAGTTGTTCGCGACCGTTCACAACCATCGCGCACGAACCGCACATGCCGACGCGACACGAAAAGCGGAACGCGAGATCCGGACACGGCCCACGCTGCAACGCGAACAGCGCATCGAGCACGCTGGCCTTTTCGCCCAACTCGATCTCGTGCGTCTCGAAACTGCGCGCGCCCGCATCGGAAGCGCGCCGCTGGACGCTGACGGTGATTTTCGGCATCGCGTCGAACTGTAAAGGCGCGATGGGAGTCTGCAAGGGTTTTGCTCGTAGCGTCAGGCATCCGTGCCTGACGTAGAGGGCGGCTTCCAGCCGCCCGGAAATAACACCGGAAATCTTCTGCACCTCACGAAAGTTTCGACGCGCCTCACCATGCGTGAGCTTTTTCCGCCGGGCTGGAAGCCCGGCTCTACGGCAGGCACGGATGCCTACCGCTACGGCGAAATTCTTGTGGACGCTCTCTGTCCGCTGTGTAACGTCGCTCGTCCCGAGTTATGGAAGTGCCGTCAACATTTTACGAACTGGTTGAGACGACCTGTCGCGACCTTTACATCCAATCGCTCAAGGAAATTCCCCCCGACGTCGTCGCCGCCATCAAGCGCGCCGCCGCGAACGCCACGAAAGAAGTCGAGCGCCGGATTTTTTCGCATTACCTGAAATCCATCGAGCTCGGCCAGCAGCAGAACATGATGGTCTGCCAGGACACGGGCATTCCGATTTACTGGGTGGACATCGGCGGCAACCTGCGGCTCGACGGTGCGAAACTGGATGCCGCCATCGTCCGCGGCACGGAGCGCGCGACGCGCGAACATCCGCTGCGATCAAGCATCGTGTCGCCGCTCAAGCGCGAGAATCGCCAGACCAGCACGGGCGAGCGCATCCCGATCATTCATTACCATTTCGTTCCGGACTCGGATGCGTTGGAAATCCTGTTCATGCCGAAAGGCTCGGGCTCGGAAAACATGTCGTTCATGAAAATGCTCGTGCCCGCGGACGGCGTGAACGGCATCAAGCGCTTCGTGCTGGAACAAGTCGTGGGCGCCGGCGCCAAGCCGTGTCCGCCGACGGTGGTGGGTGTGGGCATTGGCGGCTCGTCGGACTTGTGCATGACGCTGGCGAAGAAAGCCACGACGCGTCCGCTGGGTTCAAAAAATCCCGACCCGCAACTCGCCGCGCTGGAACAGGAACTTTTCGAAGCGATCAACCAAACCGGCATCGGCCCGCAAGGCTTGGGCGGCGACACGACGGCGCTGGGCGTACACATTGAATCGGCGTGGACGCACATCACGTGCAATCCGGTGGCGGTGAATCTGCAATGCTGGCGCGCGGAGCGGCGGCGGGCAAAAATTTCAGCGGACGGAAAAGTGGAGGTGGGATTCTGAGATGGCTGCGCTTCATTTCAAAACTCAGTCAACCGAAGCCGCCGTGCGGCAAATGTCCGCCGGCGATTCGGTTTATCTCGACGGCTTCGTGTTCGGCCGATCTGGCTTTCAATCTGTTCCCGACGGTTCAAGCAGGCGTCGCGGCAAATCACGGTGGCCGTGCATCACGCGGCGCAGGATTATGTCATCGCCGCGCACTTCGTAGAAAAGGACGTGCTGCTTGAACGGGCGGAAGATGACGAAGAATCGCCAGTCACGAAGGCGCGGATGTTTGAAGCCGCCGCGTGGTCCAAGCAATGGGTGTTGTCCGAGCAGGCGGCAGGTGGCTTTCACGGCGGCGAGGTATTGTTCGGCCACGTCCCAGCCTGCATGAATCACATACCACTCGACTTGTCGCTCAACGTCCGAGTTGAAATCGTCGGACTTGAGGATGTTCATGCCCCAGTGGTTTTCGTGCGGGCTCGAACTCGTTCGCGGATGGCGTCGAAGTCGGCGTCCGTCAGCGGCGTCGCTGGTTTGTCGGCGGCTTCGAGCAACCAAGCTTCCAGTTCCGACGTAACTTCAAAGGGCTTCTGCCGTTGTTCGCGAACGGAGCGGATGATGTCATTGACCAGTTCACTGGAATCGGTGCAGTTGCCGGCGCGCACTTGTTCCTGAAGGAAATCCTCAACATCTTTGGCCAAGGCGACAGTCATGCGGGGAAATTATCGCCCGGAACAACGGTTGGCAAGTGGCCATCGATTCACGCTGTATCTCCTGGTTGTCGGAATTGGCCCGCGCTGCCAACGGTTTGCCGAATGGCCGCTTTCCATTTCAAAACTCCCCGGGACCGAGGCTGACGCGCTGGGCGTGCGCATCGAATCGGCGTGGACGCACATCACGTGCAATCCGGTGGCGGTGAATCTGCAATGCGCGCGGGCCGAGCGGCGGCGGGCGAAAATCTCCGCAAGCGGAGAAGTTGAAGTCGGTTTCTAGCGAATCCCCGGATCGTTTCGCTCCTGCGCCGAATTGGCAGCCGGGATCAATGATTCCAGCGGTCGATCGAATTCCAATTTCACGACCAAAACGGTATTGGCCATTTCGTTGGTCGGCAGCCCCAGCAGCCGCAGGCACGGTCGCTGTTCCTTGTGATCCGCGGGCGTCAGATTGACGACGCACTGCACCGGTTTACCCGTGTTGAGCAACGTGGCGCGTTTCGGCAAGACGGCGAGCGGCTTGAGCTTCACACCGTCGCCTTGCGGATCGGTGGCGAGATGGACGTAGAGCGTGCGGTCGCGGCGCGTGAGCAGGACGTTGCGGTTCGTCGTCAACGCGGAAGCGGGCTGCACGTCCTCAAGAGATTCGCGCACGGCGTGATACCACCGGCCAATGCGGCGCAGAATGGCGGCTGATTTCGCGGGAATGGTCCCATCGGGTTTCGGACCAACATTGAGGAGGTAGTTCGCATCGCGCGCGAGATAGCGATCAATGCTGCGCAGCAGATGGCGGTCGGTGTAATAGTCATCGTCGCTGCGCCAGCCCCAGCTTTCCATGCCGACGGACTGGCAGGCTTCCGTGGGACGGATGAAGGCGGCGGCTTCGTCCTTTTCATAATCCCGTTCGGGCGTGCCGAAATCGCCGTCGTCGAACCCACGGTTGTTGATGACGGCGTTGGGCTGCAACTGGCGAATCAGGGCATTGATGGACGGGTCGCGATGCTGCGGCACGTTCATGTCCCACCAGAATCCGTGGATTTCACCGTAGTTGGAGCAAAGCTCCCGCACCTGTGCTTTCACGAACTGCAGATACTTTTCCCAGTCCGGGGCGTCGCCCGGCTGCGGCTCGAGTTCGTGGTGCCGGCCCTGGTTTGGGTAGTTGGGGTGATTCCAGTCGGCGATCGAGTAATACAGGCAAAGCGGCACGCGGCGTTGGTGGCAGGCCTCGGCCAGCAGGGCGAGGATGTCCCGCCGGTACGGCGTGTTCATGGTGTTGAACGCGGTTTGCTGGGTGTCCCACAGACAGAAGCCGTCGTGGTGCTTGGTGGTGAGGCAGAGGTATTTCATTCCGGCGGCGGTCAGCAGGTCGAGCCAGGCTTCGGGGTGGAACTTCCGCGGATTCCATTGCTGCGCGAGCTTCACGTATTCGGCGCGGGGCACGCGGGCACGCCATTGATGCTGCTCATGCCAGCCGGGAAGGGCGTAAATGCCCCAGTGAACAAACATCCCGAAGCGCCGCGCAAAAAACCAGTCCCGGCCGTCGCCAAACCGCGGAATGCCCGGGCGACGCGAAACGGCGCTGTTTACGCCCGCAGCCGCCGGCGCCAGCGCGGGGGACAGGGCGGAGGCGGCCGCGAAAGTGGAAACGGTGTGAAGGAAGTGGCGGCGATTCATGCGCCCGGAGACTAAACCGGGCAGCGGGCGGCGTCAGCATCGGGATTCGAGTTGAACGGCGGGCGGCGCGAAACTATTGTCGGCGCATGAAAAGAATTTCTGTCTGGTTGGCGACCCTGATGTTTTGCGGCGCGACGATTTTGCGCGCGCAGGACGCGGCGGTTGAAGAACGTTTGAACAAACTGAGCGGTCAGATCGAGGACCTGCTGGCGGCCGTGGCCAAGCAGGATAAACGGCTGAGCGCGCTGGAGACGGAACTGGAGAGCGTGCGCGAACAGGCCGGCAAGCCGAGCGGGAATTTCGCGAGCGCCGATGAATTGCGCCGGCTGGCGGAGAAACTGCAGGAAATCGAGAACAAACGCGTCGCCGACAACGAACGCATCGTACAGGCCATCGCAAAAATGGAGCGCGCCCCCGCGAGCAGCACCCGCCCCCCACGCAGCCAGCCCCGCGAAGACGCGCCGCGTCCGCCCGCAAGCGGCGGCGCCACGGAAGGCGGTTACGAGCACGTCATTGCGGCGGGCGACACGCTTTCCACCATCGCCCAGGCTTACCGTGAAAAAGGAGTGAAGGTGACGGTGGACCAGATTTTGAAAGCCAATCCCGGCTTGAAGGAGAAGAGCCTCAAGGTCGGGCAAAAGATTCGGATTCCGGCATCACAACCATGAGCCGTCGATTCGATTACTCCCGCCAATGATCTGAGTTTCCGGGCGCGCGGCCCGAGTGAGCCATTTCATTCGTCGTGAATTGATGGAGTGCGAG
>CAYWCK010000211.1:2449-9058 GCA_964456685.1 uncultured Bifidobacteriaceae bacterium | reverse complement strand
CGCGCCGGCGAAATAATGAAACTGTCCGCCGGTGTGACGGATCGCGCCGCGGCTTGTGCCGATCCACAGATCGCCACCGAAGCCCCGGGCCAGACACGTGGTGTCCTCATAACAAAGACCGTCGGCTCCCCGCAGTTGCGTGAGCGCCATACCGCGAAGCACGCCCAGCCCGCGATCCGTGGCCACGTACAAACGACTGCCCAGGCTCAAGACGTCGCGTGTATTCCGCGAGGGCAACTCGCCCCAATCCCAGACCTGTTCTGCGCTCCAGTTCCAAACATTGCGCGCGCCGATGCGCTCACCATCAAAGATCGTCAACCGCCCCGGACCGTGAACAAAAAGCGTTTCATTATGCGAAACGGCCCGCGTGATCGCGAAAGGACTTTGGGCGTCGGTCAATGGTTCGAGTGCGCTTCCCCGCCAGCGCCACAGGCGTGAACCTTTTGCGACCACCACTTCACCGGCATGTTCACACACGTCCGCGACTGGCTCGGCGGAAATTTTCATCCAGGAATTGGTAGCGTACCGCCACAGCCCCTGACTCGTGAGCACCCACAGAGCGCCTTTGATCGCAACCAATCGCTTGACGGCATCTTGCACGGCGTTAACGGCGACCAATCGGTCGCCTTCCAAGCGGTGCAATCCGCGGTCGGAGCCGACATAGACGGTGTTTTCATAAATCGCCACGGCCGACAGCGATTCCGGCGCGCTCACCTTGCGCCCAACTTCCTGGAGGAAAACGTCGTCGCGCACGGGCTGCTCGCTTCGTGCAACCGGAGTTGCCGCACTCCCCGACCGGGACACGAGGCAAAGGCCGACCGTGAGCAAAACGACCCGCGCAACCGTCCACGGCGAAAGTTGAAGCGACTTCAAGAAGTCAAACCCATCGGGTAACAATTTCTGCGCGCGCATCCCGTGACAACACCGGCAAAAGCACCTTCCGTCAAGCCGCAACCCCGGCGGCCACCAAGGAAATCTATTCTGCCTGGGAAACCGGAATTTTAAGTGCTGGCCTTTTCCATTCCGCAGCGCTTAGCTAATTTCATGATCCGATTTCTGGTAGTTGTCGCCGGGCTCGCCGCGGCATTTTTACAACCGATTACTTCCGCCGCTCAATCCACTCGTCCGATTGGCGCGACCAATTCAACATTGCAGGTGGCCACCTTCGACGTGGACGCCACGCCGCCCATCGGCTCGTTGCTGGCCTACGATCCCGTCACCAACAAATGGGATCTCGGGCTGCGCGCCCGCGGCATCGCGCTGCTTGGCGCGGGTGAACCGATCGTGCTCTGCGCGGTGGATTGGATCGGCATCGCCAACGGCGGCCACGATGCGTTCGTCGCCGCGCTCGCTCAAGCCGCGCAAACTTCGCCACAGCGCGTGGCGGTGCATGCGTTGCATCAGCACGACGCACCTGATTGCGATTTCTCAGCCGAGGAAATTTTGAAATCCGCCGGCCTGAGCCCCGCGCAATTCGACAGCAGTTTCCAGCGCGACCTCATCGCCCGGCTGGCCGCCGCGTTGCGCGAGGGCTTGCAGCACGCGCAGCCGGTCACCCACCTCGGTCTAGGCGACGCGCGCGTCGAGAAGGTTGCGTCCAATCGCCGCATCCTCGGCGCCGACGGCAAGGTCCGCGACACACGCTGGTCGGCCACGACCGATCCCAAGGTCCGCGCCGAACCGGAGGGCTTGATTGATCCGCTGGTTTCGCTCGTGAGTTTTTGGAATGGCGAGCAACCGATCGCGGTGCTGAGCTATTACGCCACCCATCCGCAGAGTTATTATCGCACGGGCATCCCGAACCCGGACTTCCCCGGCGTCGCCAGATTTCTCCGGCAAATGGCTGTGCCCGCCGCGCTGCATGTTCACTTCGATGGCGCCGGCGGCAACATCACCGCGGGCAAATACAACGACGGTTCCCGCACGAATCGGCTCGTGCTCGCCGAGCGCCTCGCCGACGGCATGCGCCGCGCGTGGGAAAGCACCAGGCGCCAACCGATCGCCGCGAGCGACGTGAACTGGCGCGTCGAACCGGTGACGTTGCCGCTCGCGAAACATCTCTCAGTCGAGAAGCTCGAAGCGCAGCTCGCCGCGAATGACAAGGAATTCAACGCCTCCCGCCTCGCCTTCGCCCGCCGGTGCCGCGATGGCAACAAGATTGAAGTTTCGTGTCTGAGCTTGGGAAAAGCCCGCATCGTGCATCTGCCGGGTGAGAGTTTCGTCGAATATCAGCTCGCTGCGAAAGCGGCGCGACCTGATTTGTTTGTCGCGGTGGCAGCGTATGGCGATTACGCACCGTGGTATGTCGGTACCGCCATCGCGTACGAACAAGGCGGCTACGAAACCAGCCCCAGCGCCTCGAACGTTGCCCCCGAAGTGGAGAGCGTCCTGATGAGCGCGATTCGCAAAGTGCTCGAGGCAAAATGAAGGAACTGCTTCCGCTCCGCGGCATCGTCACGGTGCTCAACACGCCGTTCACGGCGAGCAACACCGTGGACAGGGAGGCGCTACGCCGGCACGTGCAGGTTGCCTTGCAGGCGGGCGTGGCCGGCTTCCTGATTCCCGGCATGGCGAGCGAGGTGGACAAACTCACGCCGCCCGAACGCGACCTACTGGTTCACACCGTGCTCGCCGAAGCGAAAGGCCGCGCGTGCGTCATCGGCGGTGCGTCGGCGCCGACTTCAACCGAGCGCGTGCAGCTCGCGCAAAAGCTCGTCGCGGCCGGCTGCGATGGCGTGCTGGTTTCAATCCCCTACGAGAACGACGACCAATACTCCCGCGCCGTCCGCGAAGTCGCCGACACTTCGCCGCCGTTCCTCATGCTGCAAGACTGGGACGCGCGCGGCTACGGCGTGCCCGTGGCCATGTTGGTGAAGTTGTTTGAAACCGTGGACGCCGTTCGCGCGGTGAAGGTCGAAGTCGTGCCGGCGGGCCGAAAATATTCCGAGTTGCTCGCCGCCACCGGCGGACGCTTGCATGTGTCCGGCGGCTGGGCTGTGATGCAAATCATCGAGGCCATGGATCGCGGCGTGCATGCGTTCATGCCCACGGCGCTGCACGGGATTTACGTGGCGATTCATCGCCTGCATCAAGAAGGCCAACGCGACGCAGCGCGCGCGCTGTTCGACCGCGTGCTGCCGGTGCTCGCGTTCTCAAATCAGCATCTCGACATCTCGATTCACTTCTTCAAACGCCTGCTGCACGCGCAAGGCATTTACCCGACGCCGAACGTGCGCCCGCCGATTTTGCCATTCGATGAAACCCACGCCCGCATCGCCCAGGAGTTGATTGCCCGCGCCATCGTGCTGGATAAAGAGGTGAGGCTCAAATAACCCAGCCGCGCGTGTTCTGATCTGGTAGGGACGCGTTCCACCCGCGTCCCGATCTTTTCGGAAAATGGGAAATGAAGTTGGGGACGATGTGGAAATCGTCCCTACCACTGGAGATCGTGAACGCGGCCTTGGAAAGGCCAGGCCTCGGGTTGCTCGACCAGCTTCTTCCGCAGCGGATTTTCGCGCACGTAGGTGAGCTTCTCCTGATACTCCGCCTGATCGCGCATTCGTCGGTGAAATGATTTCCGCTGCCATTCCCACGAAGCATTCAACTGCCGACGACTGAACTGGCGTTTCCAGAATTCCATCCACGCATCAATGCCGAAATGCAGATCGTGCGGCGCGCAGAAGAAATGCAGATGATCCGGCATGATCAGGTAATAGCCCACGCGCCAGGCCTTCGCCTCGTGTCGCCAGATTTCGGTGAGGTTCTGCTGCACGATCGGATTCGCCATCCACGGAATGGCGTCCTTCGCATTGACCGTGACGAAGAAAATGTTTGGCTGGCCGAGGAAGATGTGTGCGCCCGCCGCGGGCGTCTGGCGTCCGATCGCGCGATGAATTCCTTCGCCGGTGGCCATGCGGGGAAATTGGAAAAGCCGCCTCTTGATGAAAAGGAAAATCGCCTAGTGCTGGAAACCAGGTGGCAATTCATCCGGCGCCACGCGCCAACGTGGTAGGGACGCGTTCCACCCGCGTCCCATTACTCTTGGAAAGTGAATGAAGTTTGGGACGACGTGGAAGTCGTCCCTACCAATGCACGGCGACGGCTTCCAGCGGTAGGGACGATTTCCACATCGTCCCATTATTTTCAGGAAGGGGGAGGAAGTTTGGGACGCGGGTGGAACGCGTCCCTACCAACCTCAGTTGGAAATCAGCCGGAAGAACCGTTGCGCGCCGGTGATTGAGTTGGTGTAAGGACTGGTCGCGCTGGGAATGTTCGTGAAGGTGCCGGTGCAAGTGGGCGCGGATTGCAGCGAGAAACCCGCATTGGTCCAGGTCAAAAGGAGTTTGCCGTTCAGCTTCTGGTAATTCAAATACGCCGGGCTGGGAATGCTGGAAGAATACTTGATCGTCACATAATCGTTGGCTGTGGCCACTCCTTGTCTTGCTTCTCCCGTGATGAATACGTTGCCACTGCTGTCCACCGCGATGGCATAGGCGTAATCGTTGCCATTGCCTGCGCCGTTGAAACGGTTGGTCCACAAGGGCACGCCGGCGCTCGTGTAACCGACGGTCGCGAAATCCTCCGAGGTAGCCGCCCAAGATTCTCCGGTCACGAACACATTGCCCGCCTTGTCCACGGCGATGGCATTGGCGATGTCATAATAATTGCCCGGGCCGTTGTAGCGATTGGTCCATACCGGCACACCGGAGTTGGAATACGCTACGGTCGCATAATCATCGTCGCTACCGATGCCGGCGGAGGAGCCGGTGACATAGACATTGCCATTACTGTCCACCGCAATGCCATGAGGGCGATCCTCGGCACTGGCCGGGCCGTTGTAGCGATTGGTCCATAGCGGCTGGCCAGTGTTAGAATAGGCGATGGTGGCATAATCGAAGCCGGACGTCTCTCCTTCGGAGTACCCCGTTACGAAAACCTTTCCGCTGGCATCACATGCGATGGCGACCGCCCGGTCATCTGCGATGCCTGCGCTTCCATAGACATTGGTCCACAGCGGCAAGCCAGAATTTGAGTAGGCTACCGTCGCGTAATCATGATAGGAGTCGCCAGTTGTATAACCGGTAACAATAACATCCCCGGCAACGCTCACGACAATGGCGAACCCCTCTGAAGAGGCGACGGCGACAGAGCCGTAGCGATTGGTCCAGAGGGACTGACCGCTACCTGAATATTTGATCGTGACGTAGCTCTTGCTTGAACCGTTCCAAGACGAGCCGGTTACGAAAACATTTCCATTGGCGTCACAGGCGACCGCATACGCTTTGTCATCCTGATGAGCTGCTCCATTATAGCCATTGGTCCATAATGGAATGCCGGCATTTGAGTACATCACGGTGACAAAATCCCAAACGGCGCCTGCGCTTCCTAGGGCGGATCCCGTGACAATAACATGGCCTGCCGCATCAGCCACCACGGCTGCAGCGGCTTCAGAACTACCTCCAAGCCAATCAAGGCGGTTGGTCCAAAGCGGTGAACCGGCGTTGGAGTAAGCCACCGTGGCATAGTCCATAGTTGTTCCGGAGCCGCCAGGCGAACTACCCGTCACAATCACGTTCCCATTCCCATCAACTGCTATCGCTGCTGGGACGTCGAAACCATTGTTCGGCTCGGTGTAGATGTTGGTCCACAACGGTACGCCACCAATGGCATAAAGATTGGGGGTGGAGAGCGCCAGAGTGATAGCGAACCCAAGGACTAGCGTTAACCGTTTCATTCCAGGATAGCCTTCGTTACGTCGCAGTCAGTAGCAAATCCGGCGGAGCCCGACAAGCAGTTCTGTGCCGGTTCAAAGTCCAGCGACGGAAAACCCGCCCAACACTAAAACATCTCGCTTCGCCGCACAGCGACAGGCAAGTTCGAGCCGCGATATGATTCCGTCCCGCTTCGCGATTCTGGTTGCTTTGGCGCTGGGTTTTTGCTCCGCGCTCGGCGCCGGAGAGGTTCGCACAAATCAATTTACCGGCGCGTCGCCAGCTGAGGCTGCGCGCTGGCAACAACAGGCGCGGGAGAAGCTCTTTGCGCTGACGATGGGCGGGCACAAGCCGGAGCGCGTGCCGCTCGATGCGAAAATTCTCCAGCGTGTCGAGGCAACGAACGGTTACTACGTCATGGAGGAACTTTCCTTGCAAACGCTGCCGGATCGGCGTGTGCATGCGTGGCTGGCGTTGCCGAAAAAGTCCACCGGCAAACTCGCCGGTGTGCTGGCGTTGCACGGGCATGGCGGCACCGGCAGCCAGATTGTGCGCGGCGAAAGTTTGTACGGCTACGGGCGGGAGTTGGTAGAGCGTGGCTTCGCCGTGATCTCGCCCGACATCGGCCAGCATACGTTGCAGCACACGAACTGGACGTTGATGGGCGAGCGCACGTGGGACGCGCTGCGCTGCCTGGATTATCTCGAAACGCGGCCCGAAGTGGACGCGTCGCGGCTCGCCGTGGCGGGATTGTCCCTCGGCGGCGAGACCACGATGTATGTAGCGGCGATGGACGAGCGCATCAAAGCGGCGTGCAGCAGTGGCTGGCTCACGACCATCGCGAACATGAAGAACGGTCATTGCCCGTGTTGGAATTCGCCCGGGCTCGAGGAGAACT
>CAYWCK010000211.1:1473-2439 GCA_964456685.1 uncultured Bifidobacteriaceae bacterium | reverse complement strand
CGCGGACATTTTCGCGTGCGTCGCGCCGCGCCCGCTCGTGCTGGAGATCGGCGAAAAGGAACGCGCGCCCGGCGGCTTCCCGGTCACGATCGCGCGCCCGGCGTTCGAGGAAATCCGCGCGGCGTATCGCGTCTTCGGAGCGGAAACGAACGCGGCGCTCGACGTGCATCCGTCCGGCCACGTTTTTCACGGCGAGGTGTTCTGGCCGCGACTGGACCGCGCGCTCGGCATCACGCCGCAAGCACGACGCTTTCAACAAGCAGTACTCAACGCGGAGGCTGCGAGCGAAGCGTTCGAGCGTTGCCATCGCTACGTCGAAGCGTGGCTGGCGCACGCGGACCCGGCGACCGGTTTGATCCCGCGCAATCTACGCGAGAGCAAAGATTTTTGGAACGGGCGCGATTCGGCGGCGGACAATTATCCGTTCATGGTGCTCACCGCCGCGCTGACGGATCGTCCGCTGATGAACGGGCGGTTGCTCGACATCTTGCGCACGGAGCAAAAGCTCACGGCGCGCGTGGATCGGCTGGCGGATGATTACTCGTTTTCCAAGCGCGGCTGGCGGCGCGAGAAGTTCGATCTGGACGCGACGATCTTCGACAGCGCCGAGTATGTGAAGGACGGTTTGATTCCGTTGACCGAGTGGCTCGGGCCGAGTCCGTGGTCCAAGCGCATGATCGGACTCGTGGACGACATCTGGAAGAACGCGAAGATCGAAACGCCGTTCGGCCGGATTCCGACGCTGAACATCGAAGTCAACGGCGACCTGTTGCAGGCGGGCGCGCGGTTGTTCTGGTTCACCGGCGACCGGAAGTATCTCGATTGGACTCTGCGACTGGGCGATTACTTTCTGCTCGGCACGAATCATCCCACGCGCGACTTCGAGCGCCTGCGCCTGCGCGATCATGGTTGCGAAGTGATCAACGGACTCGCGGAACTTTACGCGGCCGCCAAGTTCGTGCGGCC
>CAYWCK010000211.1:0-1463 GCA_964456685.1 uncultured Bifidobacteriaceae bacterium | reverse complement strand
AAGCCGCCGCTTATCGCGAGCCGCTGCACGAAATGTTCGATCGCATTCTCGCCGTGGGCCGGAATGAGCACGGTATGCTTTACGACTGGGTGAATCCGAAAACCGGCGAACACAGCGACCGGCTTTGCGACACGTGGGGCTACGACTACGACGGTTTCTACACGATGTATCTGCTCGACGGCACGACGGCATATCGCGACGCGGCGCGGAAGGCGTTGGAAAATCTGGAGGCGCACTACGCGAACTACGCGTGGGAAGGCACGAGCGCGGACGGTTACGCGGACTCCATCGAGGGCGCGATCAATCTCCACAATCGCGAGCCGCTCGCGACGACGGCGCGGTGGCTTGACAGCGAGATGCGCGTGATGTGGGCAAAGCAACAACCCGACGGCATCATCGAAAGCTGGCACGGCGACGGCAACTTCGCGCGCACCTCGATCATGTACGCGCTCTGGAAGACGCAAGGCGTGCATGTCGAGCCGTGGCGCGCGGACGTGCGCGTGGGCGCGGTGCGGGAGGGCGAAGCGCTTTACGTTTCCGTGACCGCGGACAAACCGTGGAGCGGGAAACTCTTCTTCGACCGACCGAGACACCGCGACAACTTGAAGCTGCCGCTAGATTATCCGCGCATCAACCAGTTCCCCGAGTGGTTCACGGCGAACAAAGGCGAGCGCTACCGAGTTCAAGTGGCTGGGAATTCGGCGCCGCGGGTGAGCGGGAGCAAATTGATTGCGGGGTTGCCCATAAAGCTGGCGAGCGCTGGCGCAACCGAGATCGGCGTGTTGCCCCAAGCCGCCGCCAAACCCTGAACGCTTTGTTGTGAAAACGACTTCAGTTTCGATCGCCTTGTTGGCGGCGATTGCGGTGGCGGGTTGCGCCACGCGCTTGGCCACGCCGACCGACGCGCAACTTGAGGCCATCCGGGTGCGCGCGGAAGCGTGGTTCGAGCGTGCAATTTACCTCAAGCCGACCATCACGAATAGCGTCCCCACCGATGCGGAGAAATTTGCGCCGCTGCTCATCATCGAAGCGGCGGGCGCGAGTGTGAGTGCTGCCGCGCCCGACGTGGATTTGCCGAAGAAGATTTTCTTCCGCTCGGACCGTGTGCTCCTCAACGGCATCTGGCACGAGCAAAAGACGTATTGGTGGAATTATCCGCGGCGTGCAAAAGGCTCGCTCGCGGTGCAGGGCGTGCGCATCACGCTGAATTCCGCCGGTTCACCGGCCATCTGGGAAGCGCTCGCGGACACCAGCGGCGCGCAGGTGATTTTCGTTTCGCAAAGCGTCGAGGCGTCGGCATCGCGCGAGTACGGCTCGGCACATGACGGAAGACGCTTTGCTGTGGAGCGGGCTCTGACTGACTCGCCGAGGACGCTCGTGGCGCGGGTGATTGAGGACGGCCCGATGTCCATGGGGCCGATCGTTTATCTGCGCGGCGACACGCATGACGTGACGACGGTCAT
>CAYWCK010000210.1:0-9074 GCA_964456685.1 uncultured Bifidobacteriaceae bacterium | reverse complement strand
CTGAGTTTCACCTCGAAGATTCTCGAGGCGAACCAAATCACCGATTATCTCGTGCGGATTGTGCAGCCCCGGCTTACGGCGCTGGCGGGCGTGCAAAGCGCGGAGATTCTCGGCGGACGCACTTTCGCCATGCGCATCTGGCTCAAGCCGGATCGGCTGGCGGCATTGAACATCAATCCCGACCAAATTCGCCAGGCGCTGGCCGCCAACAACTTTCTCTCCGCCGTCGGGCACACCAAAGGCGCGCTGGTGCAGGTGAACCTTTCCGCCAACACCGACCTGCGTTCCGTGGAGGAGTTTCGCGATCTCGTCATCCGTCAGTCGGGCGACAAGCTGGTCCGCCTGAGCGATGTGGCGGATGTGGTGCTGGGCGCGGAGAATTACGAAACCGAGGTGCGTTTCACCGGCGAGCGCGCAGTGTTCATGGGCGTGCGCGTGCTGCCCAACGCCAACAGCCTCGAAGTCATCAAGCGTGTGCGTCTGGAAATCGACGCGCTCCAAAAGGATCTGCCCACCGGTCTCGAAGGCCGCATGGCGTACGACGCAACCAAGTACATTGACTACGCCATCAACGAGGTCATCAAGACGTTGGGCGAGACGTTGCTGATCGTCGCCATCGTGATCTTCCTGTTCCTCGGCTCCTTGCGGTCGGTGCTGGTGCCGTTGGTGGCGATTCCGGTTTCGCTCATTGGGGCGGTGTTCCTGATGCAGATTTTCGGCTTCACGTTGAACCTGCTCACGCTGCTGGCCATCGTGCTCTCCGTCGGGTTGGTGGTGGATGACGCCATCGTGATCGTCGAAAACGTCGAGCGGCACGTGCGGGAAGGTCAGAATCCCATCCGCGCCGCGGTGCTGGGCGCACGCGAGCTGGTCGGACCGGTCATTGCGATGACGATTACGCTGGCGGCGGTTTATGCACCGATTGCGTTTCAAGGTGGCTTGACCGGTTCGTTGTTCCGTGAGTTTGCCCTGACGCTGGCCGGCGCGGTATTCATTTCCGGCATCGTCGCGTTGACGCTTTCGCCGGTGATGTCCTCGCGCCTGTTGGTGGCGGGGCACGAAGAAGAGGGTTTGGTCGGCCGGATTAACCACGGCTTTGACCGGCTGCGGCGGCTGTATAGCAAGATTTTGGACGCCACCTTGCGGGCGCGTCCACTGGTGTACGCCATCTGGGTCGGCCTGAGCCTGCTGGCGGTGGTCATGTTCAGCATGGCCTGGCAATCGAAAGAACTGGCGCCCATGGAAGATCAGGGCTTCGTCCTGAGCTATGTCCAGGGCGCCGCCGACGCCACGATTGACCAGACGGCTTTCTATACCGACGAGATCAATCGCCAGATGATGAGCGTACCCGAGGCCGTGCAGACCTTTCAAATCACGATGCCGGACAGCGGCTTTGGCGGCCTGGTGCTGCGTCCCTGGGACG
Organism: uncultured Bifidobacteriaceae bacterium; assembly: GCA_964456685.1. Classification (GTDB taxonomy): domain Bacteria; phylum Verrucomicrobiota; class Verrucomicrobiia; order Limisphaerales; family JADLHS01; genus CAYWCK01. The sequence goes on along the minus strand of CAYWCK010000210.1, from coordinate 7,651 downwards.
ACCGCACCAATTCGGTGTTCAAAATCTCGACGGGTTTGCAGATGAAGTTCAATGCCGTGCCCGGCATTCAGACTTTCGCGATCACGCCCTCCCCGCTGCCGGGCGGCGGGGAATTCCCGGTCGAGTTCTTCCTGCTCAGCACCGAAGAGCCGCAACGCATGCTGGAGTTTGCCCGGAAACTCCAGATGACGGCGATGAGCAGCAACATGTTTTTCTTCCCGCCGCTGATTGATACGAAGATTGACCAGCCGGAAATCGAACTGGTGCTGGATCGCGACAAGGTCGCCGCGCTGGGCCTCGATATGCGCTCGGTGGGCGCGGACCTGGCGACGCTCGTGGGCGGTAATTTTGTGAACCGCTTCAATTTCGACGGGCTCAGCTACAAGGTCATCCCGCAGTTGAAACGCAGCGCCCGGTTGCAGGCGTCCCAACTCGAAAGCACCTACGTGAAAGGGCCGAACGGCCAGTTGGTGCCACTCAGCACTTTTGCGGCGCTGAAGAAAAAGACCGAGCCGCGCTTGCTCGGCCGCTTCCAGCAGCTCAATGCCGTCAAACTCAGCGGCATGCCGGCGCGTCCGCTGGGCGAGGTGCTCGATTTCCTGGATCGCGAGGCAAAGAAGATTCTGCCGCAAGGTTACCAGGTGGATTATGCCGGCGAGTCACGGCAGTTGAAGGTCGAGGGCAACAAGTTCCTGCCCGCGTTTGCGCTGGCGGTGGTTTTGATTTTCCTCGTCCTCGCGGCGCAGTTCAACAGCTTCCGCGATCCGTTGGTGATTCTGGCCGGATCGGTGCCGCTGGCGATGTTCGGCGCGCTCATCTTCTGTTTCCTCAAAATGCCTGGGCAGGGAATTCCGTTCTGGACCGACGGCTGGACCACGACCCTCAATATTTATTCCCAAGTCGGTCTCGTCACGCTGGTGGGACTGGTTTCAAAGAACGGCATCTTGATCGTCGAATTCGCCAATGAACTGCAACGCAGCGGCCTGACCAAGCTTCAGGCGGCGCGTGAGGCTGCCCTCGTCCGCCTCCGGCCGGTTTTGATGACCAGCGTCGCGACGGTGGCCGGCCATTTCCCGTTGACGTTGGTGACCGGTGCGGGTGCGGCGGCGCGTAACTCCATCGGTATTGTTGTCGTGGCCGGCATGGCCATCGGCACGCTGTTCACGCTGCTGGTCATTCCGGCGCTGTATGTGCTGATCGCCAAATCACACGCGGGTGAAGACCCGGGAGTGATCGCGAAGGATTACGCATTGCATCCCGGCACGCGCGGGACGCGTCCAGAAGCGGAGCCGATTGAAGTGATGGCTAAGTGAGAGATTCTCGGGCAATCTCCGATCCAGCGCCCTGATGGCGACTGGGAAGTAATCCAAGCCCCGACGGAGCAAGAGCAGCCTGACCAAGAGTGCGCCTGAGGCTGCAACCGGCATTCCGGTAATCTTGAACAATACGGCGCAGGGACGATTGAAGGCGAAATCCATGCATGCATTCGTGAAGCGGTGGGCGCGGAGGACCAGTGCGGTGATCGGTTTATCCGCACTGATGGTGTCGGCGGTTTCCTGCTCCAAGTCGCAAGGCGAAACTCCCAAAGCCCGCGGCAACAGCGCCGTGCCCGTGAGCACCGCCAAGGTGGAGGTCGTGGCGCTCGACCGCACCATTTCCATCGTGGGCACGTTGTTCGCCAAGGACGAAGCCACCGTCGGCGCGCAGGTCGAAGGTCAGGTGGAAAAAACGCGCGTGGATTTCGGCGACCGCGTCACGGAAGGCCAGGAACTGGCGGCGATTGACACCACGTCCTTCGAAGCGCTGGCCCGCCAATCGGCGGCGAACCTCGCCAAAACGCGCGCCAACGCCCTGAATGCGGAGCAGACCTTGAAACGCATCCAGGATTTGCAGAAGGAAAAAATCAGTTCCGCCAGCGACCTCGACAAGGCCGTGGCCGACGCCGAGCAGGCGCGCGCCGAAGTGAAGTCCGCCGAAGCCGCGGATGCCATTGCGCAACTCAACCTCGAGCGTTCGCACGTCAAAGCTCCCTTCAACAGCGCCGTCGCCGAGCGCATCGCCAGCGCGGGCGACTTTATGAAGGTCGGATCGCCGCTCTTCCGGCTCGTGAACGATTCGGTGCTCAAATTCATTTTCCAGGTGCCGGAACGTTACGGCTCGTTCGTGACCAAGAAGCTGCCGGTGCAGTTCAACGTGGATAATTATCCCGGCGAAACCTTCACCGGCAGCGTTTATCTGATCAGCCCGGCGGTTTCGACCGCCTCGCGCGCGTTCGGCGTTGGCGCGCTGGTGACGAATATCAATTTCCGGCTCAAGGCGAACACCTTTGCGCGCGGGTCGCTGACGCTGGAGCGGGGCGTGCCCACCACCGTGGTGCCGCTGGAAGCGATCGTCAGTTTCGCGGGCGTGACGAAAGTATTCGTCATTGAAAACAACGTGGCGCACGCCCGGGCCGTGACCGTGGGCCGGATTCAGGACGGCAAACAGGAAATTCTCGAGGGACTCAAGCCGGGTGAGGTGGTGGTCGTCACCGGCCAAAGCAAGTTGACCGAAGGGACAGCGGTGGCGCTGCAACCGACGGAGTCGGGCGCGCATCCACCCGGCCAGGCCGCGGCAAATTAAAGGACCGCGCCATGAAGGAATCCGAACCCACGCCGCCCATCCACACGGCGCCCGCGGCCGAAACCAAGGGCATCGGCATCGCCGACCTGTGCATCAAGCGGCCGGTATTCGCCACGATGATCAATTTGTTCATCGTCGTGCTCGGCTGGTTTTCGCTCAGCAGCATCGGCATTGACCAGTTTCCCAACGTCGAGCTGCCCATCGTCACCGTCACCACCACGCTGCGCGGCGCGTCGCCGGAGGAAATGGAAACCAGCGTCACCAAGCCGCTGGAGGAAATCATCAACACGATCCAGGGCATTGACGAGCTGAGCAGTGTGACGCTCGAAGGCGTGTCGCAGATCACCGTGCAGTTTCTGTTGGAGCGCAACCGCGATATCGCCGCGCAGGACGTGCGCGACAAGGTGAACACCATCCTCTCGCGCCTGCCGCCGAACACGGAGACGCCGATCATTGACAAGTTTGACCTCGACGCCATCCCCGTCATTTCGATCAGCGTCAGTGCGCCGCGCGATTTGAAGGAGATCACTTACATCGCGGAAAAATACATCAAAGAGAATCTCGAAACCGTCCCGGATGTCGGCTCGATCAGCATGGCCGGCACCCGCACGCGCGCCGTGCAGGTTTCCGTGGATGTGGAAAAACTCCGCGCCTACAACCTGACGATCAGCGATGTGCGCAGCGCGTTGGGCCGGCAGAATCTCGAAGTGCCCGGCGGGCGCATCAATCAAAAGCCGCGCGAACTTACCGTGCGCACGCTGGGCCGCATGCAGGCCGTGAAGGATTTCAACGAGCTGATCATCGCCAACGTCGGCGGCCAGCCGGTTTTCCTGAAGGACGTGGCCAAGGTTGAAGATTCGGTGGAAGAACCACGCACGCTTTCGACGGTGAACGGGCAGAATTGCGTGACGCTGATCGTGCGCAAGCAATCCGGCAGCAACACGGTCAAGGTGATTGACGCCGTGAAGGCGCGGCTCACCGAATCGAAGGCCGTGGTGCCGTCGGATTTCAAAATGGAAGTCATCCGCGACCAATCGCGGTTCATCAAGCGTTCGCTCGAGGAAATCAATTTCCACCTTCTGCTCGGCGCGATGCTCGTGGCGCTGACGACGTTCGCCTTTTTGCATGACTGGCGCGGCACGTTGATCGCCTGCGTGGCGATTCCGACCTCCATCGTGGCCACGTTCGTGCTCATTCGCGCGATGGGTTACACGCTGAACAATTTCACCATGCTCGGCCTCGTGTTCTCCGTCGGCATCGTGATCGATGACGCCATCGTCGTGCTGGAAAACATCCATCGCAACATGGAGGAGAAAGGCTGGAGCGGCAGGAAGGCCGCGAGCTTCGCGACACGCGAAATCGCACTGGCCGTCATGGCCACCACACTGTCGCTGATCGTCATCTTCCTGCCGCTGGCGTTCATGAAGGGCCGCGTGGGCATGTTCTTCTCGAGCTACGGCGTGACGGTGGCATTCGCCATCCTGGTGTCGCTGTTTGTTTCCTTCACGCTCACGCCAATGCTCGCCTCGCGCTTTCTCCGGCACACGGATGATCCGAAAGCGCGCGAGAAAAAAGCCCACGGCGGACCGCTCATGCAATGGCTCACCCGGCATTACCTCGGCGTGCTCGGGTGGAGTTTGCATCACCGTTGGGTGGTCATGACCGCGTCCCTGCTGTGCGTGGCTTCGCTGCCATTCCTCGGCCGGATGACGCGCTTCACGTTCATGGCGCAGGATGATTCGAGCGAATTTGAAATCTCCCTGCAAACGCCGGAAGGTTCGGACCTGGATCGCACCCGGGAAATCTGCCAGCAGATCGAGAAGCGCCTGCACGCGTTGAAAATCAGCGGTGAGCCGGCGATCACCGATACGCTGATCACCATCGGCAATACGAGTGGCCGACTCGGCAAAGGCGAAGGCGACGTAACGGTCGCAAGCATCTACTGCCGGCTGCCGGAACTGGGCGGGCTCGTCAGCAAGTTCACCGGCTCATCGCGGAGCTGGTCGCAATTCCAGGTGATGGGCATGGCGCGCGGCGTGATGGGGCAATTCCCGGACGTCCGCTCCAGCGTGCAGCTCATCTCAAACATCGGCGGCGGTGGGCGCAATTCCGATCTGCAATTCAACTTCACCGGCCCGGACCTCGCCAAACTCATCAGCCTGTCGGACCAGATCATGGACGGCATGCGCAACGTGCCGGGCTTGGTGGACGTGGACATGACGCTCGCGAATCGCAAACCGGAATTGCGCATCGAAGTGGACCGCGAAAAAGCCAGCCAGTTCGGCTTGCAGATTCAGGACATCGCCGAGCCCTTGCGCACGCTCGTCGGCGGCGAAATCATCGGTTCGTTCCGCGAGAATGACGATCTTTACGATGTCTGGCTGCGCGCCCAAGCCCGCGACCGCACCACGCAGGAAACGCTGGAGGACGTGACGCTGCGTCTGAACAGCGGCACGAATTCCGGTCTCGTGCAACTGGCGAACTTTGTGAAATTCCGCGAAGCTCGCGGGCCGAACCAGATTGATCGCTTCCAACGCCAGCGCAAAGTGACGATCGTGGCGAATCTGGCGCCGGACAAAGCGCTCGGCGACGCCATGACGCAGGTGCGCGGCGTCATCAGCAAAGTCAACCTGCCGCCGGGCTACGATATCGCTTTCACCGGTCGCGCGAAGACCTTGCAGGAAACGGGACAGAACTTCCTCCTCGCGTTCGGCCTGGCGATGGTCTTCATGTACATGATTCTCGCCGCGCAGTTCGAGAACTTCGTCCATCCCATCTCGATCATGCTGGCCGTGCCGCTCTCGCTGCCGTTCGCGTTGATCACAATGATTGGGCTGAACGAGCCGCTGAACATCTACGCGATCTTCGGCTTGTTCATGCTTTTCGGCATCGTGAAGAAGAATGGCATCTTGCAGGTGGATTACACGAACACCCTCCGGGCGCGCGGCCTCGAACGGGAAGACGCCATTCTCCAGGCGAACCGCGCCCGGCTGCGCCCGATCTTGATGACCACGCTCATGCTGGTCGCCTCGATGATTCCCATCGCGCTCGGCCAAGGCCCGGGCGCCGCCGGCCGCGCTTCGATGGCCAAGATCATCATCGGCGGACAAATGCTTTGTCTGCTGCTCTCGCTGCTGGTCACGCCGGTCAGCTACTCGATCTTCGACGATTGGAGCAGCGGCAAATTCTTCGCGCGGCGGCGGAAGGCAAGCCCCAGCCCGGCGGACGCAACGCTCACCAGCGTGCCGGCGGGGAAATAATTCCGCGAATTTCGCCGCGCCTTGCACCGTCGAACCGGCCGCATTGACCCGGTCGTTGGGCGATACGGTTTGCGTCGCCAGCGGGCCGGGGGCTTGGTTAAGCTATCACCATGAAGTCAGGGTGCCGTCAGTTAGTTCCTTTTGCTCCGCTGCTCGCGTTGCTGCTGGTTTCCTGCGGCAAGGCGGAAAAGCCGAAAGCCGCCCGCGCCGACGCCGCGCCGCGAAATGTGAACCTGGCCCGCGCGGAACTGCGCCCCATGGAGCGCGCCTTGCGCGTGGTCGGCACGCTGTCCGCCCACGAGGAAGCCACCGTGGCCGCGCAGGTCGCGGGGCAAATTGAGGCCAGTCGCGTGGACCTGGGCAGCCGGGTTACGGCCGGACAGGAACTGGCCTTGATTGACACGACTTCATTCGAGGCACGCGCGCGACAGTCAGAAGCCGCGCTCGCCAAGGCGAACGCCGCCGCCGCCAGCGCCACGCGCAATCTCAAGCGCGTTCAAGATTTGCAGAAGAGCCAGGTGGCCTCGACGGCCGACCTGGATGACGCCGTGACGGAGGCCGGCAAAACCGCGGCCGATGTCAAAGCCGCCGAAGCGGCCGACGCCATTGCTCGCCTCGACCTCGAGCGCTCGCGCGTGCGAGCGCCCTTTGACGGCGCCGTTGCGCAACGCCTCGTGAACGCCGGAGACTACGTGGCGGTGGGCACCCGGATGTTTCGCCTGGTCAAAACGGATCCCTTGCGGCTGCGGCTGGAAGTGCCCGAGCGCAAATCCATGTCGGTCCGGGTCGGCCAGAGCGTGCACGTGACGGCCGAAGGCGACACCAATGTTTATCGCGGCCAGATTTCACGCGTCGCCCCCGCCATCCGCGACGCGGACCGGATGTTGGAAGTGGAGGCCGATGTGCCAAATCCCGGCACGTTGCGGGTCGGCCTGTTTGCGAACGCGAAGATCATCGTGAACGAGGGCGAACCGGCCGTCAGCGTGCCGGCCGGTGCGTTGATTGTCTTCGCGGGCATCGAGAAAATCGTGACCCTCAAGGACGGCAAGGCGCTGGAAAAATCCGTGACGACCGGCCGGAGACAGGGCGACTGGGTGGAGATTGTTTCCGGGCTGGCGGCCGGTGATTCCGTGGTACTGGAACCGACGGGCATCCGCACCGGCCAGCCGCTGCTCACCGGCGGGCCGACGACAAGCCCGGCCAGGACGACTTCGGGCGGAGGCCAACGCTGACCCACGCCGGACCTGATGCAAAAGCTCGCTGAAATCTGCATCCGCCGCCCGGTCTTCGCGACCATGATCGTGATGACTTTGGTCGTCATCGGCATCGCGGGATATTTGCATCTGGGCGTGGATCGTTTCCCATCCGTGGACCTGCCGGTGATCCGCATCAACGCGCGCCTGCCGGGGGCCTCGCCGGCGGAGATGGAGTCCACGGTTTCGCAGCCGATCGAGGAAGTGGTCAACACGATCGAGGGCATTGACGAACTGCGTTCCGTCAACGGCTCGGGTTCGTCATTCATCGTGGTGACGTTCGACTTGAAGCGGGACATCGATGTGGCGGCGCAGGACGTGCGCGACCGGGTGGCGACGGTGGTGCGACAGCTGCCGCGCGACATGGATCCGCCCACCATTTCCAAATCCGACACGGATCAACAACCAATTCTTTCCCTCTCGGTGTCGGGCGATCGTTCCCGCCGTGAGCTGACCGAGATCGCGGACAAAATCATCAAGACGCAGATCGAACGTTCGGCGGGCGTGGGGCAGATT
>CAYWCK010000209.1:0-9102 GCA_964456685.1 uncultured Bifidobacteriaceae bacterium | reverse complement strand
GGCAGATTCACCCCGTCGATATTGAGTGGAACAAACGTGCCTTGCGCTGGCAACTCCGCGGGCGTGGGAGCGAGTTTCAGCATGGCCGTGCCTTCATCCACCTCATCGAACATCGCGCCATAGACCATCGTACAGCCGGCAGCCACGGCGTTGTAGGCTTGGCGCCAGTAAAAATGACCGGCGTTGCGCGGGATGAAGTTGGACGGTGATGTGTTGAAAAGGTTGTGCCAGGAAAAGCCGGGAAAGATGACCGGCATGTAATCACGGCCGAGGCTCGTTGCCAGCGCGAGATCGGGAGCAATCAGGTTTTGTTTGAAACTATCGGCGCCGGCGTTGTCACCGTAGCGGCCGACGGCCCACGGGCTGATGATGTCGAAGTCGCGATAAACGTCCGCCCACGCGGGATCGGATTGTGAATCGTTGTTCAACGTGCGCCAGTAAGTCGGCACGCCGCCCATAACGGTGAAGCCGGCGGACTTGAACTGATTGATCACCGTCAACGCCTCCTGTGGCGTGCCGGGGCGGTCGGTGAATCCGAAGCCCCAGATGGCGACGACCGGTTTGCCGCGATGCCTTTGGTAGCGCGGGCTGCTGGTAACCTTCATGGTGTTCACCAGATAATTCCAATCGTTGGTTAACGTGCTCACGAGCGTGCTCCCCGGTTGGCCGGAGATGTCATACATGATCGCAAACACACGACCGTGCGCCTCGGCGCCGGCCCAAACATTGGAGGTGACTTGATTCCGCCACGCCGAAAATGTGGAGCTGCCCAGCTCGGAGGAGAAGCGTTGGAGGAACACGCCGTCGATATGGTAATCGCGCATCCACTTGAAATGGCGAATTACCGTCTTGCGCTGCGCCGCCCCGTAAACTTTGAACGGCGCACCATTGCTGTAGGTCATGGAAGTCGCGAACAACTCGTCGGCGTCCAACTCGCTGACGTCGGGCAGAAAATCCACTGTGGCGTTGGCGGCCGTCGGCGTCTGGCTGCGAAACCAATGAATCCACGCGTTCACCGGCGAACCATCACCCGGGCACGCAAACCAACCCTGATAGCCGAGCAACATCTTCCGATTAAGCGTCGCCGGATCCACGGCGTCAGTGAGGTTGAAGAATTTCGATCCAGCGACATTGCTCAGCGTTACCGAGTTCAAATTGTTGCTCAAGGCAACTCCATTGGTCAGGCGCGACCAGTTTGCGGTGGCAACATTCGATGTCCACTGCGGCTTGAGTTCGACCGGTGTCGCCGGCCAGCTGAGTTGAGCGGCCGCGGTGGAGCGGGTGAGATTTAGCGACACGAGACTATTCGTCTGCGGCAGGGCAAAATAACTCGCCTTGGTGATGGCGACGTTGTCCCACTGCGCGGCGAGTGGATAGTATGCTGCCGCCGCACCTGTTCCCGTGAGGCCGTCAAAGAAAACCCGGAGCGTTATGTTCGTGCCAGTGGTGCTGGTGTTGAAATAGCGATAAGCGAAGACGCCTTGGTCCGCGCTGCCGGGGCTTGCGTAAAGCACAAGTTGCGGTTCGCCGGGCGCGTCGCTGAAGTCCACCACAGTATTCACGTAGTTGTTGGCGTCGCCGAAATTCCAAAGGTATGCACTGAGGACGTATTCCGTTGCCGGCTCCAAGACCACGTTGCGTTCGCGCAATGCCACCGATCCGCCAGCAGCGTAACCTTTGGCCACGATGCCCGCATCCGCCCGCACCATGTTCGTGCCGGGATCGGCCGACATCTCGCCGAAACCCGACCAGCCGGTTGGATCTGGATGCCGGCCGGCGCTCAACAGTCCTTGGGCTTGAAAATCACCATTGCTGACCAGCGTCGTGCATTCGGTTCCGGGAGTGATGGCTGATAGGGCGAGGCGGGAATTTGATTGTCCCCCGGCAGTCGCGATGAAAAGGGACAACGCGCCACAGAGGGCGGGCCATCGGATGGAGAACTGGAGATAAGGTCCAACCACGTCCGCAGCTTACCCCAATGCACCCGCGTTGAGAACCAAACTCTGGCGCAGCGTGGCGGAGCGTGCGGTTAAACCTGGGCGTTCTCCAGTGCCACCAGCGAACGGCGATAAATTTCCTCCGGCTTGCCGTCCGCCTGAATTGTGATCAGCAGGCCGCGCTCGCGATAGAAATCAATCAACGGCTTGGTGCTTTTCTCATACGCATCCATCCGCACCCGCACCGCTTCGGGCCGGTCGTCTTCCCGCTGGACCAGGGCGCCGCTGCAGTTGTCGCATACGCTTTCCACTTTTGGCGGCCGCGCGCTGACGTGAAAAACTGATTTGCAGCCACTGCACGTCCGGCGGCCACTGATGCGGTTCACAATGGTTTCAATCGGCAGGTCGTAGTTGAGCACCGCGTCGATTTCGATCTGCTCGCGTTTGAGAAGTTCGTCCAGCGCCTCCGCCTGGGCAACAGTGCGCGGGAAACCGTCGAGCAGGAAGCCGCCGCCGCAATTCAGACATTTCGTCCGTTCGCGCAGAAGGTTCAATACCGTTGCATCCGGGACCAACTCGCCACGCTTCATGTAACCCAGCGCGTCCGTCAATGCGGGGCTGCGCTCTTCTTCGGTCAGGCACTTGGCTGCACGGAAGATGTCGCCCGTGGAAAGCTGACAGGTGCCGAGCCCCTGACACAGCAGCTCCGCCTGCGTCCCCTTGCCGACACCGGGTGCGCCCAACAGTACCAGCCGCTTGGGATTCTTTTGTGCCTTGGCTGGCACGCTGCAGTTACAATTACCGGCCTTGATCCAGATCGCTCGATCGTTTTTTTTGCTCATAGATCCTTTTGGTCTGCGCGAGAGTGCGCTGGTGTGGACGCTCGCGCAAACCGCCCACGCCTTCAATCAAAACCGGTCAAAAGGCAATAAACGCGAATCCTTTGGCAAAATGCGGGAAGTCTGTGCACTCCGGATTATGACTCGATACTTGTGAACTGGTCTCGCAACCAAACTTCACTCGCCATGAACAAACTCATCACCTTGCTCGCTCTCGGCGCGCTCACGCCCGTCCTCTTGGCCTCGCCTCTGGATGAACTCCCGAAAATTACCAGCGCCCGGACTCGTTCCGTCAGTCCGGAAAATTTTACTGGAGAAAGAGGTCGGGCCGCGATGGCCACGAACAATGGTTCGGCTTGGAACGCCGCGCGTGAACTGGGGCAGGGATGGAAGGTGTCTCCGTACGTCCGGGTTGGGGCGCATTCCAACTTCACGCTCGCGGACATCAAAGGCCCGGGCCGCATCACGCAAATCTGGATGACGCCCACGGGAAATTTCCGTCGCTCGATCATTCGCTTCTACTGGGACGGCGAAAAGGAACCGTCCATTGAATGTCCCGTGGGTGATTTCTTTGCCAGCGGCTGGGGAAAGTACGCTCAAATCAACTCGCTCGCCATCTGCGTGAATCCCGGCAGCGCCTTCAATTGCTACTGGCCCATGCCGTTCCGCAAACAGGCGCGCGTGACGTTGGAGAACCTCGATGACAAAACGATGACCATTTATTACCAGATCAATTACGAACTCGACGCTGTGCCGCGTAACACGGCGTATCTGCATGCGCAATTCCGCCGCGAATCCCCGCTTAAGCAGAAAGGCCTCTATACCATTCTCGATGGCGTGAAGGGCAGGGGACAATACGTCGGCACTTACCTCGCGTGGGAAGTGCACAGCCCGGGTTGGTGGGGCGAAGGTGAAATCAAATTCTTCATGGACGGCGACAAGGAATTCCCCACGATCGCCGGCACCGGCACGGAAGATTATTTCTGCGGTTCGTATAATTTCGACACCAAAGGTCCGGACGGGAAGAATCGCTATACCGTTTTCTCGACCCCTTACACCGGACTCGCCCAAGTGCTGCCGCCGGACAAGGTGTATGAAGTCGGACAACGATTCGGGCTTTACCGCTGGCACGTGACCGATCCGGTGCGGTTCGAGAAGGATCTGAAAGTCACGATCCAGGCGTTGGGTTGGCAATCGGGCGGACGCTACCTGCCGCTCGAAGACGATATCGCTTCCGTCGCCTTCTGGTATCAGACCGAACCGCACCAGCAATTCCCTGCACTGCCCAAACGCGAGGCGTTGGATGTGAAGTGAGCGCCGTTAATTGAGCCGTGAATCCAGTTGGCGGCCCCGGGCCGAGGGCCTGTCGAAAATGAGTACGGAGATTTCCGACAGACGTTTCTCCCTCACCCCGACCCTCTCCCGCTGGGAGAGGGAAATTGTTTGCCGGCTTTTTCGACTCGCTGAGCTGGAGGTTGCAGATGGGGCTGGACCTTGGTCATGCGAGAACCGCGACCTCTGCCTCCCTCTCCCAGCGGGAGAGGGTCGGGGTGAGGGAGAGCCACCATTTCGAAAATGGGTCTTTCAGTTGATGATGATGCGCTCCGAACGAATTCCGCTAAACAGATTTGGATTGCGGCACGCCGGGTCGGCGTCAGACTCGGAGGATTGAATTATGAAGCACCGTCTCTTGATTGCTTTGTCCGCCACGCTCTGTCTGAGTTTTCTCCCCGATGCAACTTCGGCTGTGCTGGAGCGTTGGAAGCAGGACCGCTTCCTGATCACCTTCTGGTGTCCACCACCGGCCACCGATGAAGCGCTCACCCGCGTCGCGGCTGAAGGTTTCAATCTCACTTGGACCCCGCCGGACGGACTTGATGTCGCAGCGCGGCATCACCTGCGCGCGATGCTGCAAAGTCCATTGCTCGATCCCGCCACGCTCGACGATCCCGCCAAACGCGCCGAACTCGAAGCGCTGATTGCGCGCGTCAAAAATCATCCCGCGCTCGAAGCCTATCACCTGACGGATGAACCCGGCGCAGGCGCGTTTCCGGGTTGGGGACGGCTGGTCGCCTTCTTGCGCGAACGTGATCCGCAGCACCTCGCCTACATCAACCTCTACCCGACCTACGCCAACGAAAAGCAACTGGGTGTGAGTGCATCGAACGCCGACCGCGCGCGGGTGGGTTATCCAACGGACTTCGCGGGCGTGGATACGAGCGACAAAACCGTGCTGCGCTATCGCGAGCACCTGAAACAGTTCATCGCCACGGTTGACCCCGACCTCATCAGCTACGACCACTACCACTTCCTGAAGCACACCAACGGCGTGGCGCACGATGGCAAGCAATACTTCCTCAACCTCGGCCTCATCCGACTGGCGGCGCAAGAAGCGGACAAACCGTTTCTAAACATCATCCAGGCGAACACCATCGAGAAGAGCTGGCGACTGCCTGATGCCGACGAACTGCGCTGGCTGGTGTTCACCACGTTGGCGTATGGGGGGCGCGGTATCAGCTACTTCACTTACTGGGGACCGGTCGCCTACAACGGACTTTACCAGGATGGCAAGCCCGCGCCGCTGCTGCAACCGGTGGCGAAATTGAACCAGGAACTCGCGCGCTTCGGTCCGGCGCTGATGCAACTGGAGTCCCTCGGCGCTTATCACACGGCGCCGCTGCCGTACGGCGGCGAGCCGTTGCCCAATCCCGGCTCGATTCAAATTGCCAGCCGCGGTGAATATGTCGTGGGCGTGTTTGGGACGAACGGCCGGGCCAGCGCGTTCATGATCGTGAACCGCAATTATCGCGAGGCGCAGAAAGCCGTGGTGCGCGTTCTGATTCCGGGAAAGAAATTGCAGGAACTCGATCGCCAGACCGGCGAATGGTCCGCCGGCAAATCCCTCAACGTCCGCCGGCTCGTTGACGTGAAATTCGCGCCCGGCGACGGGCGGCTGTTCCGGTTGGTGGATTAGGATACGGTGAGCTGTTGCGGTGCCATGAGCGCCGGAGGGTTGGCGTACTCCCGGATGCTTCGCGCAATCGTGAAGCGTCAGTCAGTGCAGAAGCTAAGGGTGAAATATGAAACTAGGACTGAGTCTTGCGTTTTGTGGTTTCGCGATTGGGGTGGTCGGGTTCGGTCTCAAAACGAAGCGAGTACCACTGGAGCCAGCACCTGCCATCGGAAATGATCAGCTGAATCTTACTGGAGTGTTGTGGAACTCCAATGAAGATTCTTTGATCCTCTTGCGAGATAAAATGTGGATGAAGGTTGACCTCCGTGCGGCCACACAAGCCAATCGGTGGTTTCAGTATGAAATCAAACCTTCTCCAGGAAATTCATTTACGTTCTCTGACTTTCACGCGGGTTCACCCGATGAAAATTCCTTGCTTGGGTTTGTTGAGGTGTCGCTTTTGACCACTCAGTACGCATCCTTTCAATACAAGCATACTGGTGAAGCTTGGCACAGTCATGGGCAGAAAGTGAACCCTCCTGGGCCTCTCCACGTAGGATTTTACAGGAGCCAAGGTCATTACGCTGGAGACAATAGACTGTTTTTGAGTTCGTATCTTTTTGTGTTGCCCGACCGTCGTGTAGATGGACGATTTGGTGTAGAGATTTTCTACAACGCCGGATTTAGGACGCAGTGGGAATGGCATCCACTAGGTGTGTTGCCATACGGACCCAGCCTGCTCGGCGTCTGCATTTTGCTTTTTTGCATTCCTTTGCCCATGCGGCCTCTGAAAATCACAATTATTGCTCTGGCGGCATTCGGACTTCATGCTTTTTCATGTATGATCATTTGGGCGGCAGTGCGCTACGGAGAGGCGTGGAGCGGCGCTGGTGGAGGCGAGCGAGGATACGCTACGATTTACACAAAATGTGGGTGCCTGATAATTGGCATCTTAGCGGTTATCAAGTATGCAATCCCTCGAAAAGCACGCCAGACGCACGACAAATCTAGCAGTTAATCGCGCTGCTCCCAGTATTCAGATTCAGGAGTTCAACTCCTCGTCACCTGCAGCCCCGTATCCGACAAACCGAAATCCACAAACCGTGCGCGCGCATTCGGCGGGCGTTCGGTGAGTGTCTGACGGATGCGGGCGGCGGCAGTTTCGTCCTTGGCCAGCATCAGCAGGTAGCCGCCGCCGCCGGCGCCGAGCAGTTTCGCGGCGCTAAGATAATCGTTCACGCTGGCGAGCAGGCTTTGAATCGCCGGCGGGTTCGTGCCGGAATCGAGGCGTTGCGTCAGCTCCCAACGCTCGCGGATGGCGGCGGCGAGCAGATCGTAATCGCATTTCTGAATCGCGGCGGCGGCAGTTTCGCCGTTGAGGCCGATCTCGGAAATCAAACCAAGGTGGCTTGGCGAGTTCAGGAAAATTCCGCGCACGATTTCGGCCAGAATGTTTTTCGCGAGCCGCGTGACGCCGGTGTAGTAGAGCAGGATTGTGCGATTGGCGAACGCGTGGCCAAACAGATGTTCCGGCAGCCAGCGCAGCGTCGGCTTTTGCGAAAGGCCGGGCGCGGTCTCGATCAACTTGATGCCGCGGAACAATCCGCCCGCCTGATCCTGCCAGCCGCCACCGGTGGTAAGCATCTGCTCCAGCGCCAGCGTGCGCGAGTAGATCACCGTGCGATCCCAGTTCAGTCCGCACAATTCACTGAGTGCGGCGAGCACGGTCGCGGAGAGAATGCTGCTCGTGCCGAGACCCGAACCTTTCGGCACGGCCGCGAGGAGCGAAAGTTCAATGCCGCCGCCAAAATCGCGCAGTTGTTGTTCGAGTGAATCGAATCCGCCATCGGCATGGAACTGCGGCAGAAAACCCGCGAGCGCGAAGGCGGCTTTGGCGAGGGCAAACGCGCTGCCCGGTTGCGCGTAGGTTTCCAGTTCGGCGTAGGTGCAAATGCGCTCCTCGACGCCGAGATCAATCGAGCGCACGACGAGTTCCGGCCGCTCGCAAAGCTTGGCGAACACCTGCACGGGCGGTTGGCCGTTGAGATCGGCGGCGAGGTTCACCACTTTGCCACCGAACTCGATGCAGTAGGGCGGGGTATCGGTCCAGCCACCCGCGAGATCGAGCCGGGCCGGGCTGCGCGCCCAGACGATTTGATCTTCGAGCACATCGCGGCGCGGTTGCGCAGGCTGAATCTGCGCTTCGCGCACGATCAGTTCGCGGAGACGGCCGAAGGCATTGGCTTCAAATTTCTCCCACCCGCTCTCGCCACGACGACGCAACACCGCCGCGCGGAACATCTGGTCGCGCACGAGGGACATGGGCTCGTCGTGCTCCGCGAAGTTGATTTCGGGCAGCGGAGTCGGTTGCCGCGCGAAATCCGTGGCCGTGCTTTCGAGGTCGAGATTGTAGAACACGCTCCAACGATGATTGCGCATCATCGGCGCGAGGCAGGCGGAGCGGAGTTCGGTGCGGCGTGCGTGAATGGCTTGCACATCGGCTTGTTCGAGGAGTTCCTGGGCAGAGAGGCGGGGGAGTTTGCGCCAGAGTTTGGCAAAGTCTGAAGCTGCCCCCTCACCCCGGCCCTCTCCCCCTCGGAGGGGGCGAGGGGGAATTGTCTGGTCGCCCCCGGTTGGATTCGAGTCCCCCGTTGGCGGATGCGCTGCAAAAAGCCATTCGAGGAAACGTGGATCAAGCTCGTTCGCCGGCAGCACGGGAAACAGTGGGGCGAACTGGATGTCCGTTTTGGGATCGAGCCCACACGCGTCCATCGCCAGGCCACGTTGGGCGAACCAATCACGAACCGGGCGACCGAACCACTTGGTTTTCTCATCGCCGAGCGCACCGCTGAAAGCATCGCGGAAACCGTACGCACGGAGACCGAGTTTTCCGCCCGCCAGCGCCACAAAATCGAGACACACGCCGGGTTCGAGTTGCAAATCCCAGCGATTTTCGGGGACGCCGGTGAACACGTGCTCGTGGGCGAGCCGCCACGAATCCGGCAGCACGCTGTTCTCGATCCAAAGCGTGTGATTCTCCTCGCGGCGCAGCGAGAGATTGCACTTCGCATTTTGCAAATACTGGTCGGGATGCCGCCGCGCGCCAGCGAGCCCGAGTTTGGTTTCGTCTAGGACGAGATTTTGCAACGCGGAGACAGACTCGATCATTTGCGCGCTGGTGCCGAAGTGGTGGAACGTGGCGTCGGGCAGCGGAACGACCGCACAACTGAGGGAATGGATCGCGTCATCCTTGACCGAAGGAGATTGACCGAGCGCGAGCCCGAAGCCGGAATAGAATTCGTAGTTGGCAGCGCGTCCGCCGGCGAATTCATTGCGCGCCGCATCCCAACCGCAGCGTTGCAGCAGGACATTC
>CAYWCK010000208.1:0-9165 GCA_964456685.1 uncultured Bifidobacteriaceae bacterium | reverse complement strand
GCGGGCGCAGTATCACGACTCCTACGAATACAAATCCGATTGGTCGGTGGTGTTTTTCAAGGAGTTCGAAAAGCGCCGTGGCTACCGCTTGCAAGCCGAGTTGCCCGCCCTTTTTGGCAAGGCGACCAACGACCACTCCAGCCGCGTCCTCTGCGACTACCGCGAAACCGTCTCCGACATCATCATTGAGCAGACGCTGCCGCAGTGGGTGAATTGGTCACACGACCACGGCTTCCTCACGCGCAACGAAGCGCATGGTTCGCCGGGAAATCTACTCGACCTTTACGCCCTCGCCGACATTCCCGAAACGGAAATGTTCCGCAACGATCGTAGCAAGCTCATCTCGAAATTCGCCTCGTCGGCCGCGCACGTGGCCGGGCGCAAGCTCGTCGGCTGCGAAACCGGTACTTGGCTGAAGGAGCATTTCACCGAGACGCTCGCCGACATGAAGTATCTGCTCGACGATTTGTTCCTCTCCGGCGTCAACCACGTTTTCTATCACGGCACTTGCTATTCGCCGGACGAAGCGCCGTGGCCGGGCTGGGTTTTCTATGCGAGCTACGAAATGAATCCGCGCAATGCCGTATGGCATGACGTGCGCGCGCTGAACGATTACGTCGCGCGCTGCCAGTCCGTGCTGCAAAGCGGCCAGCCGGACAACGACATTTTGCTCTACTGGCCGATTCACGATTTCTGGTCGCAGCCGGACACGCGCCTGCTGCCGCACCTGACCGTTCACGCGCGGGGTTGGTTTGAGGACCAGCCCATCGGGAAGACGGCTGAGCGGTTGTCGCAGCGTGGTTATTCGTTCGATTACGTGTCCGACCGGCAGCTTGCGAAGTTGAAGGTGAGCACGGACGGGCGAATCGAAGTGGCTGGTGCGAGTTACAGTCACATTGTTGTTCCACATTGCGAACGCCTGCCCGTTGCAACGCTGAAGCAGTTGGTCGCGATTGCGACCGCGGGTGGCCGCGTCGTATTTGAAAGTGGCCTGCCAACTCGCGCTGCCGGTGGAGGAGGATCAGCCCGTGATGAGGCAGAGTATTCGCAGGTTCTGAGCAAGAGCATTTTTGATCCGGAGTTTTCCGTGAGTCCCAATTTTCGCCGGCAGATTCATCATATCGGGAAGGGTGCGTTTGAAGAGGGCTTGGCGGCCTCCGCCACAAATTCTGCGCCGCGAGAATCGCTCTTCGACATTCCCGGCTTGATGTGCATCCGTCGCAAGACCTCTGACGGTCGTTTCTATTTCATCGCGAATCGCGGTGAGGATCCGGTGAACCGCTGGATTCCGCTAGCTACCAAAGCGAGGTCAGCTGTGATCATGAACCCAATGTCAGGCCGCTCTGGCGTAGCGGCGTCTCGGCAGAGCGCCGCTGACACGACGGAGGTGTTTCTTAAAATCGGCCCCGGCGAATCTGTCATCGTCCGCACCTTCAACACCAAGACCGCCAGTGGTCCGGCCTGGCGTTACGAGGAAGGTGCGGGTTCTGCCCAACCACTCGCGAGTCAATGGCGCGTGGAGTTTCTGAGCGGTGGGCCGGCTTTGCCCGCAGCCTTTTCGAGCGGCGAACCCGGTTCGTGGACTCGTTTGGGCGATGCCGCTGCGCGCTTTTCCGGCACCGCACGCTACTCCACCACGTTTGATGCGCCATTCGCTTCTCCGGCCAAGCGTTATCAACTCGACCTCGGCAAAGTGGTTCAATCCGCGCGCGTGCGATTGAACGGTAAAGATTTTGGAACGCTCCTGCTGTCGCCGTTCGTGGTCACGGTCGACAACCTGAAACCTGCCGGCAACCTCCTCCAAGTCGAAGTCACGAGCACGTCGGCCAATCGCATTCGTGACATCGATCGGCGCGGCGTGAAGTGGCAGAATTTTCACGACATCAATTTCGTGAACCAGGACTACAAACCCTTCAGCGCCGCCGATTGGCCACTGGCCGATGCCGGACTGCTCGGTCCGGTCCGCCTGTTGCCTCTCGCGGTGGCGAAGCCGTGAAATCCAGATTGCTGCACCCGCCGGATTCGCGCAGAGTCCCGGCAGTGCGCAATACCCTCATGAAGTCGCAAATCGTTCTGCACAAACTCATCCGCTTTGGCCTGGCAAGTCTTTGTCTTATCCAGTTGACCGCCTCTGCTTCCCCGCCGAAATCCGATCCGCCGCTGGCGCTTTGGTATCGGCAGCCGGCTTCAAATTGGAACGAAGCGCTCCCCGTCGGCAACGGCCGGCTTGGCGCGATGATTTTTGGCGGAGTGAATTCCGAGCGTCTGCAGCTTAACGAGGACTCGCTTTGGTCGGGCGCGCCGGCCGACGACAACAACCCCGCCGCCTTCACGGCCTTGCCGGAAATTCGCCAATTGCTCTTTGCTGGCAAATACGCCGAGGCGCAAACGCTCGCGGACAAGAATCTCATCTGCAAAGGTGCCGGCTCGGGGCACGGTCGGGGGGCGCGCGTGCCTTTCGGCACCTATCAGACTCTGGGGGATTTGAAGCTTGAGTTTCCGAACGACGTGGGCGCCCTCGCAAACTACCGGCGCGAGCTCGATCTCGACACCGCCACTGCGCGGGTGACTTACGAACGGGGCGGCGTGCGTTTCGAACGCGAAGTTTTTTCCAGCTTTCCGGATCAGGTGCTCGTCATGCGGCTTACGGCAAACAAGCGCGCTGCGCTGAGTTTCCGCGCGAGCTTGTCGCGCTCCGAAGCCGCGGGGCTTTCCGCGGTGGGCAAGGACGAATTGTTGATGGGCGGCCAGTTGTGGAATGGCGTAGCGGAGGAGGGGATGCGCTATGCCGCGCGACTTAAGGTGATTTGTGAAGACGGCAAAGTCACCGCACACAGCGGTGAACTTCGGGTCGAAGGTGCGAGTGCCGTGACGCTGCTGCTCGTCGCTGCCACTGATTACCGGATGCAGTTGCCCGATTGGCGGCAAGGCGATCCCGAGAAGACGACGAGAACCCAGTTGGATGCCGCCAGCCGCAGATCGTTCGCCAAATTGCGTGCTGCCCACATCAAGGATTATCGCGCGTTGTTCGAACGCGTCGCGCTCGATCTCGGCAGCACGGATGCGGCAAAGCTGCCCACCGATGAGCGTTTGAAGGCGATCGGCAAGGGCGCGAGCGACCCGGCGCTCGTCTCCCTTTACTTCCAATTTGGACGTTACCTGATGATCAGTTCCTCGCGACCGGGCGATATGCCCGCGAATTTGCAGGGCCTGTGGGCCGACGGCATTAACACGCCCTGGAACTGCGACTACCACGCCAACATAAATCTCCAGATGATCTACTGGCCGGTGGAGACGGCCAATCTGCCCGAATGTTTCGAACCACTGGATCGGTACATCGCATTCTTGACCGGTCCGGGCGCAAAGACTGCGAAGATTCATTACGGTGCGCGGGGATGGACTGTGCACACGATCGCCAACGCGTGGGGTTTCACCGCGCCCGGCGAATCGCCCTCGTGGGGACTTTCACCGTCGGCGGGCGCGTGGTTGTCGCAGCACCTGTGGGAGCATTTCGCGTTTTCACGCGACACCAATTACCTGTCGCGTGTGCTTCCCATCTTGCGCGCGTCGGCCGAGTTCAGTGTTGATTGGCTCGTCGAAGATCCGAAGTCCAAGAAACTCGTGGCCGGTCCGGCAACTTCGCCGGAGAACACGTTCATTACGGCTGACGGACAAAAGGCGTCGCTATGCATGGGGCCGAGCATGGAACAGGAAATTATTTGGGACGCATTCAACAACTATCTTGAAGCCTCTCGGATTCTTGGCGTGAACGAGCCAACGGTGGCCGAGGTGGAACGAGCTAAGGCGCGACTGCAACTCCCGCAAATCGGCAGCGACGGCCGTTTGATGGAATGGAGCGAGGAATTCAAGGAAGCCGAACCGGGGCATCGGCACACGTCGCATCTCTTCGCGTTGCATCCCGGGCGGCAGATCACTTTGACGGGCACGCCTGAATTGGCGGCGGGGGCGCGAAAATCTTTGGAGAAACGGCTCGCCAGTGGCGGCGGTCACACGGGCTGGAGCCGCGCGTGGATCATCAATTTCTGGGCGCGACTCGGGGACGGCGACAGGGCCGGGGAAAATGTTCAGGCGCTCCTGGCAAAATCCACGTTGCCAAATCTGTTCGATACGCATCCGCCGTTTCAAATTGACGGCAACTTTGGCGGCGTGGCTGGGCTTTGCGAAATGTTGGTTCAGTCGCACGCGGGCGAGATTGTCCTGTTGCCGGCGTTGCCCAAGGCATGGCCAACGGGTGCGGTCACGGGTCTGCGTGCGCGTGGCGGGATGGAAGTGGATCTGAGCTGGAAAGCGGGACGATTGGCGATGGCGACGGTGCGCAATGTTTCCGGTGATGGGACGTGCATCGTCCGGCTGGGCGACAAGACGGTCCGATTGAGCGTGCCCCAAGGCAAAGCGCGGAAACTTGATGGGAATCTCCGGCCCGATTAGTTCCCGTTCCCGCGGGCACGCAGCGCAGCGCGAGCGCGTTAGCTAAGTCTTGGTGGCATTTGGGGAAGAAGGGACTCTGGTCAAAATGGGATGCGGTAATTGCAATCCTTGCGATGCCGTCCCGGGAAGCTCGCCGCTATCGTGGTGCCGACAAAGCATCATGAAGATCAGCACCAATTCACTCCGCAAGCGGTATGGGATTTTTTGTGCCGCGCTACTCGCCGGGACGGTGACGGTTTCCGCAGCGCTATCGGTCAGCGAGACCAGCTGTGAATATTACGAGAACCCGCTGGGGGTGGATGTAGCCCAACCGCGACTGTCGTGGAAGTTGACCAGCAAGGAACGCGGCGCGCGCCAGACCGCTTTTCAAATCCTGGTGGCCTCCTCACCTCAATTGCTCGCGAAGGGTCGAGGCGATCTCTGGGATAGCGGAAAGCTCGTGAGTGAGGAATCGGTGCATATCCGGTATGCCGGTGCGGCCTTGAAGTCTTCCCAGCATGTTTACTGGAAAGTCCGCTCCTGGGACGAGTACGACCGGACTTCCACATGGAGTCAGCCGGCTACTTGGACGATGGGGGTTTTGAATCCGGCCGACTGGTTGGGCGCGCAGTGGCTCGGCGTCAATGACACCAATGTCCCGAATGTCTTGCTGCGTCGCGAGTTCGTGGTCAAACATGGTTTGCGACGCGCGTTGGTGCACGTTTGTGGGCTGGGCCATTTCGAGCTGTTCCTGAACGGCCGGAAATCCGGCAACAACCTGCTTTCGCCAGGCTGGACCAAGTATGACAAAACCTGTCTCTACGAAACGCACGACGTCACCAAATTGTTGCGCCGTGGCGACAATGCGGTCGGTATCACGTTGGGTAACGGAATGTACAATTCCATCGGTGGCGGTCGCTACACGAAGTTCAAAGGTTCGTTTGGTGGCCAGAAGGCTGTCGCGCAAATCCGCCTCGAATATGCTGATGGTTCAACGGAAACGTTCGTGACCGACGCGCAATGGCGGATGGATGACGGCCCAATCACATTCGGCACCGTTTACGGGGGCGAAGATTTTGATGCGCGGCTCGTGCAGCGCGGCTGGGACGCGCCGAAGTTCAATGATTCCAAATGGCGGCCGGCACAAATTGTGAGCGGGCCGGGCGGCGAATTGCGCGGGCTGAGTTGTTCGGCGCCGCCGCTGCGCGAAATCGAAGTGCTCAAGCCCGTTGCAATTACGCAATTGACGAATGGCGTGGCCGTTTACGACTTCGGCCAGAATGCTCCGCTGATGGCGCGATTCAAAGCCCGTGGTCCGGCGGGCGCGAGCGTGAAGGCCATCCCCGCGGAGTTGGTGACGACCAACGGCTACGCTGACCGAAGTTCATGCGGCGGCCCGCGCGGCGATGCCTACTGGAAATTCACGCTGGCGGGCACCGGCAAGAGCGAGACGTGGATGCCGCAGTTCTTCTATCACGGATCGCGGTACTTTCAGGTGGAGCTCTCCCCCGCGCCGGGTGAAACCAAGTTGCCTGTCGTGGAAAGCCTCGAAGGCGTGGTGGTTCATTCGGTGAGCCAGCCAATCGGGGACTTCGCCTGTTCGAATGACCTGTTCAATCGCATTCACACGCTGATCCGTTGGGCGCAGCGCGCGAACATGGTTTCGGTGCTGACCGATTGCCCGCATCGCGAGAAGCTGGGTTGGTTGGAGGAATATCATCTGAACGGGCCGGCGATTCGCTATGAGTTCGACCTAAACGCGCTTTTCACGAAGAGCATGAACGACATGGCGGACTCACAATTGCCGGAAGGACTGGTGCCGACCACCGCACCGGAATACACGATCTTTCGGGACGCGGGAGACAAGGTGAATCTCCGCGGCAAGTTTGGCGATTCGCCGGAGTGGGGCAGCGCAAACCTCCTCGTGCCTTGGCAGCAATACGAGTTTGCCGGCGACATCGAGCTGCTCCGCCGCAACTACGACACCATGAAGCGGTACGTGGAATTTCTCTCGACCCGCGCGACCAACAACATTCTGTCGCACGGCTTGGGTGATTGGTACGATATTGGGCCGAATCCGCCGGGTGTTTCGCAACTCACGCCCATCGCGCTGCCGGCCACTGCATTCTACTTCTACGATCATTGGATTCTCGCACGAACCGCGGCCTTGCTGGGGAAAACCGAGGAGGCCAGGCACTGGTCGGCGAAGGCGGAGGAAATCCGGCGTGCGTTCAATGAGAAGTTCTATAACACGGCGGAGGGGACGTACGCCACCAGCTCCCAATGTGCCAACGCCATTCCACTGGTCATGGGCATCGTGGAGACCGCCAACCGCGCGAAAGTCGTGGCAGCCATCGTGCGCGACGTGCGTTCGCGCGGAAACGCGCTCACTGCCGGCGATGTCGGGTATCGCTACCTGCTGCGCGCTCTGGCGGACGGGGGGCGCAGCGATGTGATCTTCGACATCAACAACCAAAGCGACAAACCCGGTTACGGTTACCAGCTAAAAATGGGGGCGACCAGTTTGACCGAAGCTTGGGACGCTCGCCGGCAATCCTCCCACAACCATTTCATGCTCGGTCAGATCAACGAGTGGTTCTATCACGATCTGGTTGGGATTGCTCCCGACCCGGCTGCGCCCGGGTTCAAGAATGTTTTGATCAAACCCCAGCCCGTCGGTGATGTGAAATGGGCGCGGGCCAGTTACCGCTCTGTGCGCGGAGACGTGACGTGCGAATGGCGGCGTGATGCTGGGAAGTTTCGGTTGAAGGTGCGGATTCCGGCCAACACTTCCGGCACGGTTATTCTTCCTTCGCAGGACCGCTCGGAAGTGTTCGAATCCGGTCGCACAATAGCCGAAGCGAAAGGCGTGAGATGCACCCGAATTGACGAAAACACTGTCACCTTGGAATTGGCTTCTGGGTCTTACGAATTTCTTTCCTCCCTCCGTGATGACGGGTACGAGCAGCGCTAAATCGCGTCGGCTCTGTCGTTGCTGTGGCGAAATGTTTTCATAACATCTCGTTGACATTGCCCGCGATTCGTTGCATTAAATGGGCGTCGTTAGCGCCGTAAAGGACGGTCAATTTATCCAGATTTTGGAAGTATTGTTGTTTTTTCAAGGAGGTTAGTGGTTAGAGGACTAACTGGTTCCGCGGGGGTGGCTCGAAAGAGTCGCCCCCGCAGATTTTTTGCCCAGATCGCTCCCTCCAATGACATTTTCGACAAGGCATTCGGCGCTATTTCGATAGAGCGCCTCGTCCTGCAGCAGTAGGCTGCTGCGTGATGAACTCGATCTGCGCTGGCCTTGGGCTTCGACGGCGGAAATTGTCCGCACTCTTTCTGGGCCTCTCTTTGCTCCTGGCATGTACTGCCTCCGCGGCGCTGCAACTTCACGAACTCCGTTGCGAGTGGCGGGAGAATCCGCTTGGCCTTGATGTTCCGCAACCTCGCATGAGCTGGCAAATTGAGTCGAGAGTTCGTGGCGAACGGCAGGCGGCGTATCAAATTCTGGTGGCCAGCAGCGCCACAAAGTTGCACGCGGAGGAAGGTGACCTTTGGGACAGCGGGAAGGTGGATTCTGAACAATCCGTGCTCGTGCCTTACGCGGGCCGCCCGCTGCCTTCCCACCAGGAATGCTTCTGGAAGGTCCGCATTTGGAATCGCGCGGGGAACAAGTCCGCCTGGAGTGCACCGGCCAAGTGGAGCATGGGCATTCTTGCGGCGGACGAATGGAAGGCGCAGTGGATTGGCTTGGACGCCAGCGATGCGACCAACCTGCTTACCGGCACTTCGTGGATCTGGTTTCCCGAGGGCGAACCGGCAAAGGCGGCGCCGGTTGAAACCAACTATTTTCGCCGGGTACTCACCATTCCGGGCGGACGCAAGATCAAGCACGCCCTCTTCCAATACACCGGCGACAATGAGGCACGTGGTTGGATCAACGAGAACGACCTCGGCGCACGCAACAATTTCAAAACGGTCAAATGGAACGACATCACCACCCGCATTGAGTCCGGCCTGACCTACGCCTTCTGCCTCACCGGCATCAACGTGGGCGAAGTTCCCAATCCCGCCGGCGTGGTTGGGTTGCTCACGGTCGAGTTTACCGAGGGCGAACCGTTGGTGATTCGAACAGACGGTAAGTGGAAGGTTTCAAAAGTCGCACCGAAGGGTTGGAACAAGCCGGATTTCGACGACTCCACTTGGCCCGGTGCAAAGGTGCTCGGCCCAGCCGGCATGGAACCGTGGGGTGACACCCGCACTTCGGAGAACCGCCGCTTCCCAGCACGCTGGTTGCGAAAGGAGTTCGCGGTCGAAAAACGGGTTTCGCGGGCGACAGCTTATTTTTCTGGCCTTGGTTTGTCCGAATTTTATCTGAACGGCAGCAAAGTCGGCGACGCCGTGCTTTCGCCAGCCCTGTCCCAATACGACAAGCGCGTTTACTACGTGACGCACGATGTGACGAAGCAAATTCGTCCGGGCGCAAATACCATCGGTGCGGTACTCGGTGGCGGGCGGTTCTGCTCGGATCGGAGCAAGGTCTATGCGGGTACAGTGAATTTCGGCTGGCCGAAGATGATTCTGCAGTTGCGACTCGAATACACGGATGGCTCGGTGAGCGAAATCGTCAGTGATGGATCATGGAAGCTGACCACGGACGGGCCGATTACAGCGAGTGGCGAGTTTGATGGCGAGGAGTACGACGCGCGGAGAGAATTCGCGAATTGGAGTAGA